>NZ_JBRJGP010000007.1:0-204358 GCF_053628555.1 Roseovarius sp. MBR-79 | reverse complement strand
TGATCTCCTTGGCGGTGCCAGCCGCCGGTTGGGTGGGTTTCGTTCACCCGGAGATTACGCCACCTTCAAATTTCCACCACCTTCGCGACACGACCCGGGTCTGCCTCGCGGGCCTTTCGCAACAAAACGGCGCGCCGGTCATCGATGAGCAAGGTCAGCCTTGCTGGATAAACGGGTCGGTACAGCCCCACGATGATCTCCTTGCGCATGCCGTTCAATATGCAGCGGTGATCAATTCGCCCTTGCTGGAGAAACTGATCCAGTTGAACGGCTACAATCCCGAAGGGGCATGTGGCCGCCCGACCTGGGGCTGGCGCAGCTACATCTTCACCATGGACGCACTTGCCAGCCTCGGTCGTTTTGACGCGGCGATTAAGTTGGGCGAGTGTTACCTCCGTGATGTTCCACTCTCGCGGGAGACGTCAAGAGTCGTGAAAACCGTCGGCAGCCTGATACACCGGATGGGAAGACAAAACGAGGCGGTTGAGTATCTCGAAACCTGGCTTGCCGAGAACCCGGACGCCCCGGCAGGGCAGGTCTGCACGGACCTGATCGAATGGTGTGAGGGGGCGGCCCCGGCACAGACCATCATCGACCTGGCCACCCGCGGGATCAGGGATCTGGCCGAGGAACAGCCAAGCTCGAGTGTTGGCAATCTCTATTATCGGCGCGCTTTGGCGCGGGACAGGGATCTGCTGGCACGCCATGATGCGGGAGAGGCAGAGCCAAAGGAGACCTGCTCGCGAATCGCGATCACGCTTCTGGACTATGCCATGTCCCAAAAGCTCGGTGTCAATCCGGGGCTGATTGGTCCAATTCAACAGCGCGAGACCGTTCTCCGCGATCTGGCGGTACGGCTGGGATGCGACGGGATCGGAGAGCAGTCAAATGGCGGCCAGGACCCTCTCATTGGCACGGCGATACAGCAAATTCTGGAAATCGTTCATCAAGACAGCAAGACTGACGCCGAAAAAGCAGAGGCAATCCGAGAGGTTCTCGGCGATCTGGACGAAGAGCGGGCCAGTCACGTGATGAACATGCTGCGCGACGCTGCCGAGCGGGACGATGTTCCGCTGGAATTGCGCTCGCGGATCGCCAACCTCCTGCCGCTGATAAAGCGCACGGAGCACTGACCGCCCGCGCGGGGCAGGGAAATCCTCAGGCCCCCGCCCGCTCCACGCCTTCCTCGATGGCGGCGCGGAGTTTGCGTTCCAGCGCGGCGCGTTTGCTCTCGGAGTGGAATTTCAGCCCGAACATGTCCTTGACATAGAAGGTATCGACCACCTGCTCGCCGAAGGTCGCGATCACCGCCGAGGCGATATAGACATTGTTGGCCGCCAGCGTCCGGGTGAGATCATAGAGCAGGCCGGGACGGTCGCGGGTATCGACCTCGATGATGGTGTAGATCTCGGACCCGTCATTGTCGAAGGTGATATGGGTGGGCACGCGAAAGGCGCGCTCGCGTTTCCTGAGCTTGTCGCGGGACTTGATCGCCTCGCGCGGCACGATCTCGCCCTTGAGGGTGCGCGCGATGGTCTGGCGCAGGCGCGGCAGGCGGCTTGCCTCGAAGGGGCTGCCGTCATCGTCCTGGATCCAGAACACGGCGGTGGCGAACCCGTCCTTGGACGTATAGGTGCGCGCATCGACCACATTCGCCCCCGCCAGCGCCAGCGCCCCCGCCAGCCGCGAGAAGATGCCCGGATGATCGGCCAGCGCGAAACAGGCGCGGGTGGCGTCGCGATCCGCGTCGATGGCCAGATCAATGGCGATCTCGTCCTCGTGCAGGTCGTGCAGCAGCCGGGCAAAGATCACATGGGCCGTGACATGCAGCCCCTGCCAGTAGGGGGGATAGTGGCGCGCGGTCTCGTGCTTGAGGTCTTTCGCGTCCCAGTCGGGCAGGGCCTCGCGCAGCGCGCGCTTGGCGTCCACGCCGCGCTGTTCGCGGTTGAGCGCCTCAAGCCCGCCCTCCATCGCGCGGCGGGTCTGGCGGTAGAGCGCGCGGAACAGCGAGGCCTTCCAATTGTTCCAGGTGCCGGGGCCGACGCCGCGAATGTCGCAGACCGTGAGCAGGAGGAGCAGGTCAAGCCGCTCGCGCGTCTGCACCGCCTTTGCAAAATCGCGCACCGTGCGCGGATCGGCGATATCGCGTTTCTGCGCCGTGTCGGACATGAGCAGGTGGTGGCGCACCAGCCATTCCACCGTCTCGGCCTCGCGCTTCGAGAGGCCAAGGCGCGGGGCCACCTTGCGCGCGATCTGCGCGCCCAGGATCGAATGATCCTCGGGCCGGCCCTTGCCGATGTCATGCAGGAGCAGTGCGAGATAGAGCACGCGGCGATTGACGCCTTCCTTGAGGATCTCGGAGGAAACCGGCAATTCCTCGATCAACTCGCGCCGCTCGATCTGCGCCAGATGGCTGATGCATTGGATGATATGTTCGTCCACCGTGTAGTGGTGATACATGTTGAACTGCATCATCGCGCGCACGGGCTCGAACTCCGGCAGAAAGGCCGAGAGCACGCCAAGCTCGTTCATGCGCCGCAGCGCGCGTTCCGGATTGCCGTGTTTCAGGAGCAGGTCGAGAAAGAGTTTTTGCGCCGCCTGGTCGTGGCGGAACCCCTCGTCGATAAGTGAGAGGTTTTTTGTGACCATGAGCATGGCGTCGGGATGGATCAAAAGCCCGGTGCGCAGCGCCTCCTCGAAAAGACGCAGGAGGTTGAGCGGATCGGCCAGAAAGGCCGCCTCGTCGGCGACGGCCAGCCGCCCGGTGGTCTCGACATAGCCCGCGCGCAGTTTCTTGCGCCGCTTGAGCAGGCGTTGCAGCAGCGGCTCGGCCTTTTGCTGCGCGGCTTCCAGCTTGGTCAGGAAGATGCGCGTCAGGTCCCCCACGGCGGTGGCGTGGCGGAAATAATCCTGCATGAAGATCTCCACGCCCCGCCGCCCGCCGCGATCGGCATAGCCCATGCGCTCGGCCACCTGCACCTGCACGTCGAAGGTGAGTTGGTCATTGGCGCGCCCGGCGATGAGGTGCAGATGACAGCGCACCGCCCAGAGAAAGCTCTCGGCGCGCTGAAACGTGCCGAATTCCTCCTGGGTGAAGGTGCCGAGTGCCACCAGATCGCCGACATCGCGCACATGGTGCAGATATTTCGCGATCCAGAACAGTGATTGCAGGTCGCGCAAGCCCCCCTTGCCCTCCTTGACGTTGGGCTCGACCATATAGCGCTCGCCCTGTTTTTCGTGGCGGGCGTCGCGCTCGGCAAGCTTGGCCTCGGTGAATTCGCGCTCCGTGCCGGTAAAGAGCTTGTCGCGCAACTCGGTGTCGAGGCGCTGCGCGAGGGCGGCATCACCACCAAGAAAGCGATGCTCCAGAAGCGCGGTGCGGATGGTGAAATCTTCCGATCCAAGGCGCAGGCAGTCGCGGATGGTGCGGCTTGCGTGGCCGACCTTGAGGCGGAGATCCCACAGGATGTAGAGCATCGATTCGATCACGCTCTCGGCCCAGGGGGTGATCTTGTAGGGCGTGAGAAACAGCAGATCGACGTCCGAATGGGGCGCCATCTCGCCGCGCCCGTAGCCGCCGACTGCGCAGACGGCGATGCGCTCGGCCTCGGTCGGCGTGGCGAGCGGGTGCATGTGCTGCGTGGCCAGATCGAGCGCGGCGAGGGTGACGCAATCGGTCAGCCAGCACCAGGCACGGGTGGCCGGGCGCGCATCGAACGGCCGCGCGGCAAAGGCCTCGGAAATCGCCGCCCGTCCGCGCGTCATCTCGGCCCCGAGGACAGACACGGCCGCGCGGCGCAGCGCGGCGCTGTCGGTGGCACCGGCAGCGGCCTCGTCCAGTGCCAGCGCGACCTTGCCCGCCGCGAATATCTCGTCGGGCGGCAGGATCAGGTCGGCGGGGGGCGCGGGCGGCTGGGGCAGGGGCATCAGCGCCGCGCGGGCCTCAGAACCCGGCACCGCCAAAGCCCTGGGGTGCGGGCGACAGGATCTGCACGCGCTTGTCGGTGATGGTCGCCACGGCAAGGCCGCGCTCGTTGGTGCCGTCCGGGCGCAGCCGGAAGACGCCGCTCACCCCCTGGAAGCCGGCCGCCTGCGTGAGATCGCCGCGCGTGAGGCCCCGACCGGCCTTGGTGAGCGCGCCGACGGCGGCGATCCCGTCATAGGCGAGGCCCGCGATCGGGTGCGGGCTATTGCCATGGGCCGCGCGAAAGCGGCTCTCGAACGCGTCAGAGCGGGCCGGATCGGGCACGGCGAACCACCCTCCCTGCACCCCCGGAAGATCGAGTGTCTGGCGCGGTGTGTCCCACCGGGCCAGGCCGATATACTGCACCCGGTCCGGACCAAGCCCCGCCTCGGGCAGCATCTGCGAGAAGAGCGGCAGCGCGCCCGCGCTGTTGGCCGTCAGAAAGATTGCATCGGCCGCATTGGTCTCGGCGGTGCTGCGGATCACCGGCACGGCGTTGACAACCCCGTCCTGCGAGAAATCGTAGCTGACGCTTCCCGCCAGCGTGCCGCCCTGCGCCTGCACCGCCTGGCTGATCGCCTCGAGCCCGAGCTGTCCGGCGAGGTTGTCGGAATAGACCGCCAGGATGCGGGATTTCCCCTGGCCCGTGGCAAAGCCCGCCAGCCGGTCGGCGGTGTTGCGGAAGGTCTGTCCCAGGACAAAGAGATTGCCGCCCGCGATGGTCGGGTTGTTGGAAAAGGCCAGCACGTTGATGTTGCGCTGTGCCATGGCGACGGCCACGGCATTGGCCGATTCGGCATGAAGCGGGCCGATGATGATCTGTGCGCCATCGGCGGCGGCGTTGAGCGCGGCCTGCTGCGCCTGCGCGGGTTGCCCGGCGGTGCCGTAGACGCGCAGGTCGATTTCGACGCCCGCGAGATCAGCGACCGCAAGCCGCGCGGCATTCTCCAGATCGCGGGCAAGCTGCGCCTCCTGCGCGTTACCCGTGCCATGCGGCACCAGAAGGGCCACCGGCACCGCGCCGCCCCGCGCCACGCTGCCGCCCCCGCCGGTCATGGCCCCTGGCGCGACATCGCAAGCGGCCAGCCCGATGAGCGCGAGAATCGCGGCGAGGCGGGCCAGGGGCTTGCGGAGGAGGGTTGAAACGGCAAACATGGTCTACTCCCTGTTATGGGCACCCAAGGCAGGATACACGCAGGCGTGATCATAGCCGTCATGGAACAAGGGTCCAGCGATGAATTCCGATCCGCAGAAACTGGCCGCCGGACTATACCTCATCGCCACCCCGATCGGCGCCGCGCGCGACATCACGCTCCGGGCGCTCGATCTGCTGGCGTCGGCAGAGGTGCTGGTGGCCGAGGACACGCGCAGCCTGCGGCGGCTGATGGAAATCCATGGCGTGGCCCTGGGCGAGCGCCCGCTCTGGGCCTATCACGATCATAACGGCGCAAAGATGCGCCCGCGCATCCTGGCGGCGCTGGCGGAGGGCAGATCGGTGCTCTACGCGTCGGAGGCAGGCACACCGATGGTGGCCGATCCGGGCTTTGATCTTGGCCGCGCGGCGGTGGCGGCGGGCCATCCGCTCATCTCGGCACCGGGGCCATCGGCCGTGATCGCGGCGCTGACGCTCTCGGGCCTGCCCACCGACCGGTTCCTGTTCGCGGGCTTCCTCCCAAGCAGCTCTGCGCGGCGCAAGACGGTGTTGAAGGAGCTTGGCGCGGTGCCCGCGACGCTGGTGTTCTACGAATCGCCCAGGCGCGTGGCCGCGATGCTGGCGGACGCGGCAGAGGTGCTGGGCGGCGAGAGACCGGCGGCGCTCTGCCGCGAGATCACCAAGAAGTTCGAGGAAACGCGCCGGGAAACGCTGGAAACCCTTGCACGGGACTGCGCCGGAGAGACGCTGAAAGGCGAAATCGTTATCGTGATCGGGCGCGGGGATTCACCGGATATTAAAGAAGGTGATATAGACCGGGCTCTGGAAGAGGCTCTCAAAGGCGCAAGTGTGCGCGATGCGGCGGATCGGGTGGCTGCAGATATGGGGTTGCCCCGGCGCACGGTCTATCAGCGAGCCTTGCAGCTTGCGGCGCGCAAGGAACAAGGGGACGGGTCATGATGCGGCAACTGGCCTTCGATTTCGACGCCGCTCCGACTGTGGGCATGCACCAAGGTGTGCCGCAGTGGCGACAGGAACGGGGCCGGCGCGCCTTTCTCAGCGGGCAGGCCGCCGAGGACATGGTCGCGCGGCTTTACGAGGGGCGCGGCGTTCAGGTTCTGGCGCGGCGCTGGCGCGGGATCAGCGGTGAGATCGACCTCGTCCTGCGCGCGCCCGACACCTATGTGTTCTGTGAGGTCAAGCGCGCGGCAACGCATGATCTGGCGCTTCAGCGGTTGCATCAGGGGCAATTGCAGCGGATCTATCATGCAGCCTCCGAATATATCGGGCTGACGCCCGAGGGGCAGCTGGCACCGGTGCGATTCGACGTGGCGACGGTCGATGGCATCGGATCCGTGAACATCCTCGAGGCGGCGTTCGGACTTTTCTGAATTGCGCGCGCGCGCGGCATGGCCCATGAAAGGGGCGATGTGACACATGAGGCCACGCATGAAAATCGCGTTTCAGATGGACCCGATCGGGCCGATCGACATCGCCGCCGACAGCACCTTTCGCCTGATGATCGAGGCGCAGGAGCGGGGCCATGAGCTTTTTTACTACACGCCCGATGCGCTCGCCTATGAGGAGGGGCGCATCACCGCGCGCGGCTGGCCACTCGAGGTGCAGCGGGTGGCGGGGGATCACTACCGCTTGGGCGAAAACCAGGTGGTCGATCTGGCCGATTTCGACGTGGTCTGGCTCCGGCAGGATCCGCCGTTCGACATGCATTACATCACCACGACGCATCTGCTGGAACGGTTGAGCCCGGCTACGCTGGTGGTCAATGATCCGTTCTGGGTGCGCAATTTCCCCGAAAAGCTTCTGATCCTGAACTTCCCCGACCTGATGCCGCCCACCACCATCGCGCGCGATCTTGCCACGATCCGCGCGTTTCGTGCGCGCCATGGCGATGTCATTCTCAAGCCGCTTTACGGAAACGGCGGGGCGGGGGTGTTCCATCTGCCCGAGAGCGACCGGAACCTTGCAAGCCTGCACGAGATGTTCACCGGCTTCTCGCGCGAGCCGCTTATCGCGCAGAAATACCTCCCCGATGTGAGCCGGGGCGACAAGCGGGTGATCCTTGTGGATGGCGCGCCCATCGGCGCGATCAACCGTGTGCCCGCCGCGGGCGAGACGCGGTCGAACATGCATGTGGGCGGGCGGCCCGAGAAGATCGGCCTGACCGACCGCGACCGCGAGATCTGCGCACGGATCGGACCGCTTCTGCGCGAGAAGGGGCAGATCTTCGTCGGCATCGACGTGATCGGCGATTACCTGACCGAGATCAACGTGACCTCGCCCACGGGCCTTCAGGAACTCGAGCGGTTCGACGGGACCAATGGCGCGGGACTTATCTGGGACGCCATCGAGGCGCGGCGGGGATGAGCTGGCAGCTTGCGCTTCTGAACCGCCACCTTCGGTGGTTCGAGAAGCCGGCGCTGGCGCGGCATGACAAGGACCGGCTGCGACGGTCCTTTGCGCTGAAGGCGCGGGTTTATTTCCATGCGCCCCGGGGCAGCCGGTTCGAGCGCGGGAGGCTGGGGGCTGTGCCCGTGCAATGGGCGCGGGCGCGCGGCGCGGTCAGGGGGCGAGGGCCGGTCCTCCTCTATTTCCATGGCGGTGCCTACGTGTTCGGCACCTCGGATACGCACCGCGCGATGCTGGCGCGGCTTTCCGCGCTGACCGGGCTCGAGAGCTGCCTGCCGGATTACCGTCTGGCGCCGGAGCACCCGTTCCCGGCTCAGATCGAGGATGCGCTGGCCTGCTACCGGGCCTTGCGGGCAGAGCGCGAGGTGATTCTCGGCGGGGACAGCGCGGGTGGCGGTCTGGCGCTCGCCCTCCTGCATGAGATCCTGCGGCAGGGGCTGGACGCTCCGGCGGCTCTCTTTGCGTTTTCGCCCCTTACGGACGTGACGTTTTCGGGCGGCTCCGTGCGTGAAAACGCCCTGCGCGACACCATGTTGACGGCAGAGCGGATCGGCGAGATGCTGGAGATGTTCCTGGGCGGGCAGGACCCGTCCGATCCGCGGGCCTCGCCGCTTTTCGGCCGGTTCGAGAGTGCGCCGCCGGTCTGGCTGACCGTGGGCGATACCGAGATCCTGCGCGACGATGCGCTGCGGATGCACGCGGCCCTGACGGCGCAGGGGGTGACGAGCGAGGTGCATCTGAGGCCGGACCACCCGCATGTCTGGCCGATCTTCCACAACATCCTGCCCGAGGCACAGACCACTTTGCGCGATCTGGCGGGGTGGCTCAGGTCTCTTTGATGGTTGTCAGGCGAAAGCTGACCGCCTCTGCCACATGGGGCAGGCGCACGGCGTCAGAGCCGTCGAGATCGGCGATGGTGCGCGCCACCCGCAACACCCGGTGATAGCCGCGCGCCGTCAGGCCGAACCGCTCGGCCACGCGGGTGAGCAGGGCGCGCCCCTCGGCGTCGGGTGTGGCGATGTCCTCGAGGGCCTCGCCTTCGGCATCGGCATTGAGGCGCATGTCGGGCCGGTCCGCGAAGCGCGCGCGTTGCACCGCCCGCGCCGCCGCGACCCGTTCGGCCACCTGCGCCGACCCTTCGCCAGAGGCGGGCAGATCGAGATCGCTAAATGCCACCGGCGGCACATCAAGGCGCAGATCGAAGCGGTCCATCAGCGGGCCGGAAATGCGCCCCATGTAATCCTCGCCGCAGTTCGGTGCGCGCGAGCAGGCGCGGGCGGGATCGCTCAGATGCCCGCATTTGCATGGGTTCGCGGCAGCCACGAGCAGAAAGCGGCAGGGATATTTCACATGCGCATTGGCGCGCGCGATCATCACCTCGCCGGTCTCGATGGGCTGGCGCAACGTCTCGAGCACGGGGCGTGGAAACTCGGGAAATTCGTCCATGAAGAGCACGCCGTTGTGGGCAAGGCTGATCTCTCCCGGCTTGGCGCTGCGTCCGCCGCCCGTGATCGCCGCCATCGAGGCGGTGTGATGGGGCTCGCGGAAGGGGCGCGTGCGGCTGATTCCGCCCTCGGATATGAGCCCCGCGACCGAATGGATCATCGAGGTTTCCAGCGCCTCGGCGGGGCTGAGCGGCGGCAGGATACCCGGCAGCCGCGCGGCCAGCATGGATTTGCCGGAACCGGGCGGGCCCACCATCATCATGTGATGCCGCCCGGCGGCGGCGATTTCCAGCGCGCGCTTGGCGCGCTCCTGCCCCTTGACGTCGCGCAGGTCGCGCCCCGGTGGCGGGCCGGTCACCTCGCCGGGTTGCGAGGGCGCGATGGGGCATTCGCCGGTGAAATGGCGCACCACATCGGCCAGCGAGGCGGCAGCGATCACCTGCGCCGCGCCGACCCAGGCGGCCTCGGCCCCCGAGGCGCGCGGGCAGAGCAGGATGCGCCCTTCTTCGGCCGCTGACATGGCCGCAGGGAGCGCGCCGATCACCGGAATGAGCGTCCCGTCGAGCGACAATTCGCCAAGGGCCGTTGTGCCCTCGACCGCGTCATGGGGCAGGATCTCGAGCGCGGCGAGCAGGGCGAGGGCAATGGGCAGGTCGAAATGGCTGCCCTCCTTGGGCAGGTCGGCGGGCGAGAGGTTGACCGCGATGCGCTTGGAGGGCAGCGAAATGGCCAGCGCCGAGAGCGCCGCGCGCACCCGCTCGCGCGCCTCCGACACGGCCTTGTCGGGCAGACCGACAAGGGCAAATCCCGGCACTCCGGCAAGCACGGCGCATTGCACCTCCACGGGGCGCGCCTCGACCCCTTCAAAAGCCACGGTATAGGCGCGTGCGACCATGTTTTCCCCGCGCGGCGATGCGTCAGGGTTAACGGGTAGCGCCGGGAGGTTTAAGAATGGTTAACGGTGAATTTTGGGGCGACAGGTCCGGCCCGTCGCCCCTCTTTGGCTCAGGCCGCCGAAAAGCCCGCGTCGAGCGCGTTCAGGATCACGTCCACCTCGGCCTCGGAAATCACCAGCGGGGGCGACATCAGGACGTTATGCGCGCCAAGCCGCACCATCGCGCCCGCGTCATAGGTGGCGGTGTGGATGCGCTGCATTGTGGCCGCATCCATCGGCGTTTTCGCGGCGCGGTCGCTGACGATCTCGATCCCGGTCATCAGGCCGTGCCCGCCGCGCACATCGCCGATGATGTCGTGCTTCTCGGCCAGCCGCTTGACGCCTTCATAAAGCTGGGTGCCGCGCGCAGCGGCGTTCGTCTTGGTGTCAAGGCGCAGGGTCTCCGAGAGGCAGGCCACCACGCCGGCCGCCCCCACGGGATGCGCCGAATAGGTATAGCCCGTCCAGATCGCGCCGCGCGCGTCCGAGGTCTCGAATACCTCGGCCACCGCGCCGGAGATGAGCACGCCGCCCACCGGGAAATAGCCCGAGGTGATGCCCTTGGCGATGGTCATGAGGTCAGGCTTCACCCCCCAATGCCGCGCGCCAGTCCAGTCGCCGGTGCGCCCGAAACCGCAGATCACCTCGTCCGAGATCATCAGGATCCCGTAGCGGTCGCAGATCGCGCGCATGTGTTTCATGAAGGACGCATCGGGCACGATCACGCCGCCCGCGCCGAGAATCGGCTCCATGATGAAAGCGGCAATGGTCGAGGGGTCCTGAAACTCGATCTCGTCCACCATGGCGGCGGCGATCTTTTCCGCCAGTTTCGCCGGGTCACTTTCGTCAAACGGGTTGCGATAGGTGTAGGGCGCGGCGATGTGGAAACAGCCGGGCAAGAGCGGCTCATACCCGATGCGAAAGCGGTTGTTGCCGTTGACGCTGGCACCACCCCAATGGGTGCCGTGATAGCCCTTCTTGAGGCTGAGGAACTTGGTGCGCGTGGGTTCGCCGCGCAGGCGGTGGTATTGGCGGGCAAGGCGCAGCGCGGTGTCGACGCTGTCCGAGCCGCCCGAGGTGAAGAATACCCGTTCCATCCCGTCCTCGGCAAAGAACTCGCGCACGGCGTAGGACGCCTCGATGGCGGCCGGGTTGGTGGTGCCCGCAAAGCCCGAGTAATAGGGCAATTGCCAAAGCTGATCAGAGATCGCCTGTTTCACCACGTCGTTGGAATAGCCGAGATTGACGCACCAGAGGCCGCCGACGGCATCCACCACCGAATGTCCGTCGATGTCGTGCAGGCGCACGCCCTCTGCCGTCTTGATGATGCGCGGCGCGTTGCGCTGCGCCTCGCCGGGATGGCCCATCGGCTGCCACAGGTGGCGGCCATTCATCTCGCGCAGGAAATTGTCGTCTTTCATGGGGCGTGCTCCGGGAGAGTGTGATATTTGATCAAATTCTGCCACCGCGCACGGGAACTGTCCAGAGGGAGAGTGGGTGCGGGGAAGAAAGGCGGGGTATGACAGGAGGAAAGCGGATCGGGCTTTGGCCTGAAGGCGACGTTGACGTGTCGATCCCCGCGCGGAATCAAGGGCGAAGCCCGCCGCGCGAGCGCCCGACCGCCCGGACGGGCGGGCGCTTCTGCAACGCTGTACACCCGCACAAGCGTTCAAGAATTCGGCACCATAAAGCAACGACCAAAGCCGTTGGAGCGCCCACCCGCGGTCGGGCACTCGCGCGGCTCCCCAAACCTCCGCTATAGGCCAAAGCCCGCGGTGCCCTGCCCTCAGTTCAGTGTGCCTTCCAGCCCCTCGGGTTGCCCCACCACCACGAAGGTCAGCGCCTCGGGGTCGAGCCACTCGCGCGCCACGCGATTGATCTCGTCAAGCGTGACCGCGTTCACCATGTCGTTGCGGTTGACGATGTAATCGGTGGGCAGCCCGTCCATCTGCATCCCCACGGCGATCGAGGCGATGGTGCCGTTGCCGTCAAAGCGCAGCGGATAGGCTCCGGTGAGGTAGGTCTTGGCATTCTCCAGTTCCTCCGCCGTCACCCCCTCGTCGCGCAGCCGCGCCCATTCGGCGCGGATCACGGCGATGGCCTCGGCCACGCGGTCATTGGCCGAGGCGACCGAGCCGGTCCAGACCTCCGCTGCGTCGCGGTCGGCGATGTAGGAATAGACGCCATAGGTAAGCCCGCGCTTTTCGCGCACCTCGGTCATCAACCGGCTTTCAAACCCGCCGCCGCCAAGGATGTGGTTGAGGATGAAGGCCGCGAAGAAATCCGGGTGATGCCGGTCCAGCCCCGGTTGCGCAAAGAGCGCGACGGATTGCGGCGTTGCGAAATCCACCAGCTTGATCCCGCCGGGCAGGGTCAGTTCCGCGCGCGGCGGCAGCGGCGCGCCGGTCTCGGGCAGATCACCCAGCAGGTGATCGAGGAGCGTGCCAAGCTCTTCGGCGGTGATGTCGCCGACGGCGCTGATATAGACGCGGTCGCGGGTCATCGCCGCCCGATGCGCGGCCAGAATATCCTCGCGGGTGAGGGCGGCCACGCTCTCGGGCGTGCCCTCCTGCTTGGAACCGTAGGGATGCGTGCCGTAGATGAGCTGCGCCGCCTCTCGGCTTGCGATGTCGCGCGGGTTGGTTTCGTCCGAGCGCAGCCCCGCCAGCACCTGCGCGCGCACCCGTTCGATGGCGTCCTCGTCAAAGCGCGGCGCGATCAGGCTGTCGCGCAGAAGGTCCACCGAGGCGTCGCGGTTTTCGGTCAGGAATCGCGCCGAGATGCTGACTGCGTCATCGCTCACGCTGTAGCCGAAGCGCGCGGCAAGTTCCTCGGTGGCCTCTGTAAAGGCGCGCGCGTCGCGCTCTCCTGCACCTTCTTCCAGCAGCCCCACCATCAGGTTGGTCGCTCCGCGCGCGTCCGGCGCATCAAGCGAGGCACCGCCGCGAAAGCGCACTTCCAGCGCCACGAAGGGGATCGAATGATCCTCGACCAGCCAGGCCTCAAATCCGCCCGGCGTGGTGATCTCGGCAATCTCGACGCCCGCGCGCGCGGGCAGGGTTGCGGCCAGCAGCAAAAGCGTCAGAACGAAACGGATCATTGCGTCACCTCCGGGGCCATCAGCCAGCCCGTCACCGATTGCCGCCGGTCGAACACCTCGCGCGCGGCGGTCATGATATCCTCGGGCCCGACCGCTTGCAGGATCTCGGGCCATGCCTGCACATCCGCCACCGTCAGGCCCTGAGCGAGGGCCGCGCCATAACGCTGCGCCAGCGACGAGGCGTCATCGCGCTCATAGATCGCCTGCGCGCGCACCTGCGTCTTGATCCGCTCCAGGTGGGCCGCATCGGGGCCGGTTTCCAGAAACCCGGTCAGGACATCGTCCATCGCCGCCTCGGCCTCGGCCAGCGTCACGCCGGGGGCGGGCACGACCACCAGATCGAAGGTGGTGCTGTCAAGCGACATGCCCGAATACCAGGCCCCGACCTGCACCGCGATCTGGCTTTCGAATTGCAGTTTCTGGGTCAGAACGGCGGTCTGTCCGCCGCCCAGCAACTCTGCCAGAAGGGTAAGGGCGGCGGCCCGTTCCTGCGCGCCGCTGTCGCGTTCGGGGGCAAGGTAAGAGCGGCTGACATAGGGTTGCGACACGCGCGGATCGTGAAATGTCATCCGCCGCTCGGCCAGTTGCGGCGGCTCTTGCGGGCGGGCGCGCTCGGGCAGGTCGGGATTGGCCGGGATCACACCGTAATGTTTATCGGCCAGCGCGCGCACCTCCTCGGGGTCCGCGTCGCCTGCGACGACGAGAATGGCATTGTTGGGCGCGTAATAGCGGCGGTAGTAGTCCAGCGCATCCTCGAGCCCGAGCCTCTCCATCTCGTGGCGCCAGCCGATGATCGGCACGCCGTAGCGGTGATTGAGATATTGCAGCGCGCTTTTCTGCTCGCGGTAGAGCGCAGACGGGCTGTTCTCGACCCGCTGATTGCGCTCTTCGATGATGACATCGCGTTCGGTCAGGATATCGGCCTCGTCAAGCTGGAGGTTGACCATGCGGTCGGCCTCCATCCCCATCACCAGATCAAGCCGGTCGGCGGCGATGCGCTGGAAATAGGCGGTATAATCATAGCTGGTAAAGGCATTGTCCGATCCGCCATTGCGCGCCACCGTGGCCGAGAATTCGCCCGGCGCCATGGTTTCGGTGCCCTTGAACAGCAGGTGTTCCAGAAAATGCGCAACACCCGAGACGCCGGGGGTCTCATCCGCCGAACCGGCGCGATACCAGACCATATGCGTGACCACCGGGGCGCGCCGGTCCTCGATCACCACCACCTCCATGCCGTTTTGAAGCGTGAAATGCGTCACGGCCTCGGCCTGCGCGGCCAGAGGCGCGAGGGTAAGAAGGCAAGCGGTGAGCAGTCGGCGCATGGCAGATCTCCGATTGGGGACGTTAGCACATAGATACGCCCCCGGACCGGGGATTCAAGCGCACTCAGCGTCGGTCGGGTGGCGGCGGGGCGGCAGGGGTGCGCACACCGGCGCGCCGCAAGCGGCGCTCCTCGTTATGGGCATCGAGCCATTGCCGCTCATAGGCCTGCACGTAATCGTCGCCGGGCATGATGCCGCGTAAAATGTTGACATTTCCATAACGACTGCGGATCTCGCGGTCCTCTGCGGCCAGCGCCTGACGGACACCGGGATCACGGCCGTAGCGGGTGGCATGGGCCAGCAGCCCGGCATTGGCCGCCGACGCGGCCTCGGCCTGTGTCACAGCCAGATTGCCGCCGAGCGCGGCAACGCCGTCGGCCAACGGGTTCTGGTCGGTGCGGTTCGCCCCGCCCGGCGTCGGCGCGGGCAGCGCGGCCACATCCTCGGGCATTTCCAGGGGCTTGCTCGGGATGATCGAAAACTCGTCCGGCCCGTTGCCCGTATTGCGCAACTTGGTCAGCGATACTTCGCGGTCACGCCCGCCGCAGCCCGCGACAAGCGCGGCGGCCATGAGCATCAGAACGGTCTTGCGCGGCATCCACATCGCCACTCTCCTGCAACTGTCACGCCCATGTATCGCATCCGCGCGCCAAGGTCACGAGGGCTTTTTCTCCGCCGGTAGCAGAAGCATGCCGAACGCCCCGGCAAAGACCGCGATATCGGCCACATTGAACGCATAGGGGTTGTCGATCCCGCAGCAGGACATGTTGAGAAAATCCGCGACCGCGCCATAGATCAACCGGTCCACGACATTGCCAAGCGCCCCGCCCACAAGCAAGCCCGCCGCGATCCGGTGCAACGGCCCTGCATCCTCGGCGCGCACCCACCACAGCACCGCGCCGGAAATCACCAGCGCCACGGCGATCAGCATCCAGCGTGTGAGCGGGTTGTCATCCGCCAGCAGCCCGAAATTGATGCCGTAATTCCAAGCCATCCGCAGGTTGAGATAGGGCGGCAACACGTCGATCCGCCCCAGCATCCGCAGATCGAGCATGTGAACCACGAGATACTTGCTCGCCTGATCGAGCAGAAAAACCCAGAATGCAATCCAGAAGACCAGCCGCATATGCCCTGCCTCAGTGCCGGAAGTGGCGCATGCCGGTCATCACCATCGCGAGCCCCGCCGCATCCGCCGCCGCGATCACCTCGTCGTCGCGCATCGAGCCGCCGGGCTGGATCACCGCCGTGGCCCCGGCCTCCGCCGCCGTCAGAAGGCCATCGGCAAAGGGAAAGAACGCGTCCGACGCCACCACGCTGCCTTGGGTCAAGGGCGCGGGCAGGCCGAGCGCCTCGGCCATGTCGCGCGCCTTGCGCGCGGCGATCCTGCAGCTGTCGACACGGCTCATCTGGCCTGCGCCCACGCCCACGGTGGCCCCGTCCCTGACATAGACGATGGCGTTGGATTTGACATGCTTGGCGACGGTCCAGGCGAAGAGCAGATCGGCCATTTCCCGCTCGCTCGGCGCGCGCCGCGTCACCACGCGCAGGTCATCCGCGCCGATCTGTCCGGCATCCTTGTCCTGCACCAGATAGCCGCCCGAGACCTGCCGGATCATCCGCCCCGCCGCCGCCGGATCGGCAAGGCCCTCGGTCAGGAGAAGCCGCAGGTTCTTCTTCTTGGCGAAAATACTCATTGCGGCGTCATCGGCCCCCGGCGCAATCACCACTTCGGTAAAAATACCGGCGATTTCCTCTGCCGTGGCCCCGTCAAGCGGCTGGTTGAGCGCGATGATCCCGCCAAAGGCGCTGGTGCGGTCGCAATCGAAGGCGGATTTATAGGCGTCGAGCAATGTCGCGCCGCGCGCCACGCCGCAGGGGTTGGCGTGTTTGATGATGGCGCAGGCGGGGCCGTCATGGGGCGCAAATTCGCTGACCAGTTCGAACGCCGCATCGGTGTCGTTGATGTTGTTATAGCTCAGCTCCTTGCCCTGCACCTGCCGCGCGGTGGCCACGCCGGGGCGGTTTGATCCGTCCACGTAGAAGGCCGCCCGCTGATGCGGGTTCTCGCCATAGCGCAGGCTTTGCGCGAGCGTCCCGGCAAAGGCGCGGCGGCGCGGTGCCTCGTCGCCGATCGCCTCGGCCAGCCAGGTGCTGACGGCGGCATCATAGGCGGCGGTGCGGGCATAGGCGCGCTGCGCCAGCTTGCGGCGGAATTTCGGGCAGGTCGCGCCGCCGTGCTGATCCATGTCGGCGATGACGGCCCCGTAATCCTCGACATCCACGACCACGGTGACATGGGCATGATTCTTGGCCGCTGCCCGGATCATCGCCGGGCCGCCGATGTCGATATTCTCGACACAGGTCTCGTAATCCGCGCCCCGCGCCACGGTCTCTTCGAACGGGTAGAGATTGACCACCAGAAGGTCGATCGCGCCGATCCCGTGCGCCTCCATCGCGGCCCGATGCTCGGGGTTGTCACGCAGCGCCAGAAGCCCGCCATGCACCATCGGGTGCAGCGTTTTCACGCGCCCGTCCATCATCTCGGGAAAGCCCGTGACCTCGGCCACATCGCGCACGGCCAGCCCCGCGTCGCGCAGCGCCTTCGCGGTGCCGCCGGTGGACAAGATCTCTACCCCCCGGTCGGCCAGGGCGCGGCCCAGATCAATCAGGCCGGTCTTGTCGGAAACGGAAATGAGGGCGCGGGTGACAGGCGCGGGATTGGTCATCGGGATTTGGTCCTTCGTCGGAGCGGTCGAAAATCAGTCCTCGGTCTCCGGGTCGGGCACGTCCTCGGCGACATCTCGGATGCCGACCGGGGTTTCCTGCGCCTTGGCCAGGGACCAGCGGATGCGGGTCGCATAACCCGTCGCGCGGCCAGACAGAACGATCTGTCTTGTCGCACGCGGCTTGAGGCGCGTTTTTTCAAGATAGACGCTCGGGTGCAAGGCCAAAGCGGCCCCGCCATCCGCCCGGAATATCCAGATTTCGCCGCTGCGCAACAAAAGCGAGACCGCCGTGCCGCCCATGTCGAGCGAGGCCTCCACATCGGGATGGAGGTGAAACCGGATATCGAACGGCACGCCATGCAGTCGCGTGGCATCGAGCGCGCGGTCGAATCGCGCCTTGCCGGCCGCGTCGAGGGACAACAACATGTCCTCGCCCACCAGCGCGCGCCCGTCCGCCGCCAGATCGAGCCTGCGCGCATGGGTCAGGCCATGGCTGCGCAGGTAGCCGTCATGCCCGCCCTCGTAGCGGAGTCCGTCCGGCGCGCGGGTGATCTGCGCGGGCACATCGCGCGGTGCCTCTGACAGGCGGTCGGGGTGCCGCGTGTCGTTGCTCAGCCGCGCGCTTGATCCGCCGGCCAGCACCAGCGTCGAATGAGACGGCGTGGCGCGGCCCGCGCGCCGCCACTCGGGACCGAAACTCATGCCCGAGCCGCAACTGACGATCAGCGGGCGCCGCCCCGATGTCAGCTCGAACGCCAGCGTCGAGGCATGTGCCCCCTCCGAGGCCGCGCCCACGGGCGGCGCGCTTGCATCCACGATCACGCTTGTGCGCCCGCGCGCCAGCCGCGCATAGCCCATGGCCAGCCCTGTCGCGGCCCGCGCCTTGACCCCGCTTGCCGCCAGCGCCGCATCAAGCCGCCCGTCGAGGCCGCGCCCGCCGCCATGGAACCGCGCCAGCCCGCCATCGGCATGGCGCAGCGCGCGCAGGCAGGGGGCGGTCCGCTCCACCGCGCGCCAATGTGCCTCGTCGGGGGCCTGTCCGGCCTCGCTCAGGCCAAGCGCGGCCCAGGTCAGCAGGGTGAACACCTCCAGCAATTCCTCGGGGTTGCGCGAGGGGGTACCGCCGCCCGCGTCGATACCTTGCGCACATTCGCGCGCGAGCGCCGCGCGCGCCTCGGCCGTGAGATGCCCCATCCCCTCGAGCGACACGCCCGCATAGACAAGGCCGGTCAGGGCCTCGAACCGCTTGAGCCCCGGTGCCGCCGCGCGCCAGCGCCGGGCAAGAAAGTGCGCCTGCTGCGCGAGCGAGCGAAAGAAGACCTGCGATGCCTCGGGTGGCTGGCCGCGCAACAGGAAAATCGCGTGGCTGATCCAGCGGATAAGCCGCCGCCCCGCCAGATCGGGCGTCCAGCCCGGCCCATGGCCGCGCCCGTAGCGCGCGATCCACGCCCAGAGCCAGGCCTGCGCACGCTGGCGTGCCGCCGCATCGCCCGCAGCCGCCAGATCGTCAAGCCAGCCAAAACCGTGCAATTCCTGGGCAAATCCCGCATCGGGCGCGGGCACGTCCCAGAGCATGACGCCCGGCGCCTCGACCAGATGGCCGCCAAAGACCAGATTGCCCGCGCAAAGCTGTCGCCCCCGCGCCAGATAGCCGATGCTGCGCGGCTCGGGTTGAGAGACAAAGGCCGTGGCCGGACGGCCCATCGCCGCGCGCCGCGCGGCGAGCCGGTTTCTCAGATGCGCCCAGCGCGCGGACAGGGGTTCGGAATGCGACATATGCCTCTGCACGCTTCTTGCGGCGCTCGGGCCGGACTATACGCGCCGCGCGCGCGCAAGTCACCGCCCGATTGCGGCGTGCAACGCCGTCTTTTTCCCGGCGTCACCCTCGGACGTGATCCGAGGGTCTGCCGGATCTGAGATCGTCCGCTCGGGCCGGAGGGTGATCCCCCGCACTACCCCCGCCGCAGGCACGCCATGTAAAACCCGTCCATGCCGCCCCGTTCGGGCCAGAAGTCGGGCCGCAGCCGCAGTCCGCCCTCTTCGGTGATCCATGCGGGGTCCACCCCCGGCAACGCCAGCGCGGCGCGATCCGCGACAAGACCGGGATGCCGTTCAAGCGCGGCCTCCACCTGACATTCCCCCTCGTCGGGCAGAAGCGAGCACGTGCAGAACACCACCCGCCCACCGGGACGCAGGAGCGATATGGCGTGATCGAGCATGGCCGCCTGTAGCTCGATCAGCGCGCCAATCTCGGCCCCGTCCTTGGCATGGGGCAGGTCCGGATGTCGCCGGATCGTGCCGGTGGCGGAGCAGGGCGCGTCCACGAGCACTGCGTCATAGGTGCCCTCTTGCGCCAGTGCGTCGCCCGTCACGCAGTCCGCTGTCAGCCCGGTGCGCGCAAGGTTCTCGGTCACCCGTGCCATGCGCGTCTCGGAGAGGTCCACCGCCACCACCCGCGCGCCTGCCGCCGCCAGTTGCAGCGTCTTGCCGCCCGGTGCCGCGCACATGTCGAGCACGGTCTCGCCCGCCTGTGGGGCAAGGATGCGCGCGGGCAGGGCGGCGGCGGCATCCTGCACCCACCACGCGCCCTCGGCATAGCCCGGCAGGGCCGAGATCTGCCCCGGATCGCGCAGCCGCACCGATCCGGTCGGCAGCACCTCGCCGCCGAGTTTGACAGCCCAATCCTCGGGCGCGTCCTTCACCGTCAGATCGAGCGGCGCGCCCGCCAGATGCGCGCGCTCCATCCCTGTGATCGCACCCTTGCCCCAGGCCGCCACCAGCGGCGCGCGCAGCCACTCGGGCAGGCGCGGTACCCGCAGGTCATGCCAGGTGCGCGGGGCCTCGTCGCAGAGCTTGCGCAGCACCGCGTTGACCAACCCCTTGAGCTTGGCGTGGCGCGGGCTTGCGCCCACGATCCCCACCGCGTCGCTCACCACCCCGTGCGCCTCGCCGCCCTGCGCCAGTTCCACCACTGCCACGCGCAGCACGTTGCGCACGGGCAGTGGGGGCGTCTTGCGCAGGTGCCGCGCGAGCAGCCGGTCGGCCCGCTCCAGCCCGCGCAGGGCCGCCACCGCCAGACGTTGCGCGCGGGCGCGCTCGGCGGGGACCAGAGGGTCAAGCGTGCCCAGCGTCTCGGACAGAAGCCGCCCCTCTCCCAGCACCTGATCAAGCAGGCGCGCGGCGGCGGCGCGGGCGGGGATTGGCTGGGTCATGGGCTTTTCCTTGGCCATCGGACAGGCGCGCGATATATCAACGCCCAGAGCCAGAGGAAAGCGCCATGACCGCCGATACCGACACCACGCCCCGCGATCTGCCCCCCGCCGCGCAGCGCGCCCTTGCCGAGGCCGAGGAACGCCGCCGCAAGGCCGCCGGGCTTGACCTGCCGAGGGAGTTGGGCGGCCGCCGCGAGGGACTGGAGCCGGTGCGCTACGGCGACTGGGAGAAAAAGGGCCTCGCGGTCGATTTCTGAGCGCGCTCAGCGCAGGTAGAGATCCGCGAACTGCCCGGTGCCCTCATCCGAGATGAAGCGGATCGTATCGCCCTTCAGGCGCACGGCCTGACAATTGGGGCCAAGATCCATCTCGCCCCAATAAAGGCTGCGGCAGAAATAATCGCCGTTCCAGCGCCATGCGCCACGCACATCGCGGCCAAAGGCGCGGCCCGTTATCTGTCCGTCCGGCGTCACCGTCAGGCGGATGCCAAAACGGGTCAGGTCGCGGCCGGTTATCAGCGACACGAAGCCATCACGATGGGTCACCGGCGCAAAATCCGCGAGCGCAGGCACCGGCAATCCCAGAAAGACAAAGAGAACAAGCGCGTATCGCATGGCACACCCTTCGTGACGGCATATGTTACACGAGGATTACGCCGTCACGGCCCGCCCGGATCACTCGGGCGTGAGGCCGAGCACGTCGAGCATGTCATATTCGCCGGGCTTTTTGCCCTGCCCCCAGAGCGCAGCGCGCAGCGCGCCCCGCGCGAAAATCGCCCGGTCGGTGGCGATATGGCGCAGCACGATCCGCTCGCCCGCGCCCGCAAAGATCACGTCATGCTCGCCCACCACATCGCCGCCGCGGATCGCGGCAAAGCCGATATGGCCGCGCTCGCGCCGCCCGGTGATGCCGTCGCGGCCCCGGTCAGAGACCGCCCCGAGCGCCACGCCCCGTCCCTCTGCCGCCGCCTCGCCCAGCATGAGCGCCGTGCCCGAGGGCGCGTCAACCTTCTGGTTGTGATGGGTCTCGACGATCTCGATGTCGAAGCTTTCGTCGAGGGCAGCGGCCACGCGTCTGGTCAGCTGCACCAGCAGGTTGACGCCAAGGCTCATGTTGCCCGCGCGCACGATCACCGCATGACGCGCAGCCGCCGACAGGCGCTTGAGGTGGTCCTCGTCAAAGCCGGTGGTGCCGATCACATGCACCACCCGCGCCTGTGCCGTGATCGTGGCCAGCTCCACGCTCGCGGCGGGGGCGGTGAAATCGATCACCGCATGAGCGGCGGCCACCACCTCGAGCGGGTCGTCGCTCACCACCACGCCCAGATCGGCCCCGCCCATGGCGCGCCCGAGATCCTGCCCGATCCACGGATGGCCTGCCCGTTCCAGCGCACCCGTCAGGCGCGCGGCCGTGCTCTCGCCCACCACGCGCACCAGCATCTGCCCCATGCGCCCCGAGACGCCGTTGATCACGATACCCGGCAGATCGCCCATGTCCCGCTCCTTTTCCAATCGTCGCCTGCTTAGCCCGCGTCTGCGCATCCGGCAAGGCGGCGGCATTGATCTTGGCCGCGATTCGCGCGCATATCACCGCCAGCCCAGCCAAGGAGAATGTCATGGACCTGCGCAAGATCACCGAGGATTTTTCCGTCTCCCCCCAGATCGAGGCCGGGGACGTGCCCGCCATCGCCGCTGCGGGCTATCGCGCGATCCTGTGCAACCGCCCCGATGGCGAAGAATGGGGGCAGCCCGCCTATGACGGCGTGGCCGAGGCCGCCCGCGCCGCCGGTCTGACGGTTGCGTTTCTGCCCATCGTCTCGGGTCAGGTCACACAGGACGATACGCGGGCGTTCCAAGACGCGCTCGACACCCTGCCCAAGCCGATCCTTGCCTATTGCCGCACCGGCACGCGCTGCACGGTGATGTGGAGCATGACACAGTTCGAGACGCTCGGAGCGGATGAAATCCTGCGCCGCAGCGCGGATGCAGGCTATGACATGTCGGGCCTTGTCGCGCAGTTGCAATCCGCGCGATGAGCCACTGGCGCCTTTGCGGTCATGACGGGTGCGCAGGCCGCGCTTTCGCGCTCAAGGGGGCGCGGGTCGTGGCCGAGGCGGGCGGGGTCACGCCCGACGAGGCGCTTGCCGCGCTTGCCGGGACCTCCGGCCTGGTGCTGCGCGTGGGCGATGGGGCGGCCGAGCGCCTGCCCGCGCCGCTCTTGCCCGAAACCGGCCCGACCCTGCCGGGTTTGGCGCAGGACAGCCCCGCAGATGTGCTCGACGGCTGGACGCGCCTTCTGCTCATCGGCCTGAGCGAGGTGTCGCCCGATTGGGACGGAGTCGCCTGCGTGCTGACCCCGACGCTCGCGCATTGGGTGCATCTGAGCGCGCGCGAGGCGGTGAGTTGCCTCAGCTTTCTCACCCCCCGCCTTGTCACGGCGCTGGGCGGGGCGGAAGACGTGGACGCGGACGCCCTTGCCGACAGCCTGAGCCGCCCCGAGCGCCTTGCCGCGCATCTGCGCGTGGCCGAGGTGACGGGCCGCGCCGAGGCGCTGACCGGCCATCTTCTCGGCGCGGAACTTGCCGCCGCGCGGCCCTATTGGCTGGGCCAGACTGTCCGCCTCGTCGCCCCTGCCGGGGCCGCCTCGGGGCGCGCGGCGGCGCTTGAGGCCCAAGGCGTGCCGGTCAGTTGCCACGACCCCGAAACGCTTTTGCCCCCGGCACTCGCGGCGCTGGCGCGGCTTGTGGCATGAGGCGGGTCGGCGGCGCGGCGGCGCTCTGGGTCACGCTTGCTGGGCAGGCGCAGGCGCACGCGACCGAACAGGGATTTATCCTGCTGCTGCCCACCAAGCTTTATATCCTCTCCGGCGGTCTGGTGGTGACGCTCACCGTTCTGATGCTGGCGCTTTTGCCGGGGCGCGCGGCGCTGGCCCCGTTCCGTCCCGTCACGCTCTGGCGGCGCGCGCGCCCCGCGGTCTGGCCCGGTCTTGCCGTCGCGGCGCTGCTTTTCTGGCTGGTCTGGCAGGGCTGGAGCGGCTCGCGCGATCCGTTGGGCAATCCGGTCTCGCTGGCCGTCTGGGTGGTGTTCTGGATGGGTTTCGTCTCCCTTCAGGGCCTTTGGGGCGATATCTGGTCGCGCCTCGATCCGTGGCGGGCACTGGCCCGTCTCGGCCTGCGCCGAAGGCCGCCGTTGCGCTATCCGCGCGGTTGGGGGCATTGGCCCGCCGTTCTGGGCTTTCTCGCCGTCGCGGGGTTCCTGCTCGCCGATCCCGCCCCGGCCGATCCGGCGCGTCTCGCGGTGGTGGTGGCGGGCTATGCCATCGTGACACTTGCCGCGCTGGTGCTTTTCGGACCGCGCTGGCTGGTGCGCGGCGAGGTGCTAGGCGTCTTTCTGCGCGCCTATGCCGGAATGGGGGTGTTCGGGCGGCGGGGCAGGCGGCGGGCGCTGGGCCTGCCGGGCTGGCAGGTGCTGCGCGGCCCGCGTCCGTCGCTTGCGCTTGCGGTGCTGATGCTGCTTCTGCTCGGCTCGGGCAGTTTTGACGGGCTGAATGAAACCTTCTGGTGGCTGGCCCTAATCGGCACCAATCCGCTGGAATTTCCCGGTCGCTCGGCGGTGGTGGCGGTGAATGTGGCGGGGTTGCTTATCGCCAATGCCGCGCTCCTCGTCATTTTCGCGGGCGCGCTCGCGCTCGGCGCGCGGCTGGCCCATGACGCGACGCCGGCGCGCGATCTCATCCGCCTCTACGCGCCCACGCTCCTGCCCATAGCCCTTGCCTATCACATCGCGCATTACCTGCCCTCGTTGCTTCTGGATGGGCAATACGTGCTGGCGGGGCTGGCCGAGGCGCTTCATCTGGGCCATATCCATGTCAGCGCCGGGTTCCTGAGCCATCCCGGCCCGGTGCGCCTCATCTGGCTGACGCAGGCGGGGGTTGTCGTGGCGGGCCATGTCATCGCGCTGATGCTGGCCCATGCCATCGCCCTGCACACGGGCCAATCGGTGCGCCGGGCCGCCCTCGGACAGGCCCCGCTCGCGGCATTCATGGTGGCCTACACGGTCTTTGGCCTGTGGCTTCTGGCCGCGCCGCGCGGGGCGTGAGGGGTCAAGAGGCTGGACAAGCGCGGGCAGGTTGCGCATTTTGCGCGCGCGGCAATCGCGCCGCATGTGCAAGACACATCTGCAAGACAAGGGAGCGGAGACCCGCCCATGACCATCAAGACCCAAGCCAGCCCGACGCGCCGCGACGCCCTGCGCACCCTGACGGCCGGGGCCGCCGCCGCGAGCCTTCCCTTGTGGGCGCGCTACGCCCATGCCCAGAGTGCCGCGCCCATCCGGCTCGGCTTTCAGCAGCATCGCACCGGCATCGGTGCTGCCTATGGGCGCTGGTATGGCCGCACGGTCGAGGCGGCGGCGCAGCTCATCAACGCGGGCGGCGGCATCAATGGCCGCCCGGTCGAGATCGTCACCGAGGATGACGGCACCGACCCCAAGCGCGGGGCCGAGGTGCTTGAGAAATTCGCCAACCAGCACGGCGTTGACGTGGCTTTCGGCACACTGTTTTCCCATGTCGTGATCGGCTCCGCCCCGCGCGCGGGGGAGTTGAAGCTGCCCTATTTCGTGGTCTCGGAGGGCACGCATGTGTCCTCGGGGATGCTCAACCGCTACACGTTGCAGCCCGGTATCACCGATGTGAAGGCGCAGGTCATTTCCATGGCCCCCTTCATCACAGGGAACCTTGGCAAGAAGGTCACGATGATCTTTCCCGATTACGGCTTCGGCTATGATCACCGCGACAACCTTGTGCCCGCCATCGAGGCGCAGGGCGGCACCGTGCTGGAAAAGATCGCGATTCCGCCGACCGAGACCTCCTTTACCAAGTATTTCCCGCGCATCCCGCGCGACACAGAGGTGCTTTATCACGTCATGGTCGGGCCTGCCGTGCTGACCTTCGTCAAGGAGTTGGGCGAGTTCTTTGGCGGGCAGGGGCCGCAGCTTTTCGGCTTCATCGACAGTCTGGAAGCGGTGGCCATCGACAGCCCCGGTCTGGAATTCCTCGAAGGCAGCCATTTCTGGGAAGGCATGTGCCGCCACGCGCAGCCCGATCAAAGCGCGCACGAGACCGCCTATCGCGCTGCCGTCGGCGTGGGCGAGCGCGGCGCGTCGCTCGCCGATCCGCGCGACGTGTCCACCTATGGCCACATGTTCGGCTGTTGGGAGACGCTGCACATCATAAAGGCCGGGATGGAGGCTTCGGGCTATGCCGGGCCGCAGGACCGCGCCGCGCTCATCGAGGCGGTCGAGGCGATGGAGGATATCCCCGAAAGCCTTGCCCATCCGCAGGGGGCCAAGCGGTTCAACGGGCGCACGCATCAGGTCTTCGGCCACCAGAACATCAGCCGGGTCGAGGGTGGGCGGCTTATCCGCGTGCATCGCACCTCGATCGAGGATACGTTCTATCCCGATCAGGTGGACTATACCCAACAACCGTTCTGAGGAGGCGAGGCCCGTGAGCGTGACGCGCAGGCAGATGGTGCAGGGGCTGGCGCTTCTGGCGCTGGCGGGCTGTGGCGCGCCGCCGCCCCCTGCCACCCCCGACGAAGTCTCGCGCCTCGCCGCCGCCATCGCGGGGCTCGGGCCGGAGGTGGACCGCGAGGAGGCGCAGCGCGCGGCGCGCGTCAGCTACGAGCATACGCACCGGCTGGCGCAGCAATACCAGATCACCGACCCGCCGCTCATCCACAATACCAAGGTGAATATGGGGCTGAAGCCGCGCGGCCTCTGCTGGCACTGGGCGCGCGACATGGAGGACCGGCTGAAGCAGGAGCGGTTCGAGACGCTTGATTTGCACCGCGCGGTCGCCAATGCCGAGAACAGGTTCCGGCTGGAACATTCCACCGCCATCGTCAGCGCCAAAGGGGCCGAGTATGAGACCGGCATCGTGCTCGATCCGTGGCGCAAGGGCGGGCGGCTGACATGGGCCCCGGTGCGCGCGGATGGCGACTATAACTGGGAGGCGCGCAACGAGGTGGTCGCGCGCAAGCTGGAGCGGGCCCATGGCCAGATCGTGACGCTGACCGCCGATCAGCGCCTGCTCATGGGCGGGGTGGAGTTCGTGCCCGAATGACCGGGGCGCGGCGCTGATGGAATTCGGCCCCCACCTGATGCTCGCCACGCTGGAAGGCGCGGTGACAGCCGCCGTGCTGGCGCTGACAGCGGCGGGGCTGAGCCTTGTTTTCGGCGTGATGCGGGTCGTGAACATCGCCCATGGTGAGTTTTTCATGCTGGGCGCGGTGCTGGCCTGGTGGGTGACGCAGGCCGTGGCGGGGCCGTGGGGCTTTGCGCTGGCGCTGGGGGTGGCACCTCTGCTGGTCGGCGCGCTCGCGGTGGCGGCGGATGTGACCATCCTCAAGCGGCTCTCCTACGATCCCGAGCGCACCATCGTGGCCACCATCGGCCTCCTTTACATCCTGCAACAACTCACGCTCATGACCTATGGCCCCGATGCGCGCCCCGTGGTGGCCCCTTTCAATAGCCGCATCGCGCTGCCGTGGCTGGAGAGGGGCGTGGACGGCTGGGCGCTGATCTGGCCCTGGGGCCTCGGGACAACCACCTACAAGCTGGCGGTGATCGGTGCGGCGGCGGCGATCCTTGGCGCGCTGTGGCTCTTTCTGGCGCGCACCCGTGCGGGGCTGGTGATGCGCGCGACGCAGGCCGACCGCGAGATGGCCACCGCCTTCGGCATCCCCGTCGAGCGGGTTTATGCGCTGACCTTCGGCCTTGGCGCGGCGCTGGCGGCGCTGGCCGCGGTGCTGATCGTGCCCATCCAACAGGCGCATTACCTGATGGGGGCCGATCCGCTGCTCTTGTCCTTCATCGTGGTGATCATCGGCGGGCTTGGCAGCCTGCCCGGCACGCTGGTGGCGGCGGTGCTGATCGGCCTTTCGGACGGGATCATATCGGTGTTCTTCTCGCCGACGCTGGCCAAGATCCTCGCCACGCTTCTGGTGGCGCTGGTGCTGGTGTTCCGCCCGCAGGGCCTGTTCGGGGCGCGCGGGAGGTGAGGGCGCTGGCGCTGCATCTGGGGCTTCTGGCGCTGCTTCTGGTGGCGCATGTCCTTCTGCCCGCCTATCACCATGGCAATCTGGCGCGGGTGATGGTGCTGGCAAGCTACGCTTTGGCCTATAACCTGCTCTTCGGCTATACTGGCCTTCTGAGCCTTGGCCACGCGCTCTTCTTCGCGGCGGGCATGTATGGGATGGGCATGGGGGTGCAGCATCTGGGGCTTGGCGCAGGGACCGGTCTGGCGCTTGGCATCGCCTCGGGCGCGGTGGTCTCGGGCCTCGTCGCGGCGCTGGCGCTGCGCACCTCTGGTGTGGCCTTCATGATCGTCACGCTGATGTTCGCGCAGGCGGGGTTCCTCACCATCCTGCATTTCGGCGAATGGACACGGGGCGACGAAGGGTTCGTGCTGGCGCAGGCGGGCCGCACCCTTCTTGGCCTCGACCTGAGCGCCCCCGGCCCCCGCTACCTCGCCGCACTCGCGCTTTTCTCCGTCTGCCTGCTCCTGAGCCTCGCGCTGGTGCGCGCGCCCTTCGGCCGGGTGCTGGTGGCGATCCGCGAGAACGAGGAGCGCGTGCGGATGCTGGGCTATGACACGCAGGCGCACCGCTTTGCCGCCATGGTCGCCTCTGGCACGATGGCGGCGGCGGCGGGGGCGGTCTACGGGATGCTGTTCGGTTATGTGGGTGCTACCTTCGCAAGCGTGCAATATTCGATCCTGCCGCTTCTCTGGGTGCTTCTGGGCGGCGCGGGCACCGTGCTTGGCCCCTTCATCGGCACGCTTTTCATGTTCTATCTCATCGACCTGAGTTCCGGGCTGACCAGTGCCTACATGCTCATCGCCGGGGTGGCGCTGGTGGCGCTCACGCTTTTCGCGCCGCAGGGCATCATGGGCGAGGTGCGACGCAGGTTCTGGCGGGGGCTGCCATGAGCCTTTTGTCCGTGCGCGGCCTCATCCGCGATTTCGACGGGCTGCGCGCCGTGGATGGCGTCGACCTTGACCTGACGGCGGGGGAGGTGCGCGCGCTCATCGGCCCCAACGGGGCGGGCAAGACGACGCTGGTGGGCATGATCGCGGGCCGCATCGCGCCCTCAAGCGGTCGCGTGACATTCGACGGGCGCGACATCACCCGCCTGCCCGCACATCGCCGGATGCGGCTGGGGATGGCCTATACCTTTCAGATCACGTCGATTTTTGCGGGGCTGAGCGTGGCCGAAAACGTGACGCTGGCCGCGCGGCGGCGGGCGCGCGGGGCGGGGCTGACGGGCGCGGTCACGCAGGCACTGGCGCGGGTGGGGCTGGAGGGGCGCGCAGGTCAGGTGGCCGGCGATCTGGCCTACGGCCATCAGCGCCTGCTGGAGATTGCCATGGGCCTTGTGCAACGCCCGCGCCTTCTGATCCTCGATGAGCCGACACAAGGGCTGAGCGACGGTGAAATCGAGGGGTTTCAGACCCTTGTGCGCGCTCTGGCGGGCGAGGTCACGATCCTTCTGATCGAGCACAACATGGCCGTGGTCATGGCTTTGGCCCACCGGATCACCGTCATGGCCGCCGGGCGCATCCTTGCCGAGGGCACACCGGCAGAGATCCACGCCAACCGCGCGGTGCAGGCGGCCTATCTGGGGGGGGCGGATGCTGCGGATCGCTGATCTCAGCGCGGGATACGGCGCGGCGGAGGTGCTGCACGGTGTTTCGCTCACCGTGGCACCCGGCGAAATCCTGTGCCTGATGGGCCGCAACGGCGCGGGCAAGACCACGCTTTTGCGCGCGGCCATGGGGCTTTTGCCGCCCATGGGCGGCGAGGTCTGGCTTGGCGAGACGCGGCTCGACACCTTGCCCCCGCATCGCATAGCGGGGGCGGGGCTGGGCTATGTGCCGCAGGGCCGCCGTCTTTTCGCGGGGCTGAGCGTGGCGGAAAACCTCGATGTCGGGCTGAGGACGAGGCAGGGCGGCGGGGTGCTGCGCGAAGAGGTGCTTGGCCTTTTTCCGCGCCTGCGCGACCGGCTGCGCCAGCGCGCCGAGACGCTCTCGGGCGGCGAACAGCAGATGCTGGCGCTGGCGCGCGCGCTCTGCCTTGGGCCCCGCGCGCTCCTGCTCGATGAGCCGACGGAGGGGCTGCAACCCTCGATGATCGCCGTCATCCGCGATGTGGTGGCGCAAAAACGCGCCGAAGGCGTGGCGATCCTGCTCGTGGAACAGCGCCTCGATGCGGTGCTTTCGGTCGCTGACCGGGTGGCGTTTCTGGAAAACGGGCGGCTGGCCGAGGAGATGAGCGCAGCGGCGCTGCGCGCCGCGCGCGCACGCGCCAACCGGTATCTGGGCGTCTGAAGAACCGGTCCGGGGGCACACCGTCACCCTCGGCCAGGAGATCCTCCCGTCAAGCCGGAGGATGCCCCCGGCCACATCGGCACCCGTGCCCGAACCGGCCGAGGGCCAGTCACACCAGAAGGCAGAGCAGCGCCGCGATTTCCGCCCCCTGTTGCACCGCCCCCAGAACATCGCCGGTCTGACCGCCGATCTTTACCCGTGCCAGCCTCGTAATGATGCCGGCCACCAGCGCCGCGGCCGCCGCGGCCACAAGGCCGGACATCCCGCACAGGAGCAAACCCGCGCCGATTGCCAGCGCCACGGCAACCGCGACGGTTGCCACCGGCGGGCGGCCCTGCGCCTGTGCCAGCCCCGTCTCGCGGGCATGGGGCAGGGCGGCCATCGCCCCCGCCATCGCCGCACGCGACAGCATCGCCGAGGTGACGAGCGCCGCCGCCGCCGCGCCGGGTCCGGCCTCGAAAAGAAGCCAGAACGCCACGCCGCGCAGGGCCAGCGTCACGACCAGCGCGATCACCCCGTAGCTGCCCACGCGGCTATCGCGCATGATCTCGAGCCGCCGTTCGCGCGTCCAGCCGCCCCAGAACCCATCGACGGTATCGGCAAGCCCGTCCTCGTGCAGCGCGCCGCTCAGCATGACCAGCGCGCCGAGCGCGAGCAGCGCCGCCACCGGCGTGGGCAGGCCAAGCGCCAGCGCCCCCCAGCCGACACACGCGGCCAGCCCGCCCAGGACCGCCCCCGCCAGCGGCCAGGCCCAGGCCGCGCGCGCACCGCGCGCCGTGTCTCTCACGGAGATCGGCAGGCGCGTGAGCAGGCCAAGCGCAAGCGCAAGGTCGATGGGACGGAGGAGGGCCTTGTCGGTCATCGTGGCGGTTTCTTCTGGGGTCGGCGCGCCCCCCGCGATACAGAAGGCCATCGAGACTTGCAACGAGGCCGCCATGTCCGCCCCCTTCGCCACGCTCGCCGGGTTTGCCGCCCTCCTGCGCGACCTGCCCGGACCAGACACGGCAGCAATGCGCGCCGCGCGCGCCCGCGACGCCACGCTGACCAAGCCGCCCGGCGCGCTTGGCCGACTTGAAGAGGTGGCCGCGTGGTATTGCGGCTGGCGCGGCGATGCCCGCGCGCGCGTCACCCGCCCGCAGGTGGCGGTTTTCGCGGGCAATCACGGCGTGGTGGCGCGCGGCGTCTCTGCCTTTCCGCCCGAGGTCACGGCGCAGATGGTGGCGAATTTCAGGGGGGGGGGGGCGGCGGTCAACCAGTTGGCGGGCGTTGTGGGCGCGCGGCTCGATGTGCACGCGCTGTGCCTTGATCGGCCCACGGGCGACATCACCACAGGCCCCGCCATGTCCGGGGCAGACTGCGTGGCGGCGCTGGCAACCGGCTGGGACGCGGTGGACCCGGAGGCTGATCTCTTTGTCGCGGGCGAGATGGGCATCGGCAACACCACGTCCGCGGCGGCCATCGCGCTTGCGCTTTTCGGGGGCCGCGCCGAGGACTGGACCGGGCGCGGCACGGGGGTTGACGATGCGACCCTTGCAGCCAAGGCGCATGTGGTGGCGCAGGCGGTTGCGGCCAATCCGGCGCGGGGTGGCCTTGGGGTGCTTTGCGCGCTTGGCGGGCGGGAACTCGCGGCCATGGCGGGGGCGATCACGCGGGCGCGTGTGCTGCGCATCCCCGTCCTGCTCGACGGGTTTATCTGCACCGCCGCCGCCGCCTGTCTGGAGGCCGAGGCGACGGGCGCGCTCGATCATGCGCTTGCGGGCCATGTCAGCGCCGAGCCGGGTCACGCGCGCCTTCTGGACCGGCTGGGCAAGGCGCCGCTCCTGTCACTCGGGCTGCGTCTGGGCGAGGGGTCGGGCGCGGTGCTGGCCATGGGCGTGGTGCAGGCGGCGCTTGCCTGCCATTCCGGCATGGCGAGTTTTGCCGAGGCAGGCGTTTCGGGCGGTTGAGGGAATGCGGTTGCGTCCCCGCGCCGCGCCACTAGGCTGGCAGGGAACCGACAGAAGGAGCGCCGCATGATCCCCATCAACCCACAGAGATTTCTGGATAATCTGCACCGCCTGCGCGGCTTTGGCGCGGCGGGGGTGGGGCGTGGCGTGGTGCGCCCAGCCTTCAGTGCGGCGGATATCGCCGCGCGCGACTGGCTGGCCGGTGAGATGCGCGCCGCCGGTCTCAGCCCGCAATTCGATCCGGTGGGCAACCTTTTCGGGCTGGCGGAGGGGCGCTCGTTTCTGGTCGGCAGCCATTCCGACAGCCAACCCGAGGGCGGCTGGCTCGACGGGGCGCTTGGCGTCATCGCCGGGCTGGAGATTGCCCGTGCCTGCCACGAGGCAGGTGGCCCGCCGGTCTCGGTCGTGTCCTTTCAGGACGAGGAGGGGCGTTTCGGCGTCACCACCGGAAGTGCTATCTGGGCGGGCACGTTGCCGCTTGCGGAGGCCGACCGCCTGACCGACCGCGACGGCACAAGCTTTGCCGAGGCGCGCGCGGCCATGGTGCATCTGGCCGGGGATTTCGTCGATCCGGCCCGTTTCACCGGGTTTCTCGAGATGCATATCGAGCAGGGCCCTTGGCTTTACGAGGCGGGCGAGGCGGTGGGGGTCGTGACCGATATCGTCGGCATCCGCGACATGCGCATCACGCTGGAGGGCGAACAGAACCACGCAGGCACCACGCCCATGCACCGCCGCCGCGACGCGTTTCAGGGGCTGGCGCGGTTCAACACCCTGCTTGATGACCGTTTGCGCAATGTCGTGACGCCACAGACGGTCTGGACCATCGGCCATGTGCGCCTGCATCCGGATGCGCATTCCATCGTGCCGGGGCGGGCCACCTTCTCGATGCAGTGGCGCGACGGGGACGCCGACCGGCTGCACCGCATGGAGACGATCATCCGCACCACCGCGCAGGAGGTGGCGCAGGACATGGGCCTGCGCGTGGCGTTCGGCGATCTTCTGGGGCTGGAGCCGGTGACCATGGATGCCCGGCTGTGCACGGCGCTTGATCAAAGCGCCGAGGCCGTGGCGCCGGGCCGCTGGCGGCGGATGCCATCGGGCGCGCTGCATGACGCAACCAACGTGGCGCGGCTCTTGCCCACGGCCATGCTCTTCGTGCCGTCCATCGACGGGATCAGCCACGCCTTCGCCGAAGATACCGCCGAGGCGGATCTTGTGGCGGGGCTGGAGGTGCTGGCCGGGGCGGTGACGCGCGCCGCAGCTCAGGAAGGTCTGTCATGAAAAGTTGACAAGCATCATTGTCCGACTCGTTTTCATGCGCTAGCGTGATCGTGTTGAACCGGTCTGCTGCATGGCATTCTGATTACGGGAGGACGCCATGTATCCTGATTGGCAACGGGAGCCCGCGGGCACGATCCTTACGGAAAAGGACGTGCGCCGCCCGCCCGGCACGGCGGGGCGTCAGCAACTGGCCGAGTGCTGTTCCGGCTGTGGCGATTGCGTGGCGGTTTGTCCGTCCGAGGTGCTTGCGCTCGATCCGCTGGGCTATCCCCATGTAACGTCAGAGCGCGGTCTCTGCGAGCAATGCGGTCTCTGCGCCGATGTGTGCGTAAGAGGGGCGATCGTCTATACAGCGGCCATGCTGCGCGCGCGCGAGCGGGCGCTGGCAAGCGACGGCGAGCCGGTGCTCTGCGTCGAGGATCTGCGCAGCAGCGGGGAATCCGTCGGCACGATCTGAGCATGCCCGCGCCAAATGTCGCATGTAAAATTCATCTTTGCCCCCCATCTCGGTTCGGAGAAAGGGAGCATGCCATGAAACAGAGCCACGACTTCCAGCCTGACGACACGACCGACCTGCACGCGCACCACGCCCCGCGCGACATCCATGACCGGATCGCGCTCCGGGTGGTGAAAGTCATGCGCGTCTTTGCCGATGCGTTCTTTTCCAAACGCTACGGACATCGGGCCGTGGTGCTGGAAACCGTCGCTGCCGTGCCGGGGATGGTGGGCGGGCTCTTGCAGCACCTCAAGTCGGTGCGTCATATCCGCGACGATCAGGGCTGGATCCGTGAATTGCTCGACGAGGCGGAAAACGAGCGGATGCACCTGATGACCTTCATCCACATCGCCCAACCCTCGCGGGGCGAGCGGTGGCTCATCATGATCGCCCAGGCGATATTTTATAACGTGTTCTTCTTCACCTACCTGCTTGCGCCGCGCACCGCCCACCGCATCGTCGGCTATCTTGAGGAGGAGGCGGTGGTCAGCTACACCCAATACCTTGCCGAGATCGACGCGGGACGGCAAGCGAACGTGCCCGCGCCGCAGATCGCCATCGACTATTGGGCATTGCCCGAGGGGGCACGGCTGCGGGAGGTGGTGATCGCCGTGCGCGCCGACGAGGCAAATCACCGCGATACCAACCACGGTTTTGCCAATCAGATCATGGACGGGCGGCATCCCTGAGAGGTTCAGGCCGATTGAAGCCGGGTGCCCGATTTGCGCGCTTGCAAAGATCGGGCACCGGGTGGTTCACAGGCTCATGCCGCCGGGGACGCGATCAACATCGGGCTGCTGCGCGGCGAGGTCTGCGATATGACCGCGCGCGAGACGGAGGTATGCTCAGAGCGCCTCGCGCGCGGGCACGAGCTGTTGCACGATGCCCACGAAGAGCAGGTAGAGACTTGTCACCACCAACCCCCAATGTGCCCAGCTTTGCGGGTCGAAATGCACCCAGGCCGCCCAGCCCGCGAAGAAGGTCCAGGCAAGCGCCATGGGCAGCGACACCCACCGCCAGCGGCGCGTGCGCACCGGGTGGATGAACTTCAAGGGCAGGAACATCGCCACCGAAAGCGCCGTGACCAGCGCGAGGATGATCCAGAAATTCGGCTCTAGCGCGAAGCAGACAAGCACCACCATATTCCAGCAACCGGGAAAGCCGGAAAAGGAATTATCCTTGGTCTTCATGCGGGTATCGGCGAAATACATGGCGCTGGCAAAGGTGATGACGATGATCGCCACCCAGCCCGTCCAGCCCGGCAGCAGATCGGACTTGAAGAGCGCGAAGGCCGGGATGAAGACATAGGTCAGATAGTCGATGATCAGATCGAGCAGCACCCCGTCAAACTCGGGGGCATTGGTCTTGACATCGTAATGGCGCGCGAGCGGGCCGTCGATCCCATCGACGGCAAAGGCCACCACCAGCCACAGAAACATCAGCTCCCATTCGCGGTCGATGGCGGCGAGCATCGCCAGCATCGCGAAGACGGCACCGGTGGCCGTGAGCAGGTGAACGAGCAAGGCTTTCAATCGAGGTGTCATGCCCGTTTCATGACGCAAGGATGACAGATTTGCAAAGCGAAACCCGGCCCCCCTTGCGGGAGACCGGGCCAAAAACCGCATGAGTGGCGGATCAGTTGGAGACGCGGACCTCTTCCACCGGATAGGCCATCATGTCCTGCGCTTCCCAGGCGACATGGCAATCATGGCAGAAGCTCTGCTTGAATTTCATCGGCTTGCCATTGGGTTGCACCGCCGAATAGACCCAGTCGCCGGTGTCGGGCGCGGATCCGGCCTCGCCCTTGGTCATGATGAAGAGCGGGCCGACGGCGGCCTCTTTCTTCTTGGTCGAAATGGTGATGCTCTCCTTGGCGAGCACGGAGCCTGCGGGCATCACCACGCCCTCTTCGGCAAATTTCAGATATTGTTCGGCGGCGATATCGTTGGCGAAAGTCATGAGCAGACGGCTGCCATGCGCGCCTTGCACGGCGGGGCGGGTCGCGGTCACGGTCCAGTCGCGATAGGCGGCGGCGACCTCATCGCCTTCCTTGGCGTAGGCCTCGGCCATCCGGTCGCCGATGCAGGCGTAGATTTCGGTGATCGCGGCCTCGTCAAGGTCAAACGGATCCTCGACATTGGCGGCGCAGGCCTGTGCTGCGGCCTGCTGGCCCATCATCACACCAAGGGCCAGGGTGGCGGCGGCGAAATAGTGTCGTTTCATAATGGTCTTTCTCCGGTTTCTGTCGTGACTCACGGGGTCATCCGGGGCGGAGCCTCGCATATCTCGGTTGTAATTGAACTTAACTATTCTGTGAGGGGGATGTCAGACGCGCGGTCGCCGCCCTGTGGATGGGCGCGGGCATAGACCTCCATCAGCCGTGCCGTATCGACGGCGGTATAGGCCTCTGTGGTCGAGAGCGAGGCGTGGCCCAGAAGCTCCTGGATTGCGCGCAGATCGCCGCCCGCGTTGAGCAGATGCGTGGCAAAGCTGTGCCGCAGCGCGTGGGGCGTGGCGGTGGCGGGCAGGCCAAGCTGAGCGCGGACCCGTTCCATCGCCTTTTGCACCGGGCGCGGCCCGAGCGCGCCGCCGCGCGCGCCGAAGAAAAGCGGCGTGGCAGCCGTGATCGGGAAGGGGCAGGCCCGTGCATACTCGGCCACGGCGGCGCGGGCGGGGGCGATCACCGGCACGATGCGTTCCTTGCCGCCCTTGCCGGTGATGCGCAGCACCTCCGCCATGGGCAGTGCCGCGCCGGTGAGGCCGAGCGCCTCGGAAATGCGCAGCCCGCAGCCATAGAGCAGCGTCACCACGGCGCGGTCGCGCGCGGCGATCCATGGCTCACCAGATTGGAAATCGACCTGCTCGATCACGTCGCGCGCGGCATCTTCACTCAGCGGGCGGGGCAGTTTGCGGGTGAATTTCGGGCTGCGCGCTGACAGAACGGCAGTGGGCTCGAACCCCTCGCGCTCCGACAGCCAGCGGTAAAAGCTCTTGACCGCCGAGAGGCGGCGCGCGAGCGAGCGGGGGCCAAGGCCCGTGCCGCGCTCGTGCGCCATGAAGGCGCGCATGTCGGAGGTGGTGATCCGGGCAAGCGGGCCGAGGCCCTGCGCCGCGCCGTGATGAGCGGAAAGGAACGTGAGAAACGTGCGCAGGTCGCGCGCATAGGCGTCGATGGTGTGGTCCGAGGCCCCGTTGAGCGCCTTTTGCGTGGCCAGCCACGTCTGGAGAGCGTCGCGGGCGGCCGCGCTGATCACGACAGCCAGCGGCGCATCACCCTCTCGAACACGCCTGCGAAGAACGCCAGAAGGTCGGTGCCCTGCTGCGGGCTGAACTGGTGCGGATCCTCTGCCCCCATCACCAGCATCCCCGGCAGGCGGTCCGATCCGAAATCCAGAAGCAGGCACGCCTCGGAGCGGATATGCGGCGCGGTGCGGCCATAGACGCGCATGTCGCCCTCCTCGATCTGGCGCAGCGTGACCTGCCGCGCGGGCGCGTCGCGGCCACGGGTGAGGTAGGCGCGGATAAAGCCCGGCTCGGCCACCGAGAGCACGTCGCCCAGACGGCGCACCGCCGGGTCATTGTCGTTCTGCACCGATTCGAGCACAAGGCGGACGGCATCGACGCGCAGGATATGGGCCACCTCGCCGTCGAGATCGCGCAGGAAAGTCTCGAACTCCACCGGGTCGAGCATCCGCAGGAGGGCGCGATGCACCTGATTGGTGCCGGCAAGGTTCTCATAGGCCGCCGCGATCACAGAGCGGTGCGTATCCTCGAGCCGGTCAAGCCGCGCCTCGAGCCGGTCCATGGCGATGCCGCGCAGATCGACGATATTGCCGCCCATGGCGCGCTCGTTCGCCGCGATGAGGGCGCGCATGAGATCGGTATCGTCGAGGATCACATCCGGCTCGGTGATGATACGCTCGCGCAGGGCGTCGTCGATGCGGGGCTTGGCGGTCATTGCGGCCTCAATATCCGTGTTTTGACGCAGGTTAGCAGATGCCGGCACGGAATGCCGCAAGAAAATGCGGGGCCTGTGGTGACGGCGTTTGTTCGTGTCATGGCCCGAACTTTGTCTTGAGCCAGTCCAGCAGGCTTTTCTGATCTGCCGCCGTGGCGCGGCGCACCTGAACCAGCAGTTTGTGAAGCGATGGCCGATCAAGCGTCAGATTCGCTGCGCCCTCGTTGCAGACCGAACAGAGCGCGCGCAGGTTGCCGGGATCGTCGGTTCCGCCTTGCGATTTGTCGATGACATGACCGATTTGCAGGCGCGTCTTGCGGGTCTGGTCATAGGGGTGCGGCTCTCCGGCGACCGCACCGCATTGCTGGCATGTGAATCCGTTGCGGTCGAGCACGAAGGCGCGGGTTTCCTTGGATATGCCACGCTCGAAAGCGGGGATCGGTTTGGGGTCGTTGAGCAGGTATTGGCCCGGTTTGAGCGAGGCCAGATCGTTATGCGTCAGGATCAGATACCCTTCTTCGGTTCTGAGTTCGCGCACGCGGCGCGCCCATTCCGAAATCCCGCCCGATATCTCGCGCAACTCGGTCGAGTCCATCACGCGCCCGATATTGGCAAGGAAATGCGCGCGGAGCCGCGCGCGTGCGCCGCCGCTCCGGCGCGGCGTCATTCCGCCGCCACCCTGCATTCCTGCTCGATGGCAAGGTCATGGGCCGTCAGGGCCGAGGCGATGGCCCGCCCAAGGGCGCGCGCGACAGGCGGTGGAAAGGCGTTGCCGATCTGCCGGTAGGCGGCGGTCTTCTTGCCGGTGAACTGCCAGGTGTCGGGAAAACCTTGCAGCCGGGCGACCATGCGCGTGGTTAGCCGTGGCAAGCCAGTGAAATCCGGGGCCGGGGCGGTTTCGGCGATACTGCCACCGTTCACGCCCATCTGACGCCATTTCTCGCGCGCCCGCGTAGGGCCGAGATCGGGGCCACCGTGTTTCTTGGAGCCGCCGACGATGGTGGGGGCCACGCCGGACGCGGTAGCCGCCCAGCTATCCGCCTGTTGCCAGCCGTTTTCCGCCATGAGATCGCGCAACACCGTGCCGACATCGGGGGCGCGCCCTGTGCCGCCGTCGGGAAAGCGGAGATAGGGCCAGATCGCGCGTCGGGCGGCGAGGATCGTCACCCGCGAGCGCGTTTGCGGCACACCGAACGCCTGCGCGTCATAGAGCCGCCAATCCACCGCGTAGCCGAGCCGGTCAAACCCGTCGACAATCTCTTGCCGGTAGGCCTTGAAGCCCGATGACAGGAAGCCGCGCACATTCTCGATCAGCACCACGCGCGGCGACAGATGCTCGATCAGCCGCAGCGCGGCTGGAAAAAGGTTGCGATCATCCTTTTCGCCGAGTTGTTTGCCTGCGATGGAGAACGGCGGGCACGGAAGCCCGGCCGAAAGCAGATCGACCGGCCCGACATCGGGGGGCGCGTAGTCGCGCATGTCGGCACACTCGACCCGCCAGCCGGGGCGGTTGAGCCGCAGCGTCGCGCAGCAATCGGCATCGTTGTCGACGAGCAGGCGATGCGCAAACCCGGCCTGTTCGAGCCCAAGCGCCTGACCACCGGCACCGGCGCAGAACTCGACAGACTGGAATTGTCGCTTGTTTCCCATAGTGTCCTCAACATATCCGCAGAATCCGGACGCGCGCAACGACATCTTGTCGAGAGCGGGTGGATTTGGGCCGCCGCCAGAGCGCATATCCCCGCAACTGCCATTCCGGTATGTCGGGTATCGGTTAAGAAACGCTTGATATGCTCAGATGATCTTCTGCCCGGTCTTTTCCCAGTCGGCCATGAAGGTGGCCAGCCCCTTGTCGGTCAGGACATGGGCGGCCATGGCCTTGATCACGGCAGGCGGTGCGGTCATCACGTCGGCACCGATCATCGCCGATTGATAGGCGTGGTTGACGGTGCGGATCGAGGCCGCGAGGATCTGCGTTTCGAAGCCGTAATTGTCGTAGATCTGGCGGATGTCGGAGATGATTTCCATCCCGTCGAGGTTGATATCGTCGAGCCGCCCGATGAAGGGCGAGATGAACGTGGCCCCCGCCTTGGCCGCCAAGAGTGCCTGGTTGGCCGAGAAACAGAGCGTGACATTGACCATGTGGCCCTCGCCCGAGAGCACCTTGCAGGCCTTGAGCCCGTCCCATGTCAGCGGCACCTTGACGGCGATATTCTCGGCAATGGCGGCAAGCTTGCGGCCCTCGGCGATCATGTCCTCGGCGTTGAGCGCCACCACTTCGGCACTCACCGGGCCATCGACGAGGGCAGCGATCTCGCGCGTGACCTCGAGGATGTCGCGCCCCGATTTCAGGATCAGCGACGGGTTGGTGGTCACGCCATCGACCATGCCCAGATCGTTCAACTCGGCGATCTGGTCAATCTCGGCGGTGTCGACGAAGAATTTCATGGCGTGGCCCTCTCTGGCGGGTTGGGTTGTCTCGGCACAGCCTTTACCGCATAGATCGGGGGTCTGAAACCCCGCAAAGGAGCGACAAGCGTGAGCCTGCCCGAGCATTTCGACGAGGGGGCGCTGGTGGCGGTGCTAACCGCGCAGCCGTTGGGGGGCACGCTCGATTATCTGGCACCCGAGGGCGGCGTGGGTCCGGGCGATTTCGTCGAGGTGCCGCTGGGGCCGCGCCGCATCATGGGGGTGGTCTGGGGGCCGGGCGCGGGCGGTTTTGACCTCAGGAAGGCGCGCAAGGTGGGCCAGGTGCTCGATCTGTCGCCTATGGATGCGGCGATGCGCGATTTTCTGGCGCGCGCGGCGGCGTATACGCTGACGCCGCTGCCCGCGATGCTGCGGTTGGCCACGCGCGCGCCGGGGCTGGCTGACCCGCCCGGCGCGCACAAGGTCTACCGGCTGGGCGAGAGCCTGCCCGCGCGACAGACCGAGGCGCGCGCGCGGGTGCTGGCGGTCTTGCGCGATCACGGCGGGCTGGGGTTTGGCCTGACGGATCTGTGCGATCTGGCGGGGGTCTCTGCCTCGGTGGTCAAGGGGCTGGTGGCGCAAGGCGCGCTGATCGAGGAGGCCGCGCCGCGCGACGCACCCTATCCAACGCTGGACCCCGATCTGCCCGCCAAGCGGCTTACCGAGGATCAGGCGGCAGCGGCGGCCACGCTCTGCGGTGCTGTGCGCGGTGGCGGCTATGGCACGACGCTGTTGCGCGGTGTCACCGGCTCGGGCAAGACCGAGGTCTATCTGGAGGCGGTGGCCGAATGTCTGCGCCAAGGGCGGCAGGCGCTGGTGCTTCTGCCCGAGATCGCGCTCACGGCGGAGTTTCTGACGAGGGTCGAGGCGCGCTTTGGTGCGCGGCCCGCCGAATGGCATTCGGGTGCCACCATGGCCGAGCGCCGCCGGGTCTGGAAGATGGCGGGCGAAGGCGACGTGCAGATGGTGGTGGGCGCGCGCTCGGCTCTGTTCCTGCCGTTCCGCGATCTGGGGTTGATCGTGGTGGATGAAGAGCATGACGGCTCCTACAAACAGGAGGATGGCGTGCTATATCATGCGCGGGATATGGCGGTGCTCCGGGCCTCGCTATGCGGCGCGCGGGTGGTGCTGGCCTCGGCCACGCCGAGCCTTGAGAGCTGGGCCAATGCGCAAGCGGGCAAATACGACCGGCTGGATCTGGCGGCGCGGTTTGGCGTGGCGGTGATGCCGGAACTGGCGGCGATAGACCTGCGTGCCGAGGCGGTGCCGGCGGGGCGGTGGGTGTCGCCGACGCTGCGGCAGGCGGTCAAGGCGCGGCTGGCCTTGGGCGAGCAGGCGATGCTGTTTCTCAACCGGCGCGGTTATGCGCCGGTGACGGTGTGCCGCGCCTGCGGTCATCAGATCGGTTGCGAGCACTGCGACGCGCGCATGGTCGAGCACCGCTTTCAGAATCGCCTTGTCTGCCACCAATGCGGCGCGAGCGCAGCGGTGCCGCTGGCCTGCCCCTCCTGCGGGGTCGAAGGGCGGATGGCCCCCGTCGGGCCGGGTGTGGAGCGGCTGGCCGAGGAGGCGGCGGCGCTCTTTCCCGAGGCGCGGATCGCGGTGCTGTCCTCGGACCTCTTCGCCTCGGCGCGCGCGTTGAAGGAGCAGATTGCCGAGATCGCGGCGGGCGGGGCCGATATCATCATCGGCACGCAACTTGTGGCCAAGGGGCATAATTTCCCGCTGCTCACGCTGGTGGGGGTGATCGACGCCGATCTGGGGCTTCAGGGGTCCGACCTGCGCGCCGCCGAGCGCACGTTTCAGCTCATGCGGCAGGTGGCGGGGCGGGCGGGGCGCGCCGAGCGGCCGGGACGCGCGCTCTTGCAGACCCATCAGCCCGAGCATCCGGTGATCCGCGCGATCCTTGGCGGCGACGAAGAGGGATTCTGGCGCGCCGAGGCGGCTGCGCGGCAGGCGGCGGGCGTGCCGCCCTATGGGCGCATGGCGGGGATCATCCTGTCGTCGCCCGACATGAAGGCCGTGTTCGATCTGGGCGGGTGGCTGGCGCGGCATTCGGGCCCCCTTGGCGCGGTGGGGGCCGAGGTCTTTGGCCCCGCGCCCGCGCCGATTGCCCGCATAAGGGGGAGGCACCGTGTGCGGCTTCTGGTCAAGGCACCCAAGGGGGCAGCCCTTCAGGCGGCGCTGGCGCAATGGCTCGGGCCGGTGAAACTGCCCGCGCAGATGCGGCTGGCGGTGGATATCGACCCGCAGAGTTTCTATTGAGCGACGCGGGCGGGGCGACGCGCCGCTTTCTTGGAAAGAAAGCGGTCCGAAATCTTTTGAAGATTTCGGCGGCGGGTCAGCGGGGCCTCTCGCCAATCCCGCGCCTCGGGCGTATGAGAATGGGCATGAGCCGTCAGTTTCCCCTTGCCGATGCCAAATCGCTGCCTTTCTGGCGGCGTCCGGTCACGCTTTTGTTCCTGATGGCCGCCGCGATGCCGGTGGCCTTTGCCACCTGGTCGGCGCTTCTGAACAATTTCGTGATCGAGGTGGCGGGGTTTGACGGCTCCGATATCGGCTGGCTGCACACGGTGCGGGAAATCCCCGGATTCCTTGCCATTGGGGTGATCGCGCTGATTATTCTGATGCATGAGCAGGTGCTGGCTCTGATCTCCCTGTTGTTGCTTGGCGTGGCGACGGCGCTCACGGCGCATTTCCCGACACTGGGCGGGATTTTGACGATCACCATGCTCAGTTCCATCGGCTTTCACTATTTCGAGACGGTAAATCAGTCGCTGCAACTGCAATGGCTCGACAAGCTGCGCGCGCCGCAGATGCTGGGCTGGCTTCTGGCCGCCGGGTCCGGCGCAACGCTTGTGGCCTATGCGCTCATCGTGGTGACATGGCGGGCCTTCGATCTGAGCTACAACCTTGTCTACATGGTGTCGGGCGGGTTTACCGCGCTGGTGGCGGTGTTCTGTTTCTTCGCCTATCCGCGGTTCGAGGCCCCCAATCCGCAGGTCAAGAAGATGGTGCTGCGGCGGCGCTACTGGCTTTATTACGCGCTGCAATTCATGTCCGGTGCGCGGCGGCAGATCTTCATCGTGTTCGCCGGCTTCATGATGGTCGAGAAATTCGGCTTTGACGTGCATGAGGTGACGGCGCTATTCATGATCAACCTCGTGATCAACATCGTGGCGGCCCCGCTGATGGGGCGCGCCGTGTTCCGTTTTGGCGAGCGCAACACCCTGACGGTCGAATATGTCGGGCTTATGCTGGTGTTTCTGGCCTATGGCGGGATTTACCTGTTTGGCTGGGGCGTGCTGATGGCGGCGACGCTTTATGTGGTGGATCACATCCTGTTCTCGCTGGCGCTGGCGCTGAAGACATATTTCCAGAAGATCGCCGATCCCGGTGACATCGCCCCCACCGCCGCCGTGGCCTTTACCATCAACCATATCGCGGCGGTGTTCCTGCCTGCGGCGCTGGGCTATGTCTGGCTTGTTGCGCCTGCGGGCGTGTTCCTGCTGGCGGCGGGCATGGCTTGCGTGTCGCTGGTTCTGGCGCTGATGATCCCGCGTCACCCGGAGCCGGGCAATGAGACGGTGTTCTCGCGCTTCGTTCCTGCCCCTGCCGAGTAATTCGAAGGACTGCACATGCCGACATGGACCGCGCTGACCACGCTTGACGACAAGACCCGTGCCGAGGCGCTGGCGCTGGCGCTGGAGGACATGGTGCCCGAGCCCACGGGCGTGGGCTGTTTCGAGATGGAGGACGGATCGGGCCTGTGGGAGATAGGGGGCTATTTCGAGGCCACACCCGATGCGGTCGCGCTCGACCTTCTGGCGGCGGCGCATGACGCGCGGCCCTTTACCGTATCGGAACTGCCGGAGGTGGACTGGGTGGCCAAGGTGCGGCGCGATCTCAGCCCGGTCGTGGCAGGGCGGTTCTTTGTCTATGGCAGTCACGATGCAGACCGTGTGCCGGAAGGGGTGGAGCCGCTTTTGATCGAGGCGTCGATGGCCTTTGGCACCGGGCATCATGGCACGACGCTGGGCTGTCTTCAGGCGCTCGACCGGCTGGCGAGCGCGGGCTTTGTCGGGCGCTCGGTGCTCGATCTGGGCTGTGGCACGGCCGTTCTGGCGATCGCTGCGGCGAAGATTTGGCCCGGTGAGATGCTGGCATCGGATATCGACGCGGTGGCGGTCGAGGTGGCGGAAGTGAATGTGGCGGCGAACGGGCTTGGCACCCGGGTGCGCGTGTTCGAGGCCGAGGGGCTGGCGCATCCCGCGTTGCGTGCCGGTGCGCCGTATGATCTGATCTTCGCCAATATCCTCAAGGGGCCCCTGATGGCGCTGGCACCGGGCATCACCGAGAGCCTGAGACTGGGTGGGAAGGTGATTCTGTCGGGCCTGCTGAACGAGCAGGCCGAAGAGGTGATCGGCGTTTATTCAGGGCTTGGAAACAGTCTTGACCATCACGCAAGAATTGGTGACTGGTCGACGCTGACTATGTCTAAAAACCATTGAAAATAAGTCGAAAACTGGCCTCAAGCGCGCCGCTTGCCTTGATCATGCCACAATTCGACCTTATGACTGACGCATCACGGTGGGGGCTGCGATACAGGATTGTTGCCATGGCTGACATTCACCACGGTTTCGCCAAGCGGGTCCGCCGGATCGACCTCAAACGTGCCCGCCTCGCGCGTGGCTACATGGGCAAGGTGCGTGACGACGGGTTGATCGAGTTCAGGCCCAAGCGCCGCCTGCCCGCGATCCCCCTGCGTGGCCTTCTCTATCTCGTCCTCGGGTTTGCCTTCTTCAAGGCGGTGGTGCTGGCGCATCTGGGCGGGGCGACCTACGAAGAACGCATTGGCCTGCTGGCCGAGGGCAATGCGATGGAGCAGGTCGGTGCCTATGTCATGCGCCCCGACCCCTTGACCGGAATGATCGCCGGCTACCTTTCGCCTCTTTTGCGGTAACGTCGGCACGAGACAGGAAAAAGCCCTGCGCGGCCTTGGCCGGGCAGGGCTTTTGTGTGCCATGGGGCGCGGTTCAGAACCGGCGCGCGATGGCGTCGATATCGCCCCGGCAGAGGCCGATATCCTCAAGCTCGCGGTCGCTCAGACGGGCGAGCGCCTTGCGCGTGGCGCGGCGGTCGTTCCACGACAGAAACGCGCCGAGAAGGCGCGCGAAAAGGCCGGGGGTGGCAAGGCTGTGCGCAGGCGCGCGGGTGGTGTCAAGCAGGGCCATGGGTTTCGTTCCTTGGAATAACAGTATCGGAGATTTCCGTTGCTGCACGCGACCTAATGGGAGGATACCCGTTCCGCAAGCGGGCGTTCCTGCATAGTCCTTATGCGATTTTCGCAAGGCTCGAGGGCGGGTCCGCGCGCATTCCGCTTGGCGTTTGTTCCTGTTTCGTGCTAGTTGGGGAAAAACAGGGCAGGGCATGCGGTATGAGGGTATTGGGCATCGACCCCGGATTGCGCAATCTCGGCTGGGGTATGATCGAGGTGACGGGCAGCCGTCTGAGCCATATTGCCAATGGCGTGTGCCATTCCACGGGCGACGATCTGGGCGCGCGCCTCCTGTCTCTCTATGAACAGTTGACGGATATCGTGCAACGGTTTGCGCCCGAGGCGGCGGCGATCGAGCAGACATTCGTCAACAAGGACGGGGCGGGCACGCTCAAGCTGGGGCAGGCGCGGGGCGTGGCGCTTCTGGTGCCCGCACAATACGGGCTTACGGTGGGTGAATATTCGCCCAACCGGGTGAAAAAGACTGTGGTGGGCGTGGGTCACGCCGCCAAGGAGCAGGTGGCGCATATGGTCAAGGTGCAGCTTCCCGGCGTGGTGCTGGCAGGCCCCGACGCGGCGGATGCGCTGGCGGTGGCGATCTGTCATGCGCATTACGGGCGTCACACCGGGCGGGCGGTGGCATGATCGGGCGTGTTGCCGGGCGGATCGACTGGCGCGGGCCCGATCATGTGCTGATCGACGTGCGCGGCGTGGGCTATATCGTGCATTGCTCGGAGCGCACGCTGGCAGCCCTTCCGGGCGTGGGCGGCATGGCGGCCCTTTATACCGATCTGCTGGTGCGCGAGGACCTGTTGCAGCTCTTCGGCTTTCCGACGCTGGTGGAAAAGGAATGGCACCGCCTTCTGATGAGCGTGCAGGGGGTGGGGGCCAAGGCATCGCTGGCCATTCTGGGCGCGCTCGGCCCCGATGGGGTCAGCCGCGCGATCACGCTGGGGGATTGGCATTCGGTGACGGCGGCCAAGGGCATCGGCGCCAAGACCGCGCAGCGGGTGGTGAACGAGTTGAAGGACAAGGCCCCCGCGGTGATGGCGATGGGGGAGATGGCCCCCACGGCCACGCCCGAGGCAGGGGCCGAGGATGCGGTGATCGAGACGGCCCCTGCGCGCGCGCCGCTGGCCCCGGCCAGCCCTGGCGCGCAGGCCGAGGCGCTCTCGGCCCTCACAAATCTGGGCTACGCCCCCGGCGAGGCGGCGGGTGCCGTGGCACAGGCGGCGGGCGCGGACGGGCAGGCCGACACGACGGCGCTGATCCGCGCCGCGCTGCGGCTTCTGGCACCGAAGGGGTAGGACATGACCGATCCCGACCCGACCTTGCGCCCTGATCCCCTGCCCGAAGACCTTGACCGCAGCTTGCGGCCTCAGGCCCTGTCCGAATTCATCGGGCAGCGCGAGGCGCGGGCCAATCTGGCGGTCTTCATCCAATCGGCGCGGCAGCGCGGCGAGGCGATGGATCACACGCTCTTTCACGGCCCTCCCGGTCTGGGCAAGACGACGCTGGCGCAGATCATGGCGCGCGAACTGGGGGTGGGGTTTCGCATGACCTCTGGCCCCGTGCTGGCCAAGGCGGGCGATCTGGCGGCGATCCTGACCAATCTGGAGCGCAACGATGTGCTCTTCATTGATGAAATCCACCGCCTCAACCCGGCGGTGGAGGAGGTGCTGTATCCCGCGATGGAGGATTTCGAGCTTGATCTGGTGATCGGCTCCGGCCCCGCCGCGCGCACCGTGCGGATCGAATTGCAGCCCTTCACGCTGGTGGGGGCGACGACGCGGCTGGGCCTTCTGACCACGCCCTTGCGCGACCGCTTCGGCATCCCCACGCGCCTGCAATTCTACGAGATCGACGAATTGCACGAGATCGTCACCCGCAACGCGCGGCTTCTGAACATCCCCACCGAGGATGACGGCGCGCGCGAGATTGCCCGGCGCGCGCGCGGCACGCCGCGCATTGCGGGCCGCCTCTTGCGCCGGGTGGTTGATTTCGCGGTGGTCGAGGGCGGCGGGCGGATCAGCCGCGCGCTGGCCGATAGCTCTCTGACCCGGCTGGGGGTGGATCACCTGGGGCTGGATGGGGCCGACCGGCGCTATCTGCGCCTGATTGCCGAGGCCTATGGCGGCGGGCCGGTGGGGATCGAGACGCTGTCGGCGGCTTTGTCTGAAAGCCGCGACGCGCTGGAAGAGGTGATCGAGCCGTTCCTCCTTCAGCAGGGTCTCATCCAGCGCACCCCGCGCGGCCGGATGCTGACGCAGGCGACGTGGCGGCATCTGGGGCTGGAAGCGCCGGGGCCCAAGGGGCAGAGCGATCTTTTCGAGGCCTGAGCGACGGACACCCGGACAGAGGGCGGGTATGGATACCGGAAACAGAGGCAAAGAGAATACGCGCCGCTACCCCTTCCCCCGCCGCTTCACATTCCCGCCCCTTTGCCCCGGCCGTCCTGCCGTTGATCGCCCGCGCGACCCTACGGCGGCGTCGCTCGCCTTTTCCACCGCCTGTTGCCGCGCCAGCGGATCGTCGGCCACGGCCAGTTCCACCGCTTCCAGCCGCTTGACCTCGTCGCGCAGGCGGGCGGCTTCCTCGAATTCCAGATTCTCGGCCGCCTTGCACCGGATCACGATGCCCTGTTGGACGGATTTTGAGGCGAAGAGATCGTGCAGCCAGACCTCTGGAGAAAGGGGGGGGGAATTTCGGTTTTGCATGACGCGATCATGCGGGATCAAACACCTAGGACACAGTTATTAATGCAGCGGCTTGACGGACATATTCGGAATGTTCGTAATGTGTTTGGCAGGTTTGGCTAAAGTTCTATGTTGGGAGAATCTGGAATTATGATGGTCGTAAGTCGACGTATTTCCACTTTGAATGAAAGGGTGTCATCGACAAGCTGGTTGAGCATGCTCGCTGAATACCGCTTTGTTATGGTTTTGCCAGATTTCATTTGTTGGGTGAAATGAAACTCTGGTGCAGAGAAACACGTAGAACCGAATGACTGAGAAATAATGCCTGAAGAATCGTGAATTAGTCGATTGCGATGTTTATTTAATTTCTCGATACCAGATCTAAGCTTGTTTAAATCCGAGAGCCAACGATTAGCGTCTGGCTTTGCTTTTATCGTATTAAACCACTTTGAAATTCTCTGCGAAGTGCGCTTGTTGCTCCCTTCAAATTCAGCGGCCTTGTGGAGCAAAATTGATGCATCCAATCTGTTGCAGTCTGTATTTGCCACGGCATATGACCACGAGAGAGTTCGCTCAAGTCTTACAAAGGCAAAAGCGAAAAGGCCAAGCGGCCCAAACAAGCCTCCGAAAAGCTCGTATTCTTGAGGAACTTCTATTTCTACCTTGATATTTGTTTTTGGAAATCGCATTCGGAATCCATTTTCACAATTAGCTTCACCGCCCCCGCCGCTTCACATTCCCCCCGCGCTGCCCCGGCCGTCCTGCCGTTGATCGCCCGCGCGACCCTACGGCGGCGTCGCTCGCCTTTTCCACCGCCTGTTGCCGCGCCAGCGGATCGTCGGCCACGGCCAGTTCCACCGCTTCCAGCCGCTTGACCTCGTCGCGCAGGCGGGCGGCTTCCTCGAATTCCAGATTCTCGGCCGCCTTGCGCATATCGGTGCGCAACCCGTCGAGCACGGCGGCAAGATTGGCGCCCACAAGCGGCTTGTCGACCTTTGCGGTCACGCGGTTCATGTCCACGTCGCCCTTGTAGAGCCCTTGCAGGATGTCATCGACATTCTTGCGGATGGTGGCCGGGGTGATGCCGTGGGCCTCGTTATAGGCGATCTGCTTGGCGCGGCGGCGGTCGGTCTCGGCCAGGGCGCGTTCCATCGAGCCGGTGATGCGGTCGGCATACATGATCACGCGCCCCTCGGCGTTGCGCGCCGCCCGCCCGATGGTCTGGATCAGCGAGGTTTCCGAGCGCAGGAAGCCCTCCTTGTCGGCGTCCAGAATGGCGACGAGGCCACATTCGGGGATATCCAGCCCCTCGCGCAAAAGGTTGATGCCGATCAGCACGTCGAAGGCACCAAGGCGCAGGTCCCGCAGGATCTCGATCCGCTCGATGGTGTCGATGTCACTATGCATGTAGCGCACGCGGATGCCCTGTTCGTGCAGGTATTCGGTCAGGTCCTCGGCCATGCGCTTGGTCAGCGTGGTGACAAGAACCCGGTAGCCATCGGCCGCCACGCGGCGCACCTCGTCCAGAAGATCATCCACCTGCGTCTCCACGGGCCGGATCTCGACCTGCGGATCGAGAAGGCCGGTGGGGCGGATCACCTGTTCGGTAAAGACGCCCCCCGTTTGCTCGATCTCCCATTTGGCGGGGGTGGCGGAAACAAAGACCGATTGCGGGCGCATGGCGTCCCATTCCTCGAACTTGAGAGGGCGGTTGTCCATGCAGGAGGGCAGGCGAAAGCCGTGCTCGGCAAGGGTGAACTTGCGCCGGTAGTCGCCTTTGTACATGCCGCCGATCTGGGGCACCGAGACGTGGGATTCATCCGCAAAGACGATGGCATTGTCGGGGATGAACTCAAAGAGGGTGGGGGGCGGCTCTCCGGGGGCGCGGCCCGTCAGATAACGCGAATAGTTCTCGATCCCGTTGCAGACACCGGTTGCCTCCAGCATCTCCAGATCGAAATTGGTGCGCTGTTCCAGCCGCTGCGCCTCCAGAAGCTTGCCTTCGTTCACCAACTGGTCAAGCCGCTGGCGAAGCTCGCGCTTGATGCCCTGAATGGCCTGCTGCATCGTGGGTTTGGGCGTCACGTAATGCGAATTGGCATAGATGCGGATTTTCTCGAAGCTGTCGGTCTTCTCGCCGGTCAGCGGATCAAACTCGGTGATGCTTTCCAACTCCTCGCCGAAGAAGCTGAGCCGCCAGGCGCGATCCTCGAGGTGGGCGGGGAAAATCTCGACGCTGTCACCGCGCACCCGGAAAGAGCCGCGCTGGAAGGCCTGATCGTTGCGGCGATATTGTTGCGCCACCAGATCGGCCATGATCTGGCGCTGGTCATAGCTGTCGCCAACCTTCAGATCCTGCGTCATCGCGCCGTAGGTCTCGACCGAGCCGATGCCGTAGATGCACGACACCGAGGCCACGATGATCACGTCATCGCGTTCCAGAAGCGCGCGCGTGGCCGAGTGGCGCATCCGGTCGATCTGTTCGTTGATCTGGGATTCCTTCTCGATATAGGTGTCGCTGCGGGCGACATAGGCCTCGGGCTGGTAATAGTCGTAATAGCTCACGAAATACTCGACCGCGTTTTCGGGAAAGAACCCCTTGAACTCGCCGTAAAGCTGCGCTGCCAGTGTCTTGTTGGGGGCAAGGATGATGGCGGGGCGCTGCGTCTCTTCGATCACCTTGGCCATGGTGAAGGTCTTGCCGGTGCCGGTGGCACCCAGAAGCACCTGATCGCGCTCGCCGTCCCGGATGCCCGTGCTCAGTTCCGCAATGGCGGTTGGCTGGTCGCCGGCGGGCTGAAATTCGGTATGCAGGACAAACCGCCGGCCACCTTCAAGCTTTTCGCGCGCGCGCAGATCGGGCGCGGGATTGTTCAGCACGGCCTCGGTCTTGTCGGAATGGGCGTAGGGCATCGGGCCTCCTTCTTGGCGAAAGGATGGGGCTTTTGCCGCTGCGTGCAAGGTCAATCTGCGCGTCTTCTTGCGGTGATCTCAGGCCCGAGTGGCGCAGAGGCGCCGCCGGTTGTCGCGCGCGATCCCCGTGAGCGGGGTGATGGCGGCAAGCAGGATCTCGTCAAGACGCTGCCCGCCAAGCGCGGCGGTCCCGGCTTCGGCTGCCGCATTCATCAGCGCCGGGCCTTTCTCGGCGATCATGCGGTGGGTTTCGTCGGTCCCGACGGGCCAGAGCCCCGCCAGGCCGGCCAGACGCATGGTGACGACCATCTGCGCCTCGGCGAAAAGCTCGAGGCTGGGGGCGATGATGTTGGTCAGGTGAAGGTGGGCCAGCGGATGCACGATGTGAGTCCTTTCAGGGGTTGCCTGCTCTATAGCACGGTTTATGCTGCGGTGCAGCATTTCTTTTCGGGCATGTCCTGCACCTGCCAGAGACAGCAGCTGCGGTCGAGATGTTCTGCGGTGGGGGTCCGAATGATGGGGCTTGCGTTCCGGAGAAATAGAAATGTAATATCATTACATATCACCCAACAAACGGAGGCCGCCATGCAACCCACTGATTTCCGCCTGCCCGTGACCGTGCTTTCGGGGTTTCTCGGGGCGGGAAAGACGACGCTGCTCAACCATGTGCTCAACAACCGCGAAGGCCGCCGCGTGGCGGTGATCGTGAATGACATGTCCGAGGTGAACATCGACGCCGATCTTGTGCGCGCCGGTGGTGCCGGTCTCAGCCACACCGACGAGACGCTGGTCGAGATGTCGAATGGCTGCATCTGCTGCACCCTGCGTGACGATCTGCTCAAGGAGGTGCGCCGCCTCGCGGGCGAGGGGCGGTTTGACTACCTGCTGATCGAATCCACCGGCGTGTCCGAGCCGATGCCCGTGGCCACCACCTTCGAGTTCCGCGACGAGGCGGGCGAGAGCCTGTCCGATATCGCGCGGCTCGACACGATGGTGACGGTGGTCGATGCGGTCAACCTGCTCGAGAATTATTCGAGCCACGATTTCCTGTCGGACCGCGGCGAGATCGCGGGCGGGGGCGATACCCGCACGCTGGTCGATCTGCTGGTCGATCAGATCGAATTTGCCGATGTGATCGTGCTGAACAAGGTGGGCGATGCCGGTCCCGCCCGCCGCGATGTGGCGCGCGCGATCATCGCCGCGCTCAACCCCGACGCCCGCGTGATCGAGACCGATTTCGCCCGCGTCGATCAGGCCGCGATATTTGACACCGGCCTCTTTGATTTCGAGACCGCCCACGATCACCCGCTCTGGGCCAAGGAACTTTATGGTTTTGCCGACCATGTGCCCGAGACAGAGGAATATGGCATCACCTCGTTCGTCTATCGCGCGCGGAGGCCGTTTGATCCGGCGCGGGTTCATGCGGTGCTCAACGGTCCATTGCCCGGCGTGATCCGCGCCAAGGGGCATTTCTGGCTGGCCACGCGGCCCGACTGGGTGGCCGAATTCAGCATGGCGGGCGCGCTGAGCAAGGTCGCGCCCATGGGCACATGGTGGGCGGCGGTGCCCGAGGCGCGCTGGCCCGAGCATCCGCAGGCGCGCGCCTATGTCAAATGCCACTGGGCCGAGCCCTTCGGCGACCGGCGGCAGGAACTGGTGTTCATCGGCTCGAACATGGACCGCGCGGCGATCACGGTGGCGCTTGATGCGGCGCTCACGGGGTCCGATAGCCGGTTCGATCCCGAGGCCCTGCGCGGCCTGCCCGACCCGTTCCCGCGCTGGCAGCGGGCGGCAGCCTGAGCCCGTGGCGGGGCTGGCAGAGCCGCGCGCGGCGGGCGTCGCCCTTGGCCGCACGGCAGAGGTTCTCGGGCGAATTGCGGAGCCGGGACAGGCGGCGGCGATCTGGACGCGCAGGCGCGATCCGGGCCTTGCGCGCTGGCTCGACGATCTGCCCGAGGCACAGCTTCCGGCGATCCGGCAGGCCTGCACGGTGCGGCACGCGGGCATGGTTGCGGCGGCGGCCTGCGCGGCGGCGGGGCTGGCCAATGGCGCGGGACGGCAGCTTCTGTGCGAGGACGTGGCGACGCTTGCGCGTCTTCTCGGTCGGATCATGGCGGTCGAGGCGCTGCATCTGCGGCTTGAGGTGGTGCGCGACGACGCCTGCCGCAAGTTCCATCTCGACCGGGTGACGGCGCGGCTTTTGTGCAGCTATCGCGGGGCGGGCACTGAATACGGGCGCGCCCCGGCGGGTGGCGCGCCGACAGAGATCCGGCACATGGCGACCGGTGATGTGGGGATATTTCGCGGCTCGCTCTGGCCGGGGGATGCGCCTGCGTGTCTTGTCCACCGTTCGCCGCCGCTCTCGGGCGGCGGCGGGGTGCGGCTCTTGCTCGTGCTCGATCCGCTGGAGGCGGGGCATGGCTAACCTGCGCAGCCCGTTGGCGCGGCGCGGTCCGGCGCGGGGGCTGGCAGAGTTCGACCGGCTGCCACCGCCCCTGCGGCGCTGGCTGGCGCAGGCCGCGCTGCCTTGGTCGGCGCGCTCGGCGCGGCGGCTCTGGGGGCGGGTGCTGCGCGAATCAGGCGGGGACGAGGCGCGCGCGCTGGCCCGGCTTGACGCCATCGAGGCGGCGCGGCTCAAGCGCGAAGCGGCCCTTGGCGTTGCGGGTTTCCATCGCAGGGCGTGAGTCGCGCCTGCGCGGGATTGTAAATATTTTGACAAACCTCGCGTCAAAGCCGTTTCAAATTTTCACAGGACTTTCGCTGGCTTGCAGCAAGCTGTTAATTTTTCATCCCGTTTGAAATAAAGTTGCTCTTGGGAGATGTTCGGAGATGCGGCTATGGTCGCACTCACACAAGGGATGGAGGATTTTCGGATATGGCCGATACTGTTGCTGCTGCGGGCACAAAAGGGTTTCACATCGACGCCGAGACCTATGCGCGCATGTATGCCGAATCGATTCGTGACCCCGAGGGGTTCTGGCGCGAGCAGGGAAAGCGGATCGACTGGATCAAGCCCTACACCAAGGTAAAGAACGCCTCGTTTGCCTATGACGACGTGTCGATCAAGTGGTTCGAGGATGGCACGCTGAACGTCGCGGCCAACTGTATCGACCGGCATCTGGCCACCCGCGGCGATCAGACCGCGATCATCTGGGAGCCTGACAGCCCCGAGGATGAGGCGCTGCACATCACCTATCGCGAGTTGCACGCCCAGACCTGCCGCATGGCCAATGTGCTCAAATCCATGGGCGTGGCCAAGGGCGACCGCGTCGTGATCTACATGCCGATGATCCCCGAGGCCGCCTATGCGATGCTGGCCTGCGCGCGGATCGGCGCGATCCATTCCATCGTTTTCGCGGGTTTCTCGCCCGACGCGCTTGGCGCGCGGATCAACGGCTGCGATGCCAAGGTGGTCATCACCGCCGATCACGCCCCGCGCGGGGGCCGCGCAACCAAGCTCAAGGACAATGTCAACCAGGCGCTGCTTCACGATACGCGGGATGTGAAATGCCTGGTGGTCAAGCGCACCGGCGGTCAGGTGGCGTGGCGGCGTGATCTGGATTTCTGGTGGCATGAAGAGGCCGAAAAGGTCAGCGCCGATTGCCCGCCCGAGGAAATGGGCGCCGAGGATCCGCTCTTCATCCTCTACACCTCCGGCTCCACCGGCATGCCCAAGGGCGTGGTGCACACCACCGGCGGGTATCTCGTCTATGCGTCGATGACGCATGAATACATCTTTGATTATCACGAGGGCGATATCTACTGGTGCACCGCCGATGTGGGCTGGGTCACGGGCCACAGCTATATCGTCTACGGCCCGCTGGCCAATGGCGCGACCACGCTGATGTTTGAAGGCGTGCCGACCTGGCCTGACGCGGGCCGTTTCTGGCAGGTCTGCGAGAAACACAAGGTGACGCAGTTCTACACCGCCCCCACCGCCATTCGCGCGCTGATGGGCAAGGGCACCGCGCCGGTCGAAGGGTCGGACCTGTCGAGCCTGCGCCTGCTCGGCTCGGTTGGCGAGCCGATCAACCCCGAGGCCTGGAACTGGTATAACGAAAACGTCGGCAAGGGCCGCTGCCCCATCGTTGATACATGGTGGCAGACCGAGACGGGCGGCATCCTGATCACCCCGTTGCCGGGTGTGGTGGACACGCCCAAGCCGGGTTCCGCCACCAAGCCGTTCTTCGGCGTGCAGCCCGTTGTGCTCGACGACAAGGGCAACGAGCTGGAGGGCGCGGTCGAGGGCGTTCTGGCGCTCAAGGATAGCTGGCCGGGGCAGATGCGCACCATCTGGGGCGATCACGACCGCTTCAAGCAGACCTATTTCGAGATGTTCAAGGGCTACTATTTCTCGGGCGATGGGTGCCGCCGCGACGCGGATGGCGATTACTGGATCACTGGCCGCGTCGATGACGTGATCAACGTCTCCGGGCACCGGATGGGCACGGCAGAAGTTGAATCGGCGCTTGTTGCTCATGCCACCGTGTCCGAGGCCGCCGTTGTCGGCTATCCGCATGACATCAAGGGGCAGGGTATCTATTGCTATGTCACGCTCATGGACGGGGTCGAGGCCACCGATGCGCTGCGCACCGAATTGCAGAACTGGGTGCGCCAGGAAATCGGCCCCATCGCCAAGCCGGACGTGATCCAATGGGCGCCGGGCCTGCCGAAAACCCGCTCGGGCAAGATCATGCGCCGCATCCTGCGAAAGATCGCCGAGAACGATTACGGCGCTCTGGGCGATACCTCGACGCTGGCTGATCCGTCGGTTGTCGATGACCTCATCGCCAATCGCGCGAACGCCTGAGGGGGATCGTGGATATGGACGGAACCGACACCGCACAGGGCACCGTGAACCTTGTCCTGCTCGGGCCTCCGGGCGCGGGCAAGGGCACGCAGGCGCGGATGCTGGAAGACGGCTTCGGCCTTGTGCAGCTTTCCACCGGCGACCTGCTGCGCGCCGCCGTGGCGGCGGGCACCGAGGCGGGCAAAAAGGCCAAGGCCGTGATGGAGGCGGGCGATCTGGTTTCCGACGAGATCGTCATCGCCATCCTGCGCGACCGCCTGGCCGAACCCGATTGCGCCAGGGGCGTCATCCTTGACGGCTTTCCGCGCACCACGGTGCAGGCGGCGGCGCTTGATACGCTGATGGCCGAGACCGGGCAGAGCATCGGCGCGGCGATCAGCCTCGAGGTGGATGACGCGGCGATGGTGGCACGCATTGCGGGCCGCTACACCTGCGCCAAGTGCGGTGAGGGGTATCACGACACGTTCAAGACCCCTGCTGTTGAGGGGGTCTGCGACAAATGCGGGGCGACCGAGATGACACGGCGCGCCGATGACAATGCCGAGACAGTGGAGCAACGCCTGCGCGCCTATCACGCGCAGACAGCACCCCTGATCGACTATTACGACGCGAAGGGTGTGCTTGCCCGCGTCGATGCGATGGCCGAGATCGAGGCCGTTTCGCAAGCGCTGAACGTGATCGTCCGCAAGACGGTCGCGTAAGGGAAAGCCCGTTCCGGCATGTGCCGGTGCGGGCCAGGAGGAAACCATGACAAAGGGAGGACATGCCTTGTCCGATCAAGACTCTGCTAATGCATATTGGAAAGCCAATCTGCGTCTCATCACATGGAGCCTGGTGGTCTGGGCCCTCGCATCCTTCGGGTTCGGCATCCTGCTGCGCCCGCTGGTCTCGGGGATCGCTATTGGCGGCACCGATCTGGGCTTCTGGTTCGCCCAGCAAGGTTCGATCATCGTATTTCTGATACTGATCTTCAACTACGCGTGGCGCATGAACAAGCTTGATGCCGAACACGGCGTTGAAGAGTAAGGGGGGCAAGACATGGATCAAACGACACTCAACATCATCGTCGTGGGCCTGAGCTTCGCGCTCTATTTCGGCATCGCGATCTGGGCCCGCGCGGGATCGACCGCGGAATTCTACGCTGCCGGGCGCGGCGTGAACCCGATCGTCAACGGCATGGCCACGGCGGCCGACTGGATGTCGGCAGCCTCGTTCATTTCGATGGCGGGTCTCATCGCCTTCGTGGGCTACAACAACTCCACCTTCCTGATGGGCTGGACGGGCGGCTATGTTCTCATGGCCATGCTGCTTGCGCCCTACCTGCGCAAGTTCGGCAAATACACGGTGCCCGAGTTCGTGGGCGACCGCTTCTACAGCAACACCGCCCGCGTTGTGGCCGTGATTGCGCTCATCGTCATGTCGGTGACTTACGTGATCGGTCAGATGGCCGGTGCCGGTGTGGCGTTCTCGCGCTTTCTGGAGGTGGACAACACCACGGGCCTCTTGATCGCGTCGGCGGTGGTGTTCGTCTACGCCGTGCTTGGCGGGATGAAGGGCATCACCTACACGCAGGTGGCGCAATACTGCGTGCTGATCGTCGCCTATACCATCCCGGCGATCTTCATCTCGCTGCAACTGACCGGCGTGTTCCTGCCGCAGATCGGCCTCTTCTCCGAGCATACCGCTTCCGGGCAGCACCTTCTGGTGACGCTTGACGGGCTGCTCAACGATCTGGGCTTCAACGAATACACCTCCGGTTCCAGCCCCTGGCTGATGGCGCTCTTCACCCTGTCGCTGATGATCGGCACCGCGGGCCTTCCGCACGTGATCATCCGCTTCTTCACCGTGCCGCGCGTGGCTGATGCGCGCTGGTCGGCGGGTTGGGCGCTGGTCTTCATCGCGCTTCTGTATCTCACCGCTCCGGCAGTGGGTGCGATGGCGCGCCTGAACATCATGACCACCATGTGGCCGCAGGGCGTGCAGGGCGAGGCCGTTGCGGTCGAGGACCTGCCCGACTGGTTCGAGACCTGGAGCGTGACCGGTCTGCTGGGTGTCGAGGACAAGAACGGCGACGGCAAGATCCAGTACTACAACGAAAAGTCCGAAGCCATGGTGGCGCTTGCCGCCGAGCGTGGCTGGGCGGGCAACGAGCTTGTCACCTTCAACCGTGATATCCTCGTGCTGGCCAACCCCGAAATTGCCGGGCTTCCGGGCTGGGTGATTGCCCTGATCGCCGCCGGTGGTATTGCCGCGGCGCTTTCGACTGCTGCCGGTCTGCTGCTGGCCATCTCCTCGGCCATCAGCCACGACCTGATCAAATCGACGATCAATCCCGGTATTTCGGAAAAAGGCGAGCTTCTGGCCGCCCGTATCTCGATGACGGTGGCGATCATCGTGGCGACCTATCTGGGTCTGAACCCGCCGGGCTTTGCCGCTCAGGTGGTGGCGCTGGCCTTCGGTCTGGCGGCGGCCTCGCTCTTCCCGACGCTGATGATGGGCATCTTCTCCAAGCGCATCAACTCGGCGGGCGCGACGGCCGGTATGCTGGCCGGTCTGATCTCGACCACGCTTTACCTGTTCCTCTACCTGGGCTGGTTCTTCGTCCCCGGAACGAACATGCTGACGCCGGATCAATACCTCTTCGGTATCCCGCCGACCCATTTCGGCCCGATCGGTGCGCTCTTGAACTTCGGCGCCGCCTATCTGGTGTCGAGCATGACGGCAGAACCGCCGCAGGAAATCCAGGACCTCGTCGAAAGCGTGCGTATCCCGCGCGGTGCCGGTGCGGCCACGGGTCACTGAACCAAATGGCGGGGGCGGCATCTGTCGCCCCTGCTTTTCTCCGCCCGCCGATATTTCCGGCAAGACCGGGCGCTTTTAGGTCCTTTTCCAAAACCCGCAGGAGGGAGCCACCCGCGATGGCCAGAACCGAGCCGACGCCCATTACCGCGCTCTGCCGCAACGTGCCGTTCGATGCGCTCTCCGACGGACTGCGCGCCGCGTTGGCCCCGGAACTGACCCGTGTCTGGCTAGCGGCGGGCGAGGTGCTGTTTGCTACCGGCGACGTGCTCAAGGGGTTCTATCTGGTCGAGAGCGGCGCGCTTGATATCGTCACCAGCGGCAGCGAGCCGGTTTCCCGGCGCGGACCCGGCGACATGATGGGTGAGCGCGGATTGCTGCGCGACGGCAGGGCGCAACTCACCGCGCGCGCGGTCGAGGCGACGCAGGTCATCATGGTGCCCGCGGACTGGTTTCTGCGGCTGATCGATGAGGTGCCGGCGCTCGAGCAATGGTTCGCCCGCGCGCGCCCGCTCCGCCATACCGATGACGGGCCCTATGCCACCGGGCTGACGGCGCTTCAGGTCTCGGACCTGATGGCCAAGACGCCCATTACCTGCGCGCCCGAGGCCACCATCACCGATGTGGCGCGCCTGATGCGCGCGCATGTCATCTCCTCCGTGGTGGTGATGGAGGGGACGCGACTGGCGGGCATCATCACCAGCCACGATCTCACCAACAAGGTGCTGGCCGAGGGGCTGTCGGGCGAGATCCCCGTGGCGCAGGTGATGACGCCGGACCCGGTGACCATCGCGCCGACGCAACTGGGTCTCGATGCGCTGATGAAACTTGCCGAACTGGGCGTCAATCACCTGCCGGTGGCGCAGGGCGGGCGTGTGGTGGGGATGATCGGCAAGACCGATCTCTTCCGTCAGCAGGCCGCGACCGCAAGCCATATGGTTGCCGATATCGCCGGGGCCGGATCGGCCGAGGACATGGCGCATGTCATGGACCGCGTGCCCGGCCTTCTGGCGCAACTCGTGCGGGCGGGGGTGAAGCCCGCCTCGATCACCCGCCGCATCACCGATATCACCGATGCGATCACACGGCGGCTTTTGCGGTTGGCCGAGACCGAACTGGGCCCCGCGCCGGTGCCCTGGCTCTGGGCCGCGTGTGGCTCTCAGGGGCGGCGCGAGCAGACCGGCATCAGCGATCAGGACAATTGCCTCATCCTTGACGACGCCTTTGACGCGGACAGGCATGACGGCTATTTCGCCGCGCTGGCGAAATATGTCAGCGACGGGCTGGATACCTGCGGCTTTTTCTACTGCCCCGGCGACATGATGGCCACCAACCCGCGCTGGCGACAGCCGCGCCGGGTGTGGCGCAAATATTTCGCGGGCTGGATTGCGCAGCCCGACAATCAGGCGCAGATGCTGGCGTCGGTCATGTTCGACCTGCGTCCCATCTCGGGCGAGACGGCGCTGTTCGAGAACCTCCAGACCGAGGTGCTCACGGCGGCGCGCAGGAATTCGATCTTCGTCGCCCACATGATCGCCAATTCGCTCAAGCATACGGTGCCTCTGGGCCTCTTCCGGGGCTTTGCGCTGATCCGCTCGGGTGAGCACAAGAACACCATCGACCTCAAGCATTCCGGCGTCGTGCCGGTGGTCGATCTGGGGCGCATCTACGCGCTTCTGGGTGCGATCGAGGCGGCGGGCACGCGCGACCGGATCGAGGCGGGGCGCGCGGCGGGGGTCGTCTCGGAAAGTGGCGCGCATGATCTGCTTGACGCCTACGACCTCATTGCCGAAACCCGGCTACGCCATCAGGCGGCGCAGATCCTGCGCGGCGACGCGCCTGACAATTTCATGAACCCCGCCGACATGTCGGATCTGGAGCGCAATCACCTGCGCGACGCCTTCATGGTCATCAAGACGATGCAATCGGCCGTGGGACAATCCCGAGGGGTGCTGAGCTGACATGTTTTTCGAACTGATCGCGACCTTTGCCGCGGGCATCGGGGCTGCCGCTGCGATTGTTGCCCTGGCGCATCTGACCGGGGGCAGGCTGCCGCGCTATACCGCGCCGGCGGCGGCCGGTCTGGCCATGCTCGCCTATGCGATCTGGTCGGAATACAGCTGGGCCGCGCGGACCGCAGGCGCCTTGCCCGAGGGGGTGGAGGTGCTGGTGGAAATCCCCGAGACCCGCCCGTGGAAGCCCTGGACCCTTGTCGTGCCGCAGGTCACGCGCTTCATGGCGCTTGACCGCGCGGGGGTGCAGAGCAACCCGGAGGCACCCGGCGTGCTTCTGGCCGATGTCTATCTGTTCGCGCGCTGGAACCCGCCCGCGCGACTGCCGCAACTTGTCGATTGCCCCAACCGGGCGCGCGCCGAGGTCTCCGAGGCCGCGCTTGCCGATCTGTCTCAGGCCGCTTGGAGGAGCGCGCCGGAGGATGATCCGCTTTTGGAGGCACTGTGCACATCCTGACCGGGAGAGGAGGCCCGCGATGCCGCAAAAGACCGTTCTGCTCGTCGAGGACGAGGACAATATCGCCCTTGCGCTCACCCATCTGATCGGGCGCGCGGGCTATGCCCTGCGCCGCGTGGCCAGCGGCACCGACGCGATGACAGCACTGGCCGAGGAACGCCCGGATCTGGTTGTGCTGGACGTGATGCTGCCCGGCAAATCGGGTTACGAGGTCTGCCAGCTCATCCGCCGCGATGCGGGATTGCAAGGCGTCAAGGTTCTGATGATCACGGCCGGCGGCGGCGAGATGGAGCGGCGCAAGGGCATGGCCGTGGGGGCCGACGCGTTCATGACCAAGCCGTTCTCGACCGCTGATCTCACGCAAAAGGTCTGTGCGCTTCTGGATGACGGTGCATGATCGAGCGGTTGACAAAGCGCCTCGGCCTACGGCTGCGCTTCGCGCTTTTCTTCGCGGCGCTTGGTCTGGGCGGGGCGGTGCTGATTGGTGCGGCGCTCTGGTTCGGGCATCAGCGCGGTGGCGGGCCTGTCGACGGTTTCGTGATTGGCGGTATGATCGCCGGTCTGGGCGTGCTGGGTCTGTCGGCCTGGATCGGGCTTCTTTTTGATGAGAACGTGGCCAAGCCCATTCTGGCGCTGGCCTCGGATCTGACCACCCGCGCGCGCGCCGATGTGGATTTGCAGATCGACGAAAGCCAGGCCAGGCATCTCAGCACGCTGGCCCCCGCCGCCAATGCGATCAACGCCGCACTTGCGGAGGCGCGCGCCGCGCGGCAACGCGCGGTCGAGCGCGAGACCGCCCGCATCGCCCGCGAGAAGGCGCTGTTCGAGGCGCTCTTCCGCGATCTGGGCGAAGGTGCCGTGGTGGCCACGCCCGACAACCGGGTGATGCTCTACAACCGCATGGCGCAGGAGCTTTTGCCGCAGATCGGGCTTGACCGACCGCTTGACGCGGTGCTGCGTCCCGAGCCGGTGACCGACGCGCTGCGCCGGCTGGAAGAGGCGCGCATTGCGGGCCGCGCCAGTGCCGAGACGTTTCTCGCCGCCTCCACCGATGGCAAGCGGTTCCTTCAGGGCCGTGTCACCCCGATCCTGTCGGATGAGGAACTGTCGGGCCATGTGCTGATCTTCCGGGACGCCACCGACGATCTGCGCGCCCATGCCGAGCAGGCGCATCTTTTCAACACCCTGCTCGAAGGTGTGCGGCGCCCCTCGGGCACCATCGCGGCACTGCTCGATGTGCTGGAAACCGGCGCGGACCTGCCCCCCGAGGCGCGTGCGGGCTTTCGCAAGGGCATCTCCGAGGAGGTCACACGGCTCTTCAAGGTCATCGACAGCATGGCGAACGAACAGGCCGCCGCCACCTCGCGTCGCTGGCCGGTCTCTGCCGTGGCGGCCAGCCATATCTTTGACGCGGTGCGCGCGCGCGAGGCGCTGAGCGTCTCCGCCATGGCCACCGATGCCATGGTGGCCTGCGACGGCTTTGCCATGGCGACGCTGTTCGCGCGGTTGATCGAACGGCTGGGCGAAAGCGGCACGCGCGCGGGCTTCACCCTCGCCGCCGAAACGGACGGCACCGAAACGCGGCTCATCCTTGGCTGGCAGGGCGAGGTTGCCACCGATGGCGAGATCATGGGCTGGCTGTCTGCGCCGCTCTCGCCCGCCTACGGGCATTACTCGGGCCGCGACGCGCTCGACGCGCATCAGACCACGATCTGGGCCGAGGGACAGGGCACCGCGCACCGGATCGTGCTGCCGCTGCCCACGGCCAGCGCGCCGCTTGCCCCCGGTGACGCGCGGCCCGAATTCTACGATTTCAACCTGCCCGCCGCCCCGAGCGCCGAGATGGCCGCGCGCGCCCTGTCCGACCTGAGCTTTGTCGTCTTTGACACCGAGACCACGGGCCTGTCGCCGCGCGGCGGCGACGAGATCGTGCAGATCGCCGGACTGCGCATCGTCAACGGGCGCATCCTGCGCGGCGAAACCTTCGATGCGCTGGTCAATCCGGGCCGCCCGATCCCGCCCGCCTCGACCCGCGTGCACCACATTACCGATGCCATGGTCGAGGGCGCGCCCGATATCCGCGACGTGGGCCAGCGGTTCCACGATTTCTGTCAGGGCGCGGTTCTGGTCGCGCATAACGCGCCCTTCGATCTGGCCTTTCTGCGCCTAAAGGAGCCGGTAATCGGGCGTCGCTTCGACAATCCGGTGCTCTGCACCGTTCTGATGTCGGCGGGGCTGTTTGACCACACCGGACAACACACGCTCGATGCGCTGTGCGCGCGCTTCGGCATCACCATTCCGCCGGAGGCGCGCCATACCGCCATGGGCGACACGGTGGCCACGGCAGAGGTCTTCGTGCGGATGCTGGGGCTTCTGCGCGACAAGGGGGTGACAACCCTCGGCGGTGCCATTGCCGAAGAGGGGCGGATGACCAGGATCCGCAAGGCGCAGGCCTATTGATCCTGTCGGATTGCCGCGTATCGCCATCGGTCCCGGTTTGGGAATACGCGTCCGGGCTGTTGCGCCGACGCCTCCTTGCCTCGCCGCCTTGCGGCGCGGATGGGGGCGGCGCAGGAAGGGGCTTGACCGAATCTCTCTCGCACCGTTTTAGTGACCGCATTATCTGGGGGTACGTACGATGCGAAGCTCTATTTGTGGGGGTCTTTTGGCCCTCTCTGTTTTTTTTGGCGGGACTGTTTTCGGCGGGGCGGTGCAGGCGCAGACCTGCGGGGGCGAGTATACCGTGCAACGTGGCGACAGCCTGTCGCTGATCGCGGACAGCCAATACAAGGATGCGGGCAAGTGGACCGCGATCCATTCGGCCAATATCGACGCCATCGGTCCGAACCCGAACAATATCCGCGTGGGGATGCGGCTTCGGTTGCGTTGCATCGACGGGCTGCCCTCGGGCCTTGCGGGGGGCGCACCGCTGCCTGCGGCGGCGACACAGGCACAGGTCCCCGCGCCGCTGGTCGTGGCGGCCGGGAATGCCGCCACCCGGCGCAAGATCAACATTTTGACAGGTGGTGATTTCTGGCCCTTCACCGACAAGGCCATGCCGGGTGGCGGCATTCTGGCCGAGGTGGTTCAGGCCGCGATGGAGGCCGCCAACCCGCCGCAGGGTTTTGCGATCCACTGGGTCGATGACTGGGCCGCGCATCACGAGCCGCTCTTGTCCAATGCGCTGCTCGATATCGGCTTTCCCTGGTTCAAGCCCGATTGCGCCGCCGACCCCGAGACCTATCGCTGTGCCAACCTGCTCTTCTCGGACTCGATGTTCGAGGTGCTGATGCTGCTTTTCGTGGACAAGAGCCGCCCGTTTGCCTTCAACACCGATGCCGATCTGGCGGGCAAGGTGCTCTGCCGTCCGGCTGGGTATTCCACCTATATCTTCGATCAGCAGGGCCGCAACTGGCTCAAATCCGGGGCGATCACCCTCAAACAGCCCGCCTCGCCGGGCGAGTGCCTGCGCCTGTTGACCGAGGGCGCGGTGGATGGCGTCGTGCTCAACGAATTCCTCGGGCGCGGCAAGATCAAGGAAATGGGACTTCAGGATCGTGTGGTGGTGGCACAAGGGCAGCCCATCTCGATCGACGGCAATCACATGGTGGTGCACAAGTCGCACCCCGATGGCCCCGCGCTTCTGGCGGTATTCGAAGAGGGGCTGGCGAAGATCAAGACCGACGGCACCTACCGGCAGATCATCGACGCGCATATGAGCCGCGTCTGGGCGGAGTTCTGAGGTGAGGCGCGCGGACAGGTTTGCGGCGCTTGGTGCCCTCATCTTGCTGGCGCTGCCGGGGGCGGCGCTGGCGCTCTGCGACGTGACCTATCGTGTGCAGCCGGGCGACACGCTGCGTTCGGTCGCGGCGGCGCATTACGAGAACGACGACCTGTGGACGCTGATCTACTATGCCAATCAGCGCGCGCTTGTCGGGCAGGTCGAGACACTGGCACCCGGCACCGAGATCGAGATCCCCTGTCCGGCCGAGGAGACGCGCCCCGACCCCACGCCGCTGGTGCAGAAGGGCGCGGAGATGACCCTTTTGACGGGTGGCAATTTCGCGCCTTTCACCGACCGCACCTGGCCCGGCGGCGGGCTGGTGACGGAACTGGTCAACGCGGCGCTGGAAATGGCCCCGTCGCCCGTGCCCTACGAGATTGTGTGGGAGGATGACCGGTCACAGCACCTTAGCCCGATCCTGTCGGAGAAGCGTCATGACATGGGGTTTCCCTGGCTCAAGCCCGATTGCGCCAGCAGCCCCGATGATCTCCGCTGCTCAGGGTTTCATTTTTCCGAGCCGCTGATCGACCTGCCGATCATGCTGTTCAAGCGCGCGGACAGCCCGCTCACATACGAGAGCGATGCCGATGTGTCAGGCGTGCGGCTCTGCCGACCGGCGGGCGAGGCGACGCATGATCTGGATCGTGCCGACCGGCGCTGGCTGTCGCAGGGGGTGGTGACGCTGGTGCAGCCCGAGGGCCCCGAGGCCTGTTTCGCGGCGCTGATGGCGGGGGATGTGGACGCGGTGGCCGTTGACGTGTTTCTGGGCGCGTCAAAGGTGGTCTCGATGGGGCTGCGCGGGCAGGTTGTGCCGCTTGAGCGGCCGCTCTCGCGCGACACGCTGCATGTGGTGATTTCCAAGAGCCACTGGCGCGGCACGACCCATCTCTACCGGATCAACGCGGGGCTGGCCCGGTTGCGCGAGAGCGGGCGCCATGCCGAGATCGTGCAGCGGCATCTGGCGATCTTCTGGGAGCGGTTGAACGAGGGGTAGGGGGCGTTGCAAGCTCGAATGCCGTCGCCCAAAGACGCTACGAACTGGGCGTCAGCGTGGTTGCTGCCTTTGGCCTGAAGGGGACATTGGTGGAGCCGCGCATCGACGGGCCGCGGTGCGGCGATCCAACGTTCGTTTGGCAGCGCTTTATCTCGCCAAATCCGAAAAACCTCTTGGCATGGCGCAAGCGGCAGCCAAATCGCCGTGCCGGGGGGCGGCCCGGCGATGCGCGGCGGCGTGCAAGCACGCCTTGATTCCGCGCAGGGGACAGACGGCCAATGTCAGCAACAGGCCAAACCGGCCCCGTCACAGCCCCTCGAACGCGCAGAGCGTGTGCACGTCCATCCCCATCCCGGCAAGCCGCGCGTGCCCGCCAAGCCCGGGCAGGTCGACGATGAAGGCGCAGCCGATGATCTCTCCGCCCAGCCGCTCGATCAGCCGGATACCCGCCGCCGCCGTGCCGCCGGTAGCCAGAAGGTCATCGACCAGAAGCACCCGTTCGCCTGCCGCGATGGCATCGTCGTGGATTTCGACCACCGCCTCGCCATATTCGAGGTGATACTCCTCCGAGATCACCGCGCCGGGCAGCTTGCCCTTCTTGCGGATGGGAACGAACCCGACTGAGAGCTGATGCGCGATGGCCCCGCCAAGGATGAAGCCGCGCGCCTCAAGCCCGGCCACCTTGTCGATGCGCACCCCGGCCCACGGGTGGAGCATCTGGTCGATGGCCATGCGAAAACCGCGCGGATCGGCGAAAAGCGTGGTCACGTCGCGGAAAAGGATCCCCTCATGCGGGAAATCGACGATGGTGCGGATATAGTCCTGAACGGTCTTTTGCGGGGGCATCGCGGCTCTCCGGGCGGTTGCGCATCGCTTCTGCCGCAGGGGCGCGATGTGCGCAAGGGCTCAGAGCCCGCCGCGATAGTCGGCGATGGCCTGCGTCAGCGCGCTGACCGCGTAGAGCGTCACCGCGAATACCACGACGCAGAGCCCGAAATTGAGCGCCGATTGCGCAAGGCGGCCTGCGCGCCCCGGCGGGTTGCCGAGAAAGGCAATCTCGGGACGCAAAAGGAACCGCGAGGCGATATAGCCGAAAAGCAGCACCGACAGCACCCAATAGGTGACGTGCAGGATGAGGATGTCATGGGCGCGGGACAGGTAGCTCGCGAAACCCACCACCAGAACCCAGCGGATGACCTGGAAAATCTCGTCTGTCACCGCCTCGAACTGGCGGCCCATGGCGTAGCGCCATGTCTGGTCGGTGAGTTTGTCGGTGAGGCGTGTCATGCCTACTTGATGGGGCCTCTTCGCGCGCGCGTCCAGAGATGTGACAGCGCGCGCGCGCGAGTGTGAAGGCGCGCGCGCTCAATTCGCGCGGGCGCGCGCCGGGTCCCAGGCGGCAAGCACGCCGGAATTGTCGTCGCTGTCGTATTCGTAGAGCGTTTCTTCGGTTACGCCGGGGATGCGCGCAAAGGCGTCGGCGGTCTTTTTGGGAAACCAGGATGTGCTGACCTTGCCGGGGAAAAGCTCGGCCAGGATCTTCGATGTGGCCAATGAGCAGGCGGCATTGGGCACCGGCCCCGCCGCCTCGGCCAGCCGGATCGCCTTGGCGGCCAGTTCCGGCGTGACATCGAGCCGCTGGATGCGGACATGGAAGGTCTCGCGCGCGTGGTAGCGGGTATAGACATCCGCCACTTTGGGCGTGATGCCGTAGAGCACATCGTTGCGCTCGGGAACCGTGCGCAGGTTGTTGAAAGAGCCTGCGGGATCGAAGATGACACGCTGCGCGCCGTTTATCATCAATGCGGTATGCGCGCCCGATCCGTTGTTGTTGTTTATCATCGTGAAGAGTGTGAGGTTGGGCGGCCCGTCATGACGATAGGCGGCGCGCGTCACCTCCTCATCGCTCGACCAGACCGATTCGGCGGCGCAGCCTGCAAGGGCAAGGACGGCGCAGAGCGCCAGCAAGAACGACCGCATGGCTGCCTCCGGTTCGGGAATTCAGCCGTTGACCAGCGCGAGAAAGATCAGAAAGCCGATGATGCCCACCACCGACCACATGGTCCACTTGATGAAGCCCTCAAAGGTCTTTTCCTGAACGGTGATGTCCATTTCGCCATGCTTGTGCTCGGCCATGTCGCGCGGTCCTTCTGTTCGTCCGGTATGAGTTGGAGCCGTGATTACCGTATTTGTCGTGCCCTGTCACGGCCCAACCTGACGCAGCTTCACCCCCGTTCGAGATCCTGCGCGAGGCGAAAGCCGATCCGTGTGGGCGGGGCCTCTTCGGCCTGTTTGGGCAGGGCGCGCAGCATCACCGAAAGCTGGCTCACATGCTGCACAAGCTGGGTGCGCATCCCCATCTGGTCCTGGCCGTAGAAGGTCACGATATCGGGGTCGAAATACCCCATGCCCTCGATGCGCAGCGTCCCCGCGTCCGATCCGGCAAAGCCCATGGCCACCTCGTGCGCCTCGTCGAGGGTTTTCTCGAAGTTGCCGATATAGAGGATGAGCCGCTCATAGGCCCATTGCGCGGGGCTTTTCTGATCGACCGGGGTTTGGGGCAGGGATTTGGCCGCCTCCTCCATGCAGGGCTGGCCGGGGGTTGCGTGAACCTCGTGGCAGCGGGGCATGGCCGCGTTTTCGGCCAGTTCCGCCGATGTCTGGATCTGGTCACTCATGCGCGCCCCTCCCGTTACCGCACCTGCCAGAGCCACGCGCCATCCTTGCGCCGCCAGCGCCTGACCGCGCCAGCGTGCAGGAGGTGGTTGAGATGCGCAACCGATTCCACCAGCGCAAGCCCGTAGGTGCCCGCGTCGATCCTGCGCCGGAACAGCAGCGGAAAGCAGTCGGCGGCGGTGTGCGGCTCCTCGAGAAACGCGCGCAGCCGCCCGAGCGCCGCCTCGTGATTCTCCCGGAGTTGCCGCATCCGTAGCGGCAGGCCGGTAAAGGGCAGCTTGTGCCCCGGCAGGACAAGGTGATCCTCGCGCGCATGCGGAGCAAGCCGGTCGCAGGCGGCGAACCACTCGGCCAGCGGATCGGCCTCGGGCTCGGTCGGATAGACGCCGATATTGGGGCTGATGCCGGGCAGGATCTGGTCGCCCGCGATCACGAGCCGATCCTCGCGCGACCAGAGCGTGAGGTGGTCGGGCGCGTGCCCGCCGCCCAGCCGCACGTCCCAGTCACGACCACCCGCGCGGATCACCTCGCCGTCAACAATCCGGCGATAGCCCACGGGGATGGGCGCGCAGGTATCGGCAAAATTATAGGGCCGCTCGCGGCGTCGCGCCTCGAATATCTCGGGGTCCATGCCGCCCGCGCGGGAAAAGTCGAGCGCCTGCGGCGTCGGTGTCTCCTCGACATCGAGGATGAGCATCCGCGCCATGAGCCAGCTTGTCCGCGTGGCCCAGAGCGCGGCCCCGAACCGCGCCATGAACCAGCCCGCCATGCCGACGTGGTCGGGGTGGTGATGGGTAAGGATGACGCGCCCAACGGGCTTGCCGCGCAGGGGACCCGCGAGGATCGTCTCCCAGAGCGCGACCGCGCGCCGCGAATGGATGCCGGTATCCACGATGGTCCAGCTCTCGCCCTCGTCGAGCGCGTAGACATTGACGTGATCGAGCACCATCGGCAGCGGCAGGCGCAGCCAGAGCAGGCCGGGGGCCACTTCGGTGGCCTCGCCCTCGGGCGGCGGGGCCTCCCACGGGTGATGGATGAGCGCGCCGCCGTCCATCATCAGGCGGCGAAATCCGCGTCGTCCAGCGCGTAGAGATCGCCCGCGCCGCCCGTGGCATGGGCAAAATGGCCGATATGCTCGGGCAGAAGCCGGGTGATGTAGAACCGCGCCAGCCGCGTGCGCGGTCCGGTGCCGCCCTCGGCCAACGCGGCCTTGAGGTGGAAATGCGCGCCCAGAACGCGGGCAAAGCCGCGCAGATAGGGGATGGCACCCGCGAAACGCTCGGTCATGTCGGTCTGTGCAAGCATCCAGTCGGTCGTCTCGCGCAGGGTTTCCGCGGCCTGCCAGAGCTTGCCCGCCAGATCGGGCAGGGCCGCGCGCGCCCCCTCGGCCATGGCCTCGATCTCGTCGATCAGGGCAAAGGCCGCGTCGCCCCCGTCCATGAGCTTGCGACCGACAAGATCCATCGCCTGAATCCCGCTCGTGCCCTCGTAGATCGCGGTCACGCGCACGTCGCGCAGATACTGCGCCGCGCCGGTCTCTTCGATAAAGCCCATGCCGCCATGCACCTGAACGCCGATATCCGCAACCGCGATGCCGGTCTCGGTGCCGAACACCTTGGCAAGCGGGGTCAGCAGCGCCGCGCGCGCGCGCCAGCGCGGCGCGGCGGTGGCGGTCTGCATGTCGATGGCCTGCGCGCAGGCAAGGGCGATGGCGCGCGCGGCAAAGGTCTCGGCGCGCATGGTGGCGAGCATCCGGCGCACATCGGCATGACCAAGGATCGCGCCGCCGCTTGCCCCGTTCGCCGTGCGTCCCTGACGGCGCTCGCGCGCATAGGCCAGCGCGTGCTGCGTCGCCCCCTCGGCCACACCCACGCCCTGACCGCCGACGCCGAGGCGGGCGTTGTTCATCATGGTGAACATGGCGCGCATCCCGTCATGTTCGTGCCCCACCAGCCAGCCGGTGGCCCCGTCATATTGCATCACCGCCGTGGGGCTGCCGTGCAGGCCCATCTTGTGCTCGAGGCTGACCACGTTCAGTGCATTGCGCGTGCCGGGATTGCCGTTTTCGTCGGGGATGAATTTCGGCACCAGAAAGAGGCTGATCCCCTTGGTGCCCGCCACGCCATCGGGCAGCCGCGCCAGCACGAGATGGCAGACGTTTTCGGTGAAATCGTTGTCACCCCACGAGATATAGATTTTCTGCCCGGTGATGGCATAGGTCCCATCGCCGTTCGGCTCGGCCTTGCTGCGCAGCGCGCCGACATCCGATCCCGCCTGCGGCTCGGTCAGGTTCATCGTGCCGGCCCAGTCGCCGCTCACCAGTTTGGGCAGGTAGAGCGCCTTCAGGGCGTCGCTGGCGTGATGCTCGAGCGCCTCGATCTGGCCTTGCGTCATCAAGGGGGCCAATTGCAGCGACAGGCATGCGGCCGACATCATCTCGTTGACGGCGGTGGTCAGAACCATCGGCAGGCCCATGCCGCCATGCTCGGGGCTGGCCGCGATCGAGACCCAGCCGCCCGTCGCGATGGCGCGGTAGCCCTCGGCGAAACCGGGAGAGGTGCGCACAACGCCGTTTTCCAACCGCGCGGGGTGCAGATCGCCGCTGCGTTGCAAGGGTGCCATGACCTCTTCGCACAGGCGCGCGGCCTCATGCAGGATGGCGGCCGTCATGTCGGGCGTGGCCTCGGCAAAACGCTCGGTGGCGGCGACCTCGGGCAGGCCGACGATGTGATCGAAGAGGAAGAGATACTCGTCCACCGGGGCACGATAGGGCATGGATACCTCCTATGGGGCAGGCGCGGCTTGGCAGGAGGGCCGCGTCACGTTATGGGCTTAACCTTCGGGACAAGGGTAATCAACCGCAACGCACAGGCAACCGGAACGCCGCGTCAGGTCAGGGGTCGTAAATGCCGATTGCAACCGAATTATTGCAGGCCGACCCGGCGGGGCTTGTGGCGGCGGCCGCGATCTGGCGCGCGGGCGGGCTGGTCGCGCTGCCGACCGAGACGGTTTACGGCCTTGGGGCCGATGCGCGCGACGATCTGGCGGTGGCGCGGATTTTCGAGGCCAAGGGGCGGCCCCGGTTCAACCCGCTCATCGTCCATCTGGCCGATGTGGCGGCGGCGCAGGACCTGGTTATTTGGTCGGATGCCGCCGAGCGGCTTGCCTCGGCCTTCTGGCCGGGGCCGCTGACACTGGTGCTGCCGTTGCGGGGCGGCGCGGGGATTTCGCCACTGGTGACGGCGGGTCTCGGGACCTTGGCGCTGCGGGTGCCCGCGCATCCGGTGGCGCGGCGCGCGCTCTCGGCCTTCGGCGGGCCGGTCGCGGCCCCCTCTGCCAACCCCTCGGGGCGAATCAGCCCGACCACGGCAGACCATGTGCTGGCAGGGCTCGGGGGCCGGATCGAGGCGGTGATCGACGGCGGGCCTTGCGCCGTGGGGGTTGAATCGAGCATCGTTGGCCTCTCGGGCGCGCCCGTGCTCTTGCGACCCGGTGGCGTGTCGCTCGAGGCGCTGGAGGCCAGATTGGGCGCGCCGCTGGCGCGGCATCAGGCGGGCGATCCGCTCACCGCGCCGGGGCAGATGGCCTCGCATTACGCGCCGGGGGCACGGGTGCGGCTCGGGGTCCTGGCGGCCGGTGCGGGCGAGGTGATGCTGGGGTTCGGCCCGGTGGCGGGCGATCTCAACCTCTCGGCTGCGGGCGATCTGCGCGAGGCGGCGGCCAATCTCTTTCACCACCTGCACGCGCTCGATGCCATGGGGGCGACGGGGATCGCCGTGGCGCCGATCCCGGAAGCGGGGCTGGGGCGCGCGATCAACGACCGGCTGCGGCGCGCCGCCGCGCCGCGATAGGGGGCGCTGCCCCCGTCGCGCATCCGCGCGACTCCCCCGGGATATTTCAGGCCAGAAGAAGCGCGGGGCTAGCCGAGAAGGGCGAGGCCGCCGAAAAGCGTGAGCGCGCCGGACGCGATGGCCAGCACAACGTTGCGCGTGGCATAACCGATCACCAGCGTCACCCCCGCCGCGACAAGGCGCGCGGGATCGGGCGCGCCGTCGGTGGCCGCAGGCCAGAGCGTGAGCGGTGCAACGAGCGCCGGGATGAGTGCCACCGCCGTGTAGCGCAAATGCCGCAAGAGCCAGGCGGGCATGGGCCGGTCACCCACCAGCCCCAGAAACACGAAGCGCAGGGCGAAGGTGCCGATCCCGAGTGCTGCGATGAAAAGCCAGAGATCGCGCCCCTCGATCATGGCTGGCGCGCCGCCTTGCGCCGCTCGAGCATCACCTCGGCCTGCGCGCCGGTCATCATCCCCGCAAGCCCCGCGATCAGCAGCCCGACATTATAGGGCAGCCCGGCGGCGAGCAGCGCCACCGCCACCGACACAAGCGCCGCCGCGACATGGGCGGGCGTGCGCAGCATCGGCCCGATCATCGCCAGAAAGGTGATGGGCAGTGCGAAGTCGAGCGCCATCGCCTCGGGGATCCGGTCGCCGATCAGCGCGCCCAGAAGGGTGAAGAGATACCAGAGCGGACAGATCGGCGTGACCACGCCGAAATAATAGGTCATCCGCTCGGGCACGGACCAGCGCGGATGGTTCTCATAGGCGAAATAGGAAACAGTGTAACTCTGATCGACCATGAAATAGGCGGCGAACGCGCGTTGCCAGAGCGGGGCCGCGCCGAGGTAAGGCGTGAGAGAGGCCGAATACATCGCCATGCGCAGGTTGACCGCCAGCGCCGAGACGAGCGCGACCAGCGCGGGCGCGCCGTCGCTCAGGAGTTGCACGGCGGTGAATTGCGCGGCCCCCGCGATCACGAGGACCGAAAACCCCATGACCTCGGAGAGGTTCAACCCCGCCTCGGTGCCGACCACGCCGAAAAGGAGCGAGAAGGGCACCACCACCAGCACGAAGGGTGCGCCGTCGCGCACGCCTTGCCAATAGAGGGATTTGGTGGTTTGCCTTGACACGATTTTCCGCCCCGGTCGCAGTCTCCGGGGACGGGGTAGCCGAGAGCGGGAGGAGATGCAATTGGCCCAGCAGAGCGACACGGGCGATTATCTGATCGCGCCTGACCCTGCCGCCGTGCGGCTGACACGCGCGGTGGAGGGGGTGGATCACGACGGGAACCGCACCGAGATCCGGGTCGTGGAGGAGCGCCCGCTGACGATCTTTCTCAACGCGCAGGAGATCGTGACGGCGATGACCATCGGCGATTATCCCGAATATCTCGCACTCGGGTTCCTGCGCAATCAGGGGATGCTGGCCGAGGGCGAGGCGGTGCTGGGGGTGGATTATGACGAGGAGTTGGAGACCGTCGTGGTGCGCACCGACGGGCAGACCAGTTACGAGGAGAAGCTGAAGAAGAAGACCCGCACCAGCGGCTGCGCCGTGGGCACGGTATTCGGTGACATGATGGAGGGGCTGGAGGGGGTGCGCCTGCCGGAGGTGGAGGTGCGCACCTCGGACCTCTACGCGCTGGCCGCGCAGGTCAACCGCACGCCCTCGCTTTATCTGGAGGCGGGGGCGATCCATGGCACGGTGCTGTGCCAGGGCGCGCGTGCGCTCGTCTATATGGAGGATGTGGGCCGACATAATGCTGTGGACAAGATCGCGGGCTGGATGCTGAGCGAAGGCGTCAGCGCCGGTGACAAGCTGCTTTACACCACCGGGCGGCTCACGTCGGAGATGGTGATCAAGACCGCTATGATGGGGATTCCGGTGCTGGCCTCGCGTTCGGGCTTTACCGCCTGGGGGGTGGAGATCGCGCGCGAGGTGGGGCTCACGCTGATCGGCCGGATGCGGGGCAAGCGGTTCGTGTGCCTGGCTGGCGAAGAGCGGCTTTTGCGCGATGCCGATCCCGCCAGCGTCGAGGAGGAAAGCCCCAAACACCGCCGCAAGAGTGCCGACGCATGAGCGCGCCACTTGGGGTGATCCTCGCCGGGGGGCAGGCGACAAGGATGGGTGGGGGCGACAAGGGGCTGTTGGCGCTGGGCGAGGGGGTCATCCTCGATCACATCATCGCCCGGCTGGGGCCGCAGATGGGGGCGATGGCGCTCAATGCCAATGGCGATGCGGCGCGGTTTGCGCGCTTTGGCCTGCCTGTGCTGCCCGATCCGATCTCCGGTTTCGCCGGGCCTTTGGTGGGGGTTCTCGCCGGGCTGGACTGGGCCGCCGGGCTGGGGGCCGGGGCCATCGTGACGGTGGCCGCCGATACGCCCTTTTTCCCGCGCGATCTGGTGGCGCGCCTGCAAGCGGAGGCCGAGGGCATGGCGCATCCGCTGGTGCTGGCGGCGACGCCGCGCGGCGATGAGGAGACCAAATCCATGAGCCGGGGCGGGCAGGTGCGCCACCCCACGTTCGGCCTCTGGCCGGTGGCGCTGCGCGATGATCTGCGCGCGGCACTCGAGGGGGGGTTGCGCAAGGTGGTGATCTGGACCGAGAAACATGGCGGGCGCGAGGCGCTCTTTGACAATGAGGATGCCTTTTTCAACGTCAACACGCCCGAAGATCTGGCCCTTGCGCGGCGGAGGGTCGGGGCATGAAATTATACGGTGTGACCGGTTGGAAGAATGCCGGCAAGACCGGGCTGATGGAGCGGCTGGTGGCCGAGATGGTGGCGCGGGGCCTCAAGGTCTCGACCGTCAAGCACGCGCATCACAGCTTTGACGTCGATCATCCGGGGCGCGACAGTTACCGGCATCGACAGGCGGGGGCGGGCGAGGTGCTGCTCGCCTCGCGTCACCGGGTGGCGCTGATGCGCGAATTGCGTGGGCAGGATGAGCCGGTGCTCGACGATCTGCTGGCGATGCTCGCGCCCTGCGACCTGGTGCTGATCGAGGGCTACAAGCGCGACCGTCACCCCAAGGTGGAGGCTTACCGCGCCGAGACCGGTCATGCGCTGATTGCGCCCGGTGATTCTACGATCCGCGCGGTGGCAAGCGATGTGGCGCTTGATCTGGATCGGCCGGTGTTCGATCTGAACCACACAGGCACGATTGCGGATTTCATTTTGGCAGAGGTGGGGCTGTGACCCCCTTCGACAGCTTTGCCATGCTGGATTGGTCGAGCGGCAACGATACCGGGCCGCGCCCGCGCCGCGATGCGATCTGGCTGGGATGCGTGCGCGGCGGGGTGGAAGAGGCCCCGCGTTACTTTCGCAACCGGGTGGAGGCCGAGGCGACGCTTGTCGATCTCATCGAGACCGAGCGCGCGGCGGGGCGCCGCCTGTTCATCGGGTGCGATTTTCCGTTCGGCTTCCCAAAGGGATTCGCGCGGGCGCTGACCGGGTGCGATGACCCCTTGGCCGTCTGGGACTGGCTGGAGGCGCGGATCGAGGATGCCCCGCGCGCCAATAACCGTTTTGACCTCGCGGGCGAGATCAACGCGCGGTTTCCCGGCGTGGGGCCGTTCTGGTTCAACGGTCTCAAGCGTGAGGTAGCGGGCCTGCCGCGCCGCGACACGCGGGCGGGTCACGGGCTGCCCGACCGGCGGTGCGCGGATGCGGGCGCGCCGGGGGCGTTCAGCGCCTGGCAGATGGGCGGTGCGGGGGCGGTGGGCGGGCAGGTGCTGATCGGGCTGCCGGTGCTGAACCGGCTGCGGCGCCGCTTTGCGGGGCAGGTGGCGGTCTGGCCGTTCGAGGGGATGGACGCGCCGGTGGCGTTGGTCGAGGTCTGGCCGGGGCTGATCAACAGGGCCGTCAAGCGCGCCGAGGCGGCGGGCGGCATCCGCGACGCGCATCAGGTGCGGCTCATGGCGCGGGGGCTTGCACGCTTGCCTCGGGACCGTCTCGCCGCCATGCTGGCGGTGGACGCCCCCGAGGAGGGATGGATTTTCGGCCTCGGGCATGAGGAGGAGTTGATGCGCGCCTGTGACGATCCGCTGAAACCGCCGCCGCTGCGGAACGACTGTTTCGCGTTGCCTGCTGGCGTGGACTGGACGCCGGTGGACCACGCGCTCGACCTGCTGCGCGCGCGGTTGCGTGCGGTGGTGGGGCAGGAGGTCTTGCCGCTGACCCAAGCGGCGGGGCGGGTTCTGGCCGCCCCGGTGGTGGCGCGGCGGGCGAACCCGCCGGAGGCGAATACGGCGGTGGACGGGTATGGGTTTGCCTTTGACAGTCTCGGGCAGGGCGATCAGGTCTTGCCGCTGGTCGAGGGCCGCGCGGCGGCGGGGGTGCCCTTTCCCGGCGCGGTGCCCGAGGGGCACGCGGTGCGGGTGCTGACCGGAGCGGCGCTGCCCGAGGGGGTGGATACCGTGATCCTGCAAGAGGATGTCACGCTGGGAGAGGGGCGGATTGCCTTTCGTGGCGGGCTGAAGCGGGGGGCCAATACCCGGCGCGCGGGCGAGGATGTGGCGGCGGGTGCGACCGTGCTGGAGGCGGGCCGCGTGCTCACGCCCGCCGATCTGGCGCTTTGCGCGGCGGTGGGGCTGGCGGAATTGCCGGTCTATGCGCGGTTGCGCGTGGCGGTGATTTCCACCGGAGACGAGTTGGTGGAGCCGGGAGAGGCCGCACGCGCCGGACAGATTTATGACGCCAACCGCCCCATGCTGACAGCCCTCGCGCGGCAGATGGGCCATGATGTCGTTGACCTTGGCCGGGTGGCCGATGATCGCGCCGCCCTGCGCGCGGCGCTTGACCGGGGCGCGGCGGAGGCGGATGTGATCCTGACCTCGGGGGGGGCCTCTTCGGGGGATGAGGATCACGTCTCGGCCCTTTTGAACGAGGCGGGGGCAATGGCCGAATGGCGCATCGCGCTCAAGCCGGGGCGCCCGCTGGCGCTGGGGATGTGGCGCGGCGCGCCGGTCTTTGGCCTGCCGGGCAACCCGGTGGCGGCGCTGGTCTGCACGCTCATTTTCGCGCGGCCCGCGATGGCGGTGCTGTCGGGGGCCGACTGGCGCGAACCGCAGGGCTTTGACGTGCCCGCAGCCTTCGAGAAGCGCAAGAAACCGGGGCGGCGCGAATACCTGCGCGCGCGGATAAGGGAGGGCCGCGTGGAGGTGTTCAAGTCCGAAGGCTCGGGGCGGATCAGCGGGTTGAGCTGGGCCGAGGGGCTGGTGGAATTGCCCGATGCTGCTGCGGAAATCGCGCCGGGGGATGCGGTGCGCTATCTCCCCTATGCGAGTTTCCTCACGGGATGACGGCGCGGGTTCTGGTTCTGGGGCCCACGGGCACCAGCGGGCGCGCGGTGGTGGCGGCGGCGCTGGCCGAGGGGCGGGGCGTCGATTGCCTGTTGCGCCCGCATCACGCGGGCGGCGGGCATGGGTTGCCCGAGGGCGTAGGGCTGCATTTCGGCACGGTGGCCGACGCGCTCAAGACAGGCGGCGCGGGGGCGGTGATCTGCTGCATGGCCTCGCGCAGCGGCGCGCCGGCGGATGCCTGGGCGGTGGATCACGCGGCGACCGTCGCGGCCATCGCGGCGGCGCAAGAGCACGGCGCGCAATTCGTTCTGCTGTCTGCGATCTGCGTGCAGCGGCCCCTGCTCGCGTTTCAACACGCCAAGCTTGCGGCGGAGGCAGCGCTTGCGGCCTCGGGCCTGCGCTACTCCATCGTGCGCCCGACCGCCTATTTCAAGTCGCTCTCGGGGCAGCTTGGCCGCCTGCGGGCGGGCAAGCCGTTCCTTTTGTTCGGCGACGGGAGGCTGACGGCGTGCAAGCCGATTTCCGACGGCGATCTCGCGCGGTACCTTGTGGAGTGCCTCGACGATCCGGGGCGCTGGAACCGGGTGCTGCCCATCGGCGGGCCGGGACCGGCGATCACGCCCATCGAGCAGGGCGGGATGCTCTTTGCCGCGCTTGGCCTTGCGCCGCGCTATGCCCGCGTGCCGGTGCGGCTGATGGACGGGGTCGTGGGCGCGCTGGCGCTTGGCGGGCGGGTGAGCGCGCGGCTCGCGGGCAAGGCGGAGCTGGCGCGGATCGGGCGGTATTACGCGACCGAGTCGATGCTGGTGCTCGACCCCGTGACCGGGCGCTATGACGCGGCTGCCACACCCGAGACCGGGGCCGAGACGCTGGGGGATTTCTATGCGCGCCTCGCGCGCGGCGAGGTCAGCGTCGCGCGCGGGGATCATGCGGTGTTCTAGCGGGGGCGCTGCCCCCGTCGCGCATGCGCGCGACTCCCCCGGGATATTTCAGGCCAGAAGAAGCGGCGGGTCAGGCGTGTTCCCGGCAGACATGGATCTGGGTGTTCCATGTCGCGCAAGCCTCGGTCAGGGCGGGCGGCAGGGGGGCGTCGGTGAAGACGCGGTCCACGTCGCGCAGCGAGCCGATGCGCACCGGCGCGCTGCGCTGGAACTTGGAGGTGTCGGCCACCAGCATCACCTCGCGCGAGCGTTTGAGCAGGGTCTGGCCCACAAGCACCTCCTGAATGTCGAAATCGAGCATGTCGCCGTCCTCGTCGAGCGCCGAGCAGCCGAGAATGGCGTGGTCGAACTTGAAATTCTCGATGGCGCGCGCGGTCAGGTGGCCGACCAGCCCGTTATCGGAGCGCCGGAGCGCGCCGCCCGCCAGCACGATCTCGCAATCGGGATTGGCCGAGAGGATGCGCGCCACGTTCATGTTGTTGGTCACGACCATCAGGTTGCGGTGGTCGATCAGGGCCTGGGCCACCGCCTCGGTCGTGGTGCCGATATCGAGGAAGATGGAGCAATCCTCGGGGATGGCCGCCGCGCAGGCGCGCCCGATCGCCAGCTTTGCGGGCTCGTTGAGGCGGCGGCGCTCCTCGTAGAGGATGTTGGTGACGCCCGAAGGCAGGATCGCGCCGCCATGCACGCGCTCGAGCTTGCCCGCGTTGGCCAGTTCCGTGAGGTCACGGCGGATGGTCTGGACGGTGACGCTGAAGCGTTCGGCGAGGTCCTCGACCATGACCTTGCCCTCGGTGCGGGCAATCTCGAGGATATCGGGTTGGCGAAAGGTCTGGGACATGGCGGGCCTGATTTGGTGTGTTGTTCGATTATGTTCGGTTTCGTGCCACGTGCAAGCGCGCGCGCGCGATTCGGGACATTTTCTGTCGTTTGACGTGACATTGCCTTTCCGATGCTTGCCGAGCGGGGTGCCGGAGGGCATCAGCATGTTGCGAAAGCCTATTCATCTGTGATTTTCATGCGGAAAGGAAATAAAACGAACTTTCGTTCTTGACTGTAATGTCTGAAAGGTGCTTCGTTTGCTTTCAAAGCAGCCGGGAAGAAGGATCGAACCTTGGAGCGTGTCGAGAGCGATACCCTTGATCTCTTCGTGATCGGCGGCGGCATCAACGGATGCGGTATCGCGCGCGACGCGGCGGGGCGGGGCCTGTCGGTGATGCTCGCCGAAAGGAACGATCTGGCGTCGGCCACCTCATCGGCCTCAACCAAGCTTTTTCATGGCGGGTTGCGTTACCTCGAATATTTCGAATTCCGCCTCGTGCGTGAGGCGTTGGTGGAGCGCGAAGTGCTCTTGCGCGCCATGCCGCATATCTCCTGGCCGATGCGCTTCGTGCTGCCCTATCACCGCGACATGCGCTTCGAGGCGGAGACGCCCACATCGCGCCTGCTGTCGATGGTCATGCCCTGGATGCGCGGGCGCAGGCCCGCCTGGCTGATCCGGCTGGGGCTTTGGCTTTATGACAGCATGGGCGGGCGCAAGATCCTGCCCGCGACGCGCACGCTCGATCTGAAGGGCGGCCCCGAGGGCGCGCCGCTCAAGGACAAGTTCGCGCGCGCGTTCGAGTATTCCGATTGCTGGATCGAGGACAGCCGTCTTGTCGTGCTCAACGCGCGCGATGCCGAGGCGCGGGGTGCGACGGTTCGCACCCGCACCCGTGTGATCGCCGCCGAGCGCGCAGGCGATGTCTGGCGGATCACGCTGGAGGCGGGTGGCGCGCGCGAGGTGGTGCAGGCGCGCGCGTTGGTGAACGCGGCGGGTCCCTGGGTGCGCGATGTGATCGGTGGGGTGCTGCGGCTCAATTCCACCGAAGGCGTGCGGCTGGTGCGCGGTAGCCACATCGTCACCCGCAAGCTTTATGACCATGACAAATGCTATTTCTTTCAGGGCTCTGACGGGCGCATCATTTTCGCCATTCCCTATGAGGGCGAGTTTACCCTCATTGGCACCACCGATGCCGAGCATGAGAATGCCGAGACGCGCCCGGACTGCACCCCCGAGGAGGCGGCCTATCTGTGCCGCTTCGCCAGCGAGTATTTCAAGCGTCCCGTCACCGAGGCCGATATCGTCTGGACCTATTCCGGCGTGCGCCCGCTCTATGATGACGGGGCGAAATCGGCGACGGCGGCGACGCGGGACTACGTGCTGTCGCTCGACGAGACGGCAGGCGCGCCGCTGCTCAATGTATTCGGCGGCAAGATCACGACCTACCGGCGGCTGGCCGAGGCGGCGCTGGCGCGGCTTGCGCCGCATTTTCCGCGGGCGGGCGGGGACTGGACGGCCGGGGTGGCGCTGCCGGGGGGGGATTTCGCCGTTGACGGGTTCGGGGCGCTGGTGGACAGTCTGGCACAGGCCTATCCGTTCCTGTCGGCGGATCATGCGCGGCGGCTGGTGCGGGCCTATGGGACGGAGGCGGCGGAGATTCTGGGGGCGGCGAAGGTGCCCGCCGATCTGGGCCACGACTTCGGCGCCACGCTGACCGAGGCGGAGGTGCGCTGGCAGATGCGCCACGAATACGCGCGCGAGGCGGCGGATGTGGTCTGGCGGCGCACGCGGCTGGGGCTGAAGATGACCAAGGCCCAGATTGCTGCGCTTGACGACTGGATGCTGGCGGACGCGGGACAAACAGGGAGGGCGCGGGCGTGACGCTGACGCTTCAAGGGGTTTCCAAGGTCGTGAACGGGCAGGTGCATGTCCACCCGACCGACCTCACGCTGGCGCCCGGCACGATGAACGTGCTTCTGGGGCCGACGCTCTCGGGCAAGACCTCGCTCATGCGGCTGATGGCGGGGCTGGATGTGCCCGCCTCGGGGCGTATCCTGTGGCAGGGCAAGGATGTCACGGGCATGCGCGTGCAGGATCGCGCGGTGGCGATGGTCTATCAGCAATTCATCAACTACCCCTCGATGACGGTCTACGAGAACATCGCCTCGCCGCTGCGCCTGCAAGGCAAGTCGAAGGCCGAGATCGACGTGGGCGTGCGGCAGACCGCCGAGATGCTGAAGCTCACGCCCATGCTGGAGCGCAAGCCGCTGGAATTGTCGGGCGGGCAGCAGCAGCGGTGTGCGCTGGCGCGGGCGCTGGTGAAGGGGGCGGGGCTGGTGCTGCTCGACGAGCCGCTGGCCAATCTCGATTACAAGCTGCGCGAGGAATTGCGGCTGGAGATTCCGCGCATCTTCGAGGAATCGGGCGCGATCTTTGTCTATGCCACGACCGAGCCGGAGGAGGCGCTTTTGCTGGGCGGCAACACGGCGACGCTCTGGGAGGGGCGGATCACGCAGTTCGGGCCGACGCCCGAGGTCTATCGCCAACCGCGCGACGCCACCACCGCGCGCGTGTTCAGCGATCCGCCGATGAATTTCCTCTCGGTGACCAAGCTGGGCGACCGGATCGGCTTTGGCGACGGGCAGGAGGTGGCGGCACTCGGCACGCTGGCGGGGCTGGCCGATGGCGATTATCTGGCCGGGTTCCGCCCCAACCATCTGGCGATCGACCGCCCCGAGGGCCACGCGATGGAATTCGAGGCGCGGCTCAATGTGACCGAGATCACCGGCTCGGAGACCTTCGTGCATCTCGACCATCACGGCCAACGCTGGGTGGGCCTTATCCACGGGGTGCGCGATCTGGAACTGGGGGCAATGCTGCGGGTCTGGCTCGATCCGGCGCATGTTTACGTGTTCGGGCCGGATGGCGCGCTGGTGGCACCGGCTGCCTATGCGCAGGCGGCCTGAGGGGGGACGATGGCAAAGATCACGCTTGATAATCTGGCGCATAGCTACCTGCCCAAGCCCGCGACCGACGAGGATTGGGCGCTCAAGCAGCTTGACCATGTCTGGGGTGACGGCGAGGCCTATGCCCTTCTGGGTGCGTCGGGCTGCGGCAAGTCCACGCTTCTCAATATCATTTCCGGCCTCTTGCGGCCCTCGCGCGGGCGCATCCTCTTTGGCGATCAGGATGTGACCGATCAGCCCACGGCGGCGCGCAATATCGCGCAGGTGTTCCAGTTTCCGGTGGTCTACGACACCATGACGGTGCGTGAGAACCTCGCCTTTCCGCTGCGAAATCGCGGGGCCGAGCCGGGCTATATCGCCGCGCGGGTGCAGGCGATTGCCGCGATGATCGGCATGGAGGCCGAGCTTGACCACAAGGCGCGGGGGCTGACGGCGGACGCGAAGCAGAAGATCAGTCTTGGCCGGGGCATGGTGCGCGAGGATGTGAACGCGCTTCTCTTCGATGAGCCGCTGACGGTGATCGACCCGCATATGAAATGGGAGTTGCGCACGCAGTTGAAGGCGCTGCACCACGAGTTCGGCCACACGATGATCTATGTGACGCATGACCAGACCGAGGCGCTGACATTCGCCGACAAGGTGGTGGTGATGCACGAGGGCCGCGTGGTGCAGGTGGGCACGCCAGAGGAGCTGTTCGAGCGGCCCGCGCATACCTTCGTGGGCTATTTCATCGGCTCTCCGGGCATGAACCTTCTGCCCGCGCAGGTCGAGGGAACGCGCGCGCGGGTGGCGGGGCACGCGGTGGCGCTCGGCGGGGATTATGGACGGCCCGAAGGCCGGGTGGAAATCGGCGTGCGCCCCGAATTCGTTTCGCTTGGCGGCGAGGGGCTGCCGGTCCGCGTGAGGCGGATCGAGGATGTGGGCCGACACCGCATCGCGCGGCTCGATTTCGACGGGCTGCCGATCAACGCCATCCTGCCCGAAGGGGCCGCCCTGCCCGCCCATGGCCTGCGCGCGCGCCTCGCCCCGGAGGCCGTCAATGTCTATGTCGATGACTGGCGCATCGCGCCTGAACAGGTCCTGGAGGCGGCATCATGATGGCACGGGTTTCGGACGTCATCCTCGGGCTTGACCCGAGGATCACTTCGGGCGGAGATCCTCGGGTCAAGCCCGAGGATGACGGAATTAATCGTGATGTCATCATCCGGCTTGACCGGATGATCTCTTGGCGGAGGGATCCTCGGGTCAGGCCCGAGGATGACGGATACCGTTGTCAAAGGAATAAGGGAAAGGCCGCCTGATGGAAAAGACCACCAATCAGAAGGCGTGGTTCCTAGTGCTGCCGGTGCTGGTTCTGGTGGCGTTTTCCGCCGTGATCCCGCTCATGACCGTGGTCAACTATTCGGTGCAGGACACGTTCGGCAATAACCAGTTCTTCTGGGCGGGGCTGGAATGGTTCGAGGAAATGCTCGCCTCGGAACGGATGTGGGCGGCACTGCAACGGCAGGTGATCTTTTCGGCCATCATCCTTGCCATCGAGGTGCCGCTTGGCGTGCTCATCGCGCTCAACATGCCCAAGCGCGGCGTCTGGGTTTCGGTCTGTCTCGTGCTCATGTCGCTGCCGCTGCTGATTCCGTGGAACGTGGTGGGCACCATCTGGCAGATCTTTGGCCGCGTCGATATCGGCCTTCTGGGGCATACCCTGGCCGCTTTGGGCATCGACTACAACTATACGCAGAACACGTTTGACGCCTGGGTGACGGTGATCGTCATGGATGTCTGGCACTGGACCTCGCTGGTGGCGCTTCTGGCCTATGCCGGCCTCAAATCCATCCCCGACGCGTATTATCAGGCCGCGCGCATAGATCAGGCGAGCCGCTGGGCGGTGTTCCGCTTTATCGAACTGCCCAAGATGATGGGCGTGCTGATGATCGCTATTCTCCTGCGCTTCATGGATAGTTTCATGATCTATACCGAGCCTTTCGTCGTCACCGGCGGCGGGCCCGGCAATGCCACCACGTTCCTATCCATCGACCTTGTGAAGATGGCGCTGGGGCAGTTCGACCTTGGCCCGGCGGCGGCCTTCTCGATCATGTATTTTCTGGTGATCCTGCTGGTCAGCTGGGTGTTCTACACGGTGATGACCAATCTCGACAAGCGGGAGGGCAAGTGATGGCACATCGTCCCCGCATCAACTGGGTGATGACCCTTTACCTTTTGTTCCTCATGCTGCCGATCTACTGGCTGCTGAACATGAGCCTCAAGACCAATACCGAGATCCTCAATACCTTCACCCTCTGGCCCGAGACCCTCACGCTTGACAATTACCGCACCATTCTGGGCGATCCGGCCTGGTATATGGGCTATGTCAACTCGATCATCTACGTGACGATGAACACGGTGCTGTCGGTGGCCGTCGCGCTGCCTGCGGCCTATGCGTTCAGCCGCTACAATTTCATGGGCGACAAGCACCTGTTCTTCTGGCTGCTCACCAACCGCATGGCCCCTCCGGCCGTTTTCGCGCTGCCGTTCTTTCAGCTTTATTCCTCGGTGGGGTTGTTTGACACCCATATCGCGGTGGCGCTGGCGCATACGCTTTTCAACGTGCCGCTGGCGGTGTGGATTCTGGAGGGGTTCATGCGCGGGGTGCCCAAGGAAATCGACGAGACTGCTTATATCGACGGCTATTCCTTCGGGCATTTCTTCGTCAAGATCTTCACGCCGCTGATTGCCTCCGGCATCGGCGTTGCGGCGTTCTTCTGCTTCATGTTTTCATGGGTGGAACTGTTGCTGAGCCGCACGCTGACCACGGTGGACGCCAAGCCGATCGCGGCGATCATGACCCGCACCCAAGGGGCAGCGGGCATCGACTGGGGCGTTCTGGCGGCGGCGGGGGTGCTGACGATCCTGCCGGGGGCCTTGGTGATCTGGTTCGTGCGCAATTATATTGCCAAGGGTTTCGCGTTGGGGAGGGTGTGATGGAACGGGTTGTTAACCAATTCAATGTCATCCTCGGGCTCGACCCGAGGATCTCCGGCCGTCGAGATCGTCCGGTCAGGCCGGACGATGACGGTGCCCCCCGTGGCGATGTCATCCTCGGGCTTGCCCCGAGGATCTCTTGCCAAACGCGCTTTGACCCATGCCATGACACGAACACCAGCCGTCTATATCGTCACCAACAAGCCGCGCGGCACGCTCTATATCGGCATGACAGGCCATCTTGTGCACCGCATCTGGCAGCATCGCACCCACGCGTTGCCGGGATTTACCGACCGATACAATCTTACGCGCCTTGTTTGGTTCGAGCCGCATTGCGAGCCATGCGAGGCGATACGCCGGGAAAAGGCGCTCAAGCGCTGGTATCGCGACTGGAAGATCGCGCTTGTGGAGACGGGCAATCCCGGCTGGCGGGACTTGTGGGAGGATATAGGCGGCGCGTAGATATGGTTTGTGCGATTGCACGAGATCCTCGGGTCAAGCCCGAGGATGACGTGGAAACCACTTGGCCGTCATCCTCGGGCTTGACCCGAGGATCTCTGACCAAAGAGACCGTCCGGTCAAGCCGGACGATGACGGTTTGCACAAGAGGGAGGGCCTGACTGATGGACCTGTCATGGATGGCATGGACATGGCCCACGGCGATCTTCTTCATGGTGATCGCGGCCCTGCTCATCACCTTCACGGTGCTGGCGATAAAATTCCCCGAGACCCCGCGCATGGGCGTGCTACGCATCGAGACGACGCGGGGGGATCGGCTCTTCATCACGCTTCTGGGTTCGGCCTTCATCAACCTGGCCTGGCTCGGGCTTGTCGGCGCAAATCAACCCTATGCGCTGATCGTCTGCCTTCTCTATGCTGCGGCGGTGTTCCGCTGGGTGTGAGGGGCCAATACCACCGGACTATGAGTTCATAAGGGAGGACAACATGAACTTGAGATTGACAACCACCACGGCGATGGTCTCGCTCGGCCTGATGGCCGCGCCTGCCTTCGCCGACATGGAGGCGGCACGCGCCTTCCTCGACAACGAGATCGCGGGGCTGTCGGTGCTGAGCCGCGCCGAGCAGGAAGCGGAGATGCAATTCTTCGTCGATGCGGCCCAGCCGTTCCAGGGCATGGAGATCAAGGTCGTCTCCGAGACCATCGCCACCCATGAATACGAATCCCAGGTGCTGGCACCCGCCTTCACCGCGATCACCGGCATCAAGGTGACCCATGACCTCATCGGCGAGGGGGACGTGGTCGAGAAGCTGCAGACGCAGATGCAGTCGGGCGAGAATATCTATGACGGCTATGTCAACGATTCCGACCTCATCGGCACCCACTGGCGCTATCAGCAGGTGCGCAACCTGACCGACTGGATTGCCGGGGAAGGCGCGGACGTGACCAGCCCGACGCTCGATCTGGACGATTTCATCGGCCTGTCGTTCACCACCGGGCCGGATGGCAAGGTCTACCAGATGCCGACCCAGCAATTCGCCAACCTCTACTGGTTCCGCTACGACTGGTTCAACGACGATAAGAACAAGGCGGATTTCAAGGCCACATACGGCTATGACCTTGGCGTGCCGGTCAACTGGTCGGCCTATGAGGATATCGCCGAGTTCTTCACCGGGCGCGACCTGTCGCATCTGGGCGTCGAGGGCGCGGTCTTTGGCAACATGGATTACGGCAAGAAAGACCCGAGCCTTGGCTGGCGCTACACCGACGCGTGGATGTCGATGGCGGGCATGGGAGACGTGGGCGAGCCCAACGGCTTGCCGGTCGATGAATGGGGCATCCGCGTCAACGAGAACTCGCAGCCGGTGGGCTCCTGCGTGGCGCGGGGCGGGGCAACCAACGCGCCTGCCGCTGTCTATGCCGTGACCAAGGCGATCGAGTGGCTTCAGAAATACTCGCCCCCCGCTGCTGCCGGCATGACCTTCTCCGAGGCGGGACCGATCCCGGCGCAGGGCAATATCGCCCAGCAGATGTTCTGGTATACGGCCTTCACCGCCGCGACCGTGCAGCCCGACCTGCCGGTGATGAACGAGGACGGCACGCCCAAATGGCGCATGGCCCCCTCGCCGCACGGCGTTTACTGGAAAGAGGGTCAGAAGGTTGGCTATCAGGATGCGGGCTCCTGGACGCTGATGAAGTCCACCCCGGTGGACCGCGCCAAGGCGGCGTGGCTTTACGCGCAATTCGCGGTGTCCAAGACCGTCGACCTGAAGAAATCGGACGTGGGCCTGACCTTCATCCGCGAATCGACCATCGATTCGGACCACTTCACCCAACGTGCCGACAAGCTTGGTGGGCTGATCGAGTTCTACCGCTCGCCCGCGCGGGTGGCCTGGTCGCCCACCGGCACCAACGTGCCGGATTACCCGAAACTGGCACAGCTCTGGTGGCAGAACATCGGCGACGCCATGTCGGGGGCCAAGACCCCGCAAGAGGCGCTTGATGCGCTTTGCGCCGATCAGGAGCGGGTGATGGAGCGGCTTGAGCGCGCAGGCGTTCAGGGCGATATCGGCCCGAAGATGAACGAGGTGCGGGATGCCGAATACTGGTTCAGCCAGCCGGGTGCGCCCTATGCCAAGCTCGACAACGAGGACGAGGCTCCGGTCACCGTCTCCTATGACGAGCTGATCAAGTCCTGGCAGTAACGACACGCACCGGGGCGCGTGATGCGCGCCCCGGTGTCCATGGTCTGCGTCATCATCCGGCTTGACCGGATGGTCTATTGGTCGGGAGATCCTCGGGTCAAGCCCGAGGATGACGGGGACGAGAGATCCTCGGGTCAAGCCCGAGGATGACGGCGACGAGAGATACTCGGGTCACGCCCGAGGATGACGGCGACATCGGAGACCCTCTGGGCACACCCGGGGATGACGTGTGAACGAGACGGAACCACCCCCATGACCCATATCCTCGCCATCGACCAGGGCACCACGTCGAGCCGCGCGATCCTCTTTGACGCCGCCATGCGACCTGTCACGTCCGCGCAGGAGGAATTTCCGCAGCATTACCCCGATAGCGGCTGGGTCGAGCATGAGGCCGATGACCTCTGGTCCACCACCGCCGCCACCTGTCGCGCGGCCATCGAGAAGGCCGGGATCACCGGCGCGGACGTGGCCGCCATCGGCATCACCAACCAGCGCGAGACCACGGTGGTCTGGGACCGTCACACCGGCCGCGCCATTCATCGCGCGATCGTCTGGCAGGACCGGCGCACGGCCGATTTCTGCAAATCCCTGCGTGACGCGGGCCACGAAGCGATGGTGAACGCCCGCACCGGCCTGTTGCTCGATCCCTATTTCTCGGGCACGAAACTGCGCTGGATCCTCGATCATGTGGACGGCGCGCGCGAACGGGCGCGTGCGGGCGATCTGCTCTTCGGCACGGTGGACAGTTTCCTGATCTGGAAGCTGACCGGCGGCAGGACCCATGCAACCGATGCCACCAACGCCGCGCGCACGCTGCTTTACGACATCCGCAAGGGGCGGTGGAGCGCGACCATCTGTGATCTGCTCGACATTCCCGTGGCGATGCTGCCAGAGGTCCGCGACAGCGCCGCCGAGTATGGCGTGACGCGCGCCGATCTCTTTGGCCGCGAAATCCCCATTCTCGGCGTTGCGGGCGATCAGCAGGCGGCGACCGTGGGGCAGGCGTGTTTTCAGCCCGGCATGCTCAAATCCACCTATGGCACGGGCTGTTTCGCGCTTCTGAATACCGGCACGGTGCCGGTCACCTCGCAGAACCGGCTGCTGACCACCATCGCCTATCAGCTTGACGGCCAGCCCACCTATGCGCTCGAGGGCTCGATCTTTGTCGCGGGGGCGGTGGTGCAGTGGCTGCGCGACGGGCTCAAGATCATCCGCGAGGCGCGCGAGACGCAGCCGCTGGCGGATGCCGCCGACCCGCATCAGGAGGTGGTGCTTGTGCCCGCCTTTACCGGGCTTGGCGCGCCCTATTGGCGGCCCGATTGCCGGGGCGCGATCTTTGGCCTTACGCGGGGCACGGGGCCTGCGGAACTGGCGCGCGCGGCGCTGGAAAGCGTCGGTTTCCAGACCCGCGACCTGCTCGAGGCGATGCGCGCCGACTGGGCGGGGCAGGGGGCCGATGCGGTGCTACGGGTAGACGGCGGCATGAGTGCCAGCGACTGGACGATGCAGTTTCTCGCCGACATTCTCGATGCGCCGGTGGACCGTCCGCAAGTGCTCGAGACCACGGCGCTTGGCGCGGCCTGGCTGGCGGGGATGCGCGCGGGGATCTATCCGGGGCAGGCGGAGTTCGCCAAGGGCTGGGCACTTGAGCGGCAATTCCTGCCCCGGATGCCCGCCGAGACCCGCGCGCGCAAATGCGCGGCCTGGTCGCGCGCGATCACGGCAACGCTATCGGTGTGACTGCGCCCGTTGTGGCGGCTGGCGCTTCGGCTTAGGGTCGGACCCAACCCGAGGAGCCGCCATGCAAGAGCCGATCAGCGTGATCATTCCCGCCCGAAACGAGGCCGCGACCATCACGCAAGTCGTTGCCACCATGCGCGCCATGGCCCATGTCTCCGAGGTGGTGGTGATCGACAATGCCTCGGACGATGGCACGGCAGAGGCAGCGCGCGGCGCGGGTGCTGTCGTGGTGCAGGAGGCACGGCGCGGCATGGGCCATGCGGTGCGGCGCGGCGTGGCGGCGGCGCGGCATGACTGGGTGATGAAGGTCGATGCCGATCTGGGCCGGTTCGACACGGCGCTTTTTGCCCGCATGATCGAGGCGCGCGCGCCCGGCGTGGGGCTGGTCAAGGGGGCGTGGAACGATCCGCAAGACACCATGCCGATGACCCGGCTTCTGGTGGCCCCCGCGCTGCGGCTGATGTTTCCGGGGCTGGGGGGGCTGTGCGCGCCCAATACCGGGATTTATCTCTTTGACCGGTCGCTGATCGCGCACCCGCACCTGACCGGCGATTATGCCGTCGATCTCGACGTGATGTTGCGGGTTCACGCGGCAGGTGCCGAGGTGGCCGAGGTCGATATCGGGCGGATCGAGCACGATGCGCGCGACGTGACGCATTACAATGCCATGGCCGAGGAAATCCTCGCCTTCTTTCTCTCGCGGCAGCCGCTGGCGCTGTTGGAGGAGCTTGTGGTTTTGGCCGGGACCGAGTCCGAGGCGGTCCGCCATGCCGGTGCCCTGATCGCGGCGCGGCTCATCTCGGGCGCGCGGGTGAGCGTCTATCTGGCGACGGGCGGGGATACGCTCGATGCTGTTTTCGCGGGCTTTCCGACCTATCGCCGTGGAACTCTGGCCGAGGCACCGGATCACGCGCCCCATGCCAATGCCGCGCGGCTGCGCGTGATCGTGTCGCCCGGCAACTCGCATTGCGGCGTCGCCACCTCTATGCCGGTCGAGGTCTGGGAAATGCCCGGCGCGGCGGATTTCGAGGCGGATACCGGGGTTGATACCGGCGCAGGGGGCACCCTCAAGCGGGAAGCGCTGGAGCGGTTGGGACTAACCGGCGCGCATCCCCCGCGCGAGGTGTTCCGCGTTTTGTGCTGCGGCAAGACCGGGTGAACCGTGGCCGGGAGATCATTCGGTCAGGCCGGAGGATGACGGGCCCCGCCCCTCACGCGCCCTTGAAATTCACCTCGCCCTCATGTTCGAGCGCGCGCTCGACGGCCTGACGCCTGGTCACGCAATCCTCGCGTATCCGGCGCGAGCGGAGGCGCCCATACTGGCCGATGCCGATGGCCAGAAGGATGATCGCGCCGCCCGGCAGCAGGCCCTGCCCCGGATCCTCGCCCAGAAGCACCATGGCGATGAGGATGCCCGCCACCGGGGAAAACGAGGTGGCCAGCGACACATCGCCAGAGCGCGCGTGCTTGAGCGCCAGCGCCCAGGCGAATTGCCCGCCGAGCACGACGATCAGCGCATAGATCCACACCCATTCCCAGACCAGCGGGTGAAACACGTCCTGGAAATGCTTGGGTCCGAAGAGATAGATGGCGAGGAAGAAATAGAAGATCGTGCCGAGCACCGTGCGATAGATCGCGTAAATCCCGAGCGGAATGCCGCGCAGCCCGGTGCGCGCGACCAGTGTCGAGGCGATATAGGAGAGCGTGGCCAGAAAAGCGCCGATCTCGCCCTTGCCGATCTCGATCCCGCCACCGCCATTCATCCACAGCATCACCACCGCCCCGCTGAGCGCGATGAGACCGGCAACAAAGGCCCATGGCTCGAACTCCTCGCGCAGAAACAGCCAGGTGGCGAGCAGGAAAAGAGGCGGCTCTATCCGGCCCACGAGAACCACATTCGTCACCGTGGTCTTTTCCAGCGCGTAGAAGAAGAGGCCGGGCGTCAGCGCCGAGGACAGAAAGGCCGAGAGCGTCAGGATCATCCAGTGCTTGCGCCTGAGCTTGCGCAGGTTCTCGAGCGTCCAGTCGCGCCAGAACATGAAGCTCATGGGCACGATGGACAGAAGCGAGCCGACGAAGAGCAGATTGCAATAGGTGATGACATTGCGCCCCATGACGCGGTTCTGCATCCCGATCTCGGCCAGTAGCGAGACGATGGAATTGCCGGCGGCAAAGATCACCACCGCAAGCCAGGCAAGCCCCGCGCCCATCATCACGCGCGAAGTGTCGGGCAGGGTCTGGGCGCTGACTTGGGCCATGGCGGCGGATCCTCGCGGCTTGGGAAAATATCGGCGAGTATGCGGCCCACACGCCTTGCGTGCAAATGACGTTGCCGCACGGGTCTTCACATTCCGTAAATCGGCGCGCAACAATGTTTCACGGCGGGGCCGGTTCCGCGGTTCAGCATCACGCGCGCGTGCGCCGCGTGACAGAAAATCCCATCGCTGCTTGTATTTGCCCGGCCTGGCGCGCAGCTTGGCCCGACCCATTCCGTCACGAGGACGCCGCACCATGCCAGACGAGCCGCAAGCCGAAGCCTTTGTCACGATCTTCGACGACACCTATGACCAGCCCGATTGCCGCGCCTATTTCCGCATGATGGAGGCGCTCGGCTATCGCAATCAGCATCATGCGGTGACAGCGTTCAGGGCGGGGCTGGTGGCGCTTGCCCGTGCGCGGGGCCTGAGCACGCCGCGCCTGCTCGATTTCGCGTCGAGCTACGGCATCGTGACGCTGCTGATGCGCCACGACGTCACGCTGGCGCAGGTGCTGGCCCGCTACCGCGCGCCCGCTTTCGACGGCGCTCTGCCCGACGAGGTCATCGCGCGGGATCGGACCTGGCTGGCAGAATTGCCCCGCCATGCGCCGCCCCTGCATGTGACCGGGCTCGACATCATGCCCAATGCGGTGGCTTACGGGCGCGCGGTCGGGCTCTTTGACGAAGGCTATGCCGAGGATCTGGAGGCGGGCGCGCCCTCTCCCGGCCTTGCGGCCGCGCTCGGGCAGGTGGACATGATCGTGGAATGCGGCTCGGTGGCGCAGCTCATGCCGCGCGCGCTCGACCGGGTGCTGGGCGCTTGCGGGCCGCGCAAGCCCTGGGTCATGACCTCTCCCATTCGCGGCAACGAGCGCGCGGCGGCGGCCGAGGTGCTGGCGCGGCACGGGCTGGTGCAGGAGGTGCTCCCCGTCGCGCCCTTTGTCCATCGCCGTTTCGAGGGGCCCGAGGAGCAGGCCCGCGCCATCCTGAACGCCCGCGCGGCGGGGCATGAAACCGACGGCGTCGAGACCACCGGACATTTTCACGCGCAGGTGCTGCTCGCCCGCCCCGAGGGCGAGGGCGGCGATCCGCGCGACTGGGAGATGCCCCTGAGCGTGGCACCGCTGCCGTGAGGCGGGGGGGGGCCGCGGTTCTGCTCTTGCGCGGAGGCGGGGCCATGTCGGAAAGCAAGATGGATATCGAGCGCGCGGTCCGGGCGGGCGTAACGGATGCGCGCGCGTCACCCCGGCCTATCGCAGCAAAACGACGCGCGTGGCCCCGAACGGGATCTTTGGGCCATCCCTCGATGCCGTCCGCGCCCGCCTGGCCGAGGCGCGCCTGCCGGAGCGCATCCTTGAGCCCGCCACCGTGCGCCGGATGCGCGCTGAGGGGCGCTTGCCGCCGCCGGGCCATCGCCGAGCGGGGTGATCGAGTGCTTGCGGGGCGGTGCGGCGTCACGATAGGATGTGCCCGTTCCTTCAGGCTGTTTCGCATGATCCGGGCTTTTACATTCGCGATGTCATACACCGCCCTCCCGGGCGCGCAGGAGCGGCCCCATGCGCGCTAGCAGCCTCGTGATCCTGCTGGCTGCGGGGGGGCTGGGCTATGGCGGCTGGCATCTCGGGCAGACGCTTTTTGCCGCGCGGGCCGCGCCGCCCCCCCCGGTCGAAATCGGTGCCGAGCTTGAGGAGGTGGCGCGCGCCGCCCTGCCCGAGACTGCGCCGGACTGGCCACCGCTCTTTGACGCCTATGTGCCCGATCCACCGCAAGCTGCGGCTCCCAAGCGCACGCCGGTCACATATCGCCTTGTCGGGTTGGTCGCGGGCGGGGCGGATGGCTGGGCGATCCTCGCGGGCAGCGGCGGAGACCGGATCGTGCGGGCGGGCGACCGTCTGGCACCGGGCGAGGAGGTGCTGGCCATCGAGGGGGACGGCGTGCGCCTGTCGCGCGACGGCGAGGTGATCCTCATTGGCTTTGACAAGACCGCGCAGAGCCTTCTGGCGGGGGTGCTCAGCAATGACGACGGCGCGCCGTTGAGTGCGGATGTGCCGTTCAGCCTCTTTGCCGGGCGCGACATGCGCCGGGTGCTGGGACGCGCGGGCAGCGTGCGGATGGTGGCCCCCAATGGCGGCCAGGGAGAGCTGGTGCCCGAAATCCTCTGGGTGCGCGAGGGGCAGGTCTATGACCTCGTCGGGCTGCGTCGCGGCGACAAGATCCTGGAGGTAAACGGCCATGCCGTGCTCGATGCCGAGATGCTGGCGCGCGCGCAGGACATGCTGGCCGAGGCCGAGGAGCTGACAATCCAGATCCTGCGCGCCGGTGAGCGGCGAACGATCACGGTGCGGATCACCGGCCGCGGCTGAGTGACCATGTCACTTGACTTGCGCCAATGGCGGATGACCTGAAACATAACGTGTCAAACCGCGCGATCAGTGAGTTTCCTACAATCTTCCAAATTAAAAAATCACTTTCATAATAGGTATTTTGTGCGGTAACGCCGCCGTGATTGGTCTGAAAAAAGATGATCACATGCGATCACGAAAAAGTTACCGTTGAAAGGTGCGACAATATGTGGTGCATTATTGGCGTAAGGCGGGTTGTTCGAGTGTTCTTTCGCCGATCATGAAGGCCGCCTTGCGGACATAAAAGGAGCGCGAGCTCACAGAAGATTGATCAAAAATCAGTGCGCCCATGGGCGTGCGCGGGCCACACATTACTCACCCTACCGGCCTGTCCCCACCTCTCGAGCGCTTGCTCGATCTGTAAATAACAAGCCCCGGCGCTGGAGCAGGGGGTTGTGGTCTAAATGGGGCTTCGGCCCTTCTCTCTCGCGGCATGTCTGGCGCGGGGCGGGTGGCGGTTTGCCGTTGCTCTTGGTTCATATTTCAAACGCTTTTTCTGCTGGAGGACAAAGCATGAAACGAAGAGATGCATTGAAGCTGGGCTTCGGTGCGGCTGGCGCGACCGTTGCGGCAACGCAAGCTGGCGCGGTCGAGATCGAACAATGGCCGGACAGTGCCGAAGAAGGGCTGCCGCAAACGGGCCTTGTGTTCCCCGACACGTTCCAACCGAGCATCGTGGTGGAGCCGAGCCCCTATGTGGAGCCGTTCACGGCACCGCTCAACATCATGCCCGTGGCTCAACCGATCGATCCGGCGACGTATGATCCGCCGATCGATCCGGAGCGCCACCAGCGCTTTGACGAATTTACCCCGCAAAAGCATTACCAGGAGACGATCAGCGAATTCCGCTGGAAATATCACTGGCAGCCCCCTTACGGCGACGGCACGCCCGGTGTGGTCGGTCGTGGCGGTGATCCCGAGGTAGGGTCGTGGCACTGGGGTTTCAATGGCATCACGCCGGGTGAGACCTATCATGCCCGCTATGGAGAGCCGGTTTTCCTGCGCCGTAACAACATGCTGCCGCCGGTCGGTAGCGGCCAGATCAAGTTTGCCGTGCCCTCGCCGACGATCCACCTGCACAATGCGCATACCGCGTCCGAATCCGACGGGATTCCGCAGGATTTCTTCAACCCCGGCGAATTCTGGGATCACCATTACGCCAACTTCCCGGCAGGCTCTCCGGGTGGCTGGAGCTATGACAATACCGAGATCATGAATACCCTCTGGTATCACGATCACCGGCTCGATTTCACGGCAACCAACGTTTATGCCGGGCTTTCGGGGTTCTACCTGCTGTTCGACGAGCGGGACTCGGGCGACGAGACCGATCCCAACCCGCGCGCCTTCCGTCTGCCCTCGGGCAAATACGATGTGCCGCTGATCATCCATGACGTGATGTTCACGTCCGAGGGTCAGGCACGGTGGGATTTCTTCCTGCCGGACGGCACGCCGCCGACGGTCGCGGCACGGCCCGCACCCGTGGATGTGGGCAACTCTCAGGACACGCCCGACAGCTACGACTCGAACCGGCTGCAATACACCACGCAAGGCATGATCGGCGACCGGATCACCGTGAACCGCATCATCCAGCCCTATCTTGACGTGGACCGGCGCAAGTATCGTTTCCGCGTTCTCAACGGCGGGCCGTCGCGGCTCTATCGCATCTATCTGCGGGTCATTCCCGGCGATGGCAGCGCGCCCTATAACGACACCTTCACCGTGCTGACCAATGACGGCAACCACCTGGAAAAGCCGCTCGTCATGGACGAGGTGCTGATCTACGTGGCCAACCGGTTCGACATCATCGTCGACTTCTCGCGCTACCAGCCGGACGACAAGGTCCGGTTCATGAACCGGATGGGCATTCGTGACGATGGGGCGGGGCCGACCGGCTTCACCCTCTCGGAAGACGAGGCCATGGGGGTGGTCGAGTTCCGGCCGCAACCGGGCGACGTGGTCGATCCTTCGCGTATCCCGTCGACGATGCGCAAGCTGCCGGAAATCCGCATGTCCGAAGTGCGCCGCAAGCGGCTCTTTGTCTTCGACTACGACAACGGGCTCTGGACGGTGAACGGGCGGCTGATGGATCCCAACCGCGTGGATGCCAAGATCGAGCAGGGAAGCGCCGAGATCTGGACCTTCCGCAACGAGGGCAACGCCTGGGCGCATCCCGTGCATACCCATTTCGAAGAGTTCCAGATCCTCGAGGTCAACGGGCGTCCGCCCTCGGCCATCGAGCGGTCGCGCAAGGATGTCGTTTCGCTCGCACCGGGCGACGAGGTGACCTTCTTCGGCCGCTGGCGCGACTTCCTGGGTAAATACGTGATGCATTGCCACAACGTCGTTCATGAAGACCACGCGATGATGATCCGCTGGGACATCGTCGAGCCGGGTCAGGGCGACTGAGCAGGCCTTAGGGATTTCTCTGATTGAGAGAGGACAAGACATGACCAACAGACGTCAATTCATGGCGAGCCTGCCGGTCGCGGCGGCTGCGGGGATGACGGCGGGGTTCTACACCACGCCCGGATCGTCGCAGGAACGCGCGGCAGCAGCCGCCGAAGAGGCCCGTGCGCGCCTTCGGGCGGTCGCGGCCAATATCGGCCCCAACGACACCCCAATCCTGTGCAACCCCGTCGACAGTGGCGGCGTCATCAACCCGGATATGCGCCACGCGTTTCCGAATGTGATGATGGTCAACCAGGACGGTCTCGGCATGGCCTTCTACGAGGGCTTCATCGAGAACAAGGTGGTGATGCTCCACTTCATGAGCCTGCGCGATGAGGGCCATCTGCCGATCACGCGCAATGTGGGCAAGATGGTCGAGGCACTTGGCGACAAGGTGGGCCGCGATGTGTTCGTGTATTCGATCACCCGCGATCCCAAGCACGACACGCCTGCCCGCATGGCGGCCTATGCGCGCGAGTTGAACGCGCCCGAGGGCTGGCATTTTCTCACCGGCACGCCGCAGCATTGCGCCGATCTCGCCTTCCGGATGTATCGCATGAGCCATGCGACGCTGCCGGGCAAGCGCAAGGTCGATGTGGTGTTCTACGGCAATGGCGGCGTGGGTCTTTGGGGCACCATGCCTCATGACATCCGCCCCGACGATGCCGCCGAGCGCGTGACCTGGGTGATGCCGGGGGCATTGCCGGAACCGGGCGCAAAGCCGCGCCGGGCCGGGCCTCGCGTGCTGAATGCCAGCGATCCGCGCAGCCACAACCGCGATGTGTGATTGCGGGCCCCGGATTTTCGGGGCCTGAAAGCCATTTGAAACGGAGACAAACCAAATGTTTCGCAAATCCATGAGATGGACCGCGGTGATGGCTCTGCCCGCCGTGGCCACGATCGGGGGCCTTCCCGCCTGGTCGCAGGACCTCGGACCGGTGCCCGCTCCGGCGCTGAACCCGTCGATGCTCAATGCGGCCTGCATCGACATGTTCAATTCCGGTCAACAGCCCCGGTTGCAACTTGAATCGCGCCGCGACAACGCGGCCCGCGATCCGGTTACGTATGAGTTGCTGAGAAACCCGGACGACACGCCTGTGCGCGCGGCCACGGTGACCGAGATCACGACGGCAAGCGGGGGGCACGTGTTTCCCGAAAATCCGGATTATCCGAACGGGGACAGCTTTTCGCCGAACCCGTCCAACCTGCTCCCGACGGTGTATGAGAACTCGAGGAGCTGCCGGGGCAACGAGATCCCCAACACGCTGCCCTCGACGCCGGACAATCCCTACAACCTGCACGACGATCCGGTGATCCGCACGATCGACAAGACCTCGCCCACGGACGATCTCGACTGGATCCTCGACCAGATCGAGGCCATGTCAGAGCCGCGCCGCATCTGCCGCAGCACGCCGCGGTTCAGTTTCTGCTACGAGATCCCCGCGCGCGTGAACACAGGCCAGCTTCGTCAGCTTGCCCGGCACGCGGTCGATATCATCGAGGGCAACACGCTGCGCGGAGAGCTTCGGGGCCGGGAATATGAGGGCTTTCCGCTGCTGAACTATCTGGGCGGGCTCAAGACCAAATCGGTTGATCCGGTCACCAAGACGGTCGAGATCAACCAGCTCTGGTTCGACACGCATGTCCTGTCGGACACGGCCTATGTCGATCCGACCGTGGTCAACGACGAGGAATGGACGATCAAATACAACGTAAAGATCCTCAACCGTGGCCACGAGGATTTCGCACCGTTCACAATGTTCTATGAAGATCCGTCCGAGCTCAACCTTTCGGATATCGGCGGCCCTGACCTGACCATGGGCGGCACCGTTGTACCGCGCGTCGCCAATGTGGGCATGGACCAGACCTTCTTTCCGATGGAAGAGGGTCAGCAATACACGCTCAACATGAAGATGCCGCCGGCGCGGTTCTGGAACCTCAGCTATCACTGGGGCTGGCGGATCCACCCGCCCAGGGTTCAGGTGACCGAGAACGTCCTTGCACCTCTGGCCGATGGTCGTCCGCGCAACGCCGAGGAAATCCGTGTCTTCGGTGAAAACCCGCGTCAGAACCAGAAGACCAAGCTTAATGCCATCGACCAGATCGGTGACACGGCTCCTGCCAAGCGCATGTGGCGGATGTTCAGCGAGTTGGGTGGCGTGAACGGCCAACGCCCGAGCTTTGGCCTGATCAACGGCTCTTCGGTGCGTGCGCGTGCTGAGTTGATCCGTCAGGCCTTCGAGGACTGGCAGAACCGCAACCGCCTGCCCACCGGCTACGAGATGGACCCCGATTACGATCTGACCGTGGTCTACCTCAACAACCGGATGTATGGCCAGCTCAAGGACCATGACGGCCGGGCCGAGGTGCGCATGAAGGATGAGCAGTGGAGCAAGCGCGGCGATCAGCTCAAGATCAAGCTGCTCAACGGTGATTACTTCCTGCACACCTATGTTCTGGTGGATTTCGGCGGGCTGCGCGGGTGGGAAAATACCTTCCACAACACGCTGCCTGTCGGCGGGGCGGGGCCGCTCTTTACCTTCGGTCGGGTGCACTGGTGGGTGCATACTGCGGGAAGTGGCCCGGTCGCCGTGCCCCCGGCGCAGCGTCCATCGGCAAGTGTCGGGCCGCTCGCGTCCCGTGCCACGGGCAACAGCGCGGTTGTAAATGCCAAGGCCAATGCCGTGCTTGCGAAGGGCAACGCCGGACAAGCCAAAGGCAACGCCCAAGCCAAAGGCGCCGCCTCGCTCTTCCGGGGCCAGGCAGGCAACCCGCAAGGTCCCGGCCCGCACCAGTTCGGTGCCTGGGGCGGGCTGATGATCCCGACGGCGGATTACGTCAATACCGACGGCGTGGGCGAGCATGACGTGATCGTCAACTTCACCTACGAGCCGTCGCGCCGCCTGCGGATCTACCAGTTCGACGCGCTGCACCACGATCAGGCCGTATGGTCGGTCCACTGATCTTTGATCCCGGCACCGGCGGTCCTGCCGCCGGTGCCAACCGCCGACAAATTACTCATCGCCACCATGGAGGTATCCATGACCATTCTGAAACCGATTTCAGCCACAGTCCGCATCGCCGCCCTGGCGCTTGTCGGGACGGGTTTTTTCGCGCCGTTGAGCGCGCAGGCCCATGACGGCCACAATCACGGCGCGCCCAAGACCAGCGCTCATTCTGGCCAGGATCACAGTGGCCATTCCGCGCAGCAGGATCATTCCGGCCATCAGGATCATTCGGCCCATCATGGCCATGCCGCCGCCGACCACCGGATGCCCGGCCATCTTGGCATGGACGAGGGCAATTCCGAGCGTGCGATGCGCCCTGACGGCTTTCAATACAAGCGCGGCAGCCACGCCTATAGCGCCCCCGCCATCACCCTGCGCAACCAGAATGGCCAAAAGGTCGCCTTTGACGAGCTTCTCGCATTCGACGGCCCGGTGCTCTTGAATTTCATCTTCACAAGCTGCTCCACCATCTGCCCGGTGCAGAGCGCCACCTTCGGCCAGACGCAGGAAGACCTTGCCGCCATCGACCCCGATTATCTGATGGTGTCGATCTCGATCGACCCGGAATACGATACCCCCACCAGGCTGCGCGACTATGCGGAGTTGCACGCGGCCAAGGACAACTGGGTGATGCTGACCGGAGGGTTCGACGATATCTTCCAGGTCGTGCGCGCCTTTGACGCCGTCTACAAGGGCGAGAACAAGATGTATCACCGCCCGCTGACCTTCCTGCGCGCCAATGGCGATGCGCCCTGGCTTCGGATCGAGGGGCTTCTCGGATCCGAGGAACTTGCCGGGGAATATGCCCGGCTTGTGCGCCCCGAGGTGAACTGATGCAAGCAGGGTTCATGCGGGTTGCGGCTCTTGCGCTGACGCTTGCACTTGCCCCGCTTGGCGCGGGCGCGGGGCAGGCGGGCGATGCTGCGGCGGGCAAGCGGCTCTACTGGGAGGGGATCGGTGCCGATGGCGCGCCCGTTCGCGGGGTGACCCAGGGCGACGTGGCCGTGTCCGGTGCTCAATTCTCCTGCGTCTCCTGCCACCGTCCAAGCGGGTTCGGCACCTCGGAGGGGGGCAATTACATGCCGCCCATCATCGGCAGCGTGCTGTTCGAGAAGAAGGCGCTCGACCGCAACCGCAATTTCAAGGAGCTTTACCAGGAGGTGCAGCCGCCCGGTTTCTGGGCGCGGGTGCGACAGCCCCGGATGCGGTCCGCCTATGACGAGGCTCTGCTCGCGCGCGCGCTGCGCGAGGGTGTCGATCCGGGCGGGCACGACCTTGACCCGATCATGCCGCGCTACGAGCTTTCGGCGCAGGACGTGGCCAATCTCGTCGCCTTTCTGCGCACGCTCTCGGCCGAGATTTCGCCGGGGGTAGAGGCGCAGGATATCCACCTCGCCACCGTCATCGGCCCCGATGCCGACCCGGACGAGGCCGCGGCGATGCTGCGCACGATGGAGGCCTATGTCGACTGGATGAACAAGGATACGGCGGTCGACACGCAAAACCCGACCTTTTCACCCAATTACCGGTCGAACTTCATCCCGGCCTATCGCTACTGGAAACTGCATGTCTGGCGTCTGAGCGGTCCGCCCGAAACATGGCGCGCACAGCTTGACGCGCTCTATGCCGAGCGGTCCGTGTTCGCGACGGTGAGCGGTCTGGTCGAGGGGCCGTGGGACGAGATCGGGGCGTTTTGCGATGACATGCGGATGCCGTGCCTCTTTCCCAACACCGAATTGCCGACACCGGGTGAAGGGCGCTACGGCTATTCGGTGTTCTTCAACCGTGGTGTCGCGCTGGAGGCCGAGGCGCTCGCCATCCATCTCAGCGATGAGGAGCAACCGCCCGCCCGCGTGGTCCAGCTTCATGCCGACGCGCCGAAAGGCACTCGCCCCGCCGAGGCGTTTTCCGCGACGATGGCGCGGATGCTGCCCGATGTGCCGGTCGAGACGCGCGGCTTTGCGGATGCCGCAGGCCTGAGGGCTGCGCTCGCGGGGCTTGGCGCGGATGATACGCTGGTGATCTGGCCCGAGACTGCGGCCGAGGCCGTGGCAGTGCTCGCCGATACCCGGCCACCCGCACGGCTGTTCCTGCCCTCGGCAGTGCAGATGGAGGCCGCGTCGGGCCTGCCCGAGACGATGATCCCGCGCACCCGCGTGGTCTGGCCTTACGAGCAGCCCGGTGCCTATCACCCGCGCAAGTTCCGCGTGCGCGCCTGGATGAATTCGCGCCGTCTGCCGATCACCCATTCGCATACGCAGATGCAGACCTATTACGCGATGACGATGCTGGAGTTTGGCCTCATGCATGTCATCACCGATTTCTACCGCGATTACGTGATGGAAATCGTCGAGCACCTCGCCGAAAGCGAGTTGAATGTCGGCACCCATCCCGAGCTTGGTCTCGGGCCGGGACAGAGGATCGCCTCCAAGGGCGCCTTCATCGCCGAACTGGCCCCCGAGACGCGGCTGGGCTACCGCGTGGTCAGTGACTGGATCGTTCCCTGAGGTTTTGAGTAATGGGCCACAGGGGACGTAGCGGGCGGTGGGGCAACCTGCCGCCCGTGCCTTTCGGGGCCCTTGTCTCAGTAAACGCTGCCCCTCGCCGCGAGCAGCCAGACCGCGCCCGCCGCCGCCGCGAGATACGCCCCGAAGGGAATTTCTTCGACACCGGTCACGTCTTTGGCCACGGCGCGCCGCCGCAGCACCGTCACCGTCATTGCCGCGAGCGCGGCAATGAGGGCGACAAGCGGCAGTGCCACCCATCCGAGCGCCGCGCCGAGCCCGGCCATGAGCTTGACATCGCCAAGACCCAGCCCCTCACGTCCGCGCAATGCGGCATATCCAAGCCGGATCGCCAGAAATGCGCCCGCGCCGACACCTGCCCCGATCAGCCCGTCGGCCAGCGCGCCACCCTGCCAGGCCATCGCCAGCCCGACCGCCAGCAGCGCCGCGTTGAGCGGATCGGGCAGGCGAAACGCCGCCAGATCGCACAGCGCCAGCCCCATGAGCAGCCACAGAAAGACCGCCCCCAACACCATCTCCCACGGGGTGGCCGCGAGCCATATGGCCACGGACGCCAGCGCAACCCCGCCGAGTTCGGCGTAAAACAGCCGTTTCGGGATCGCCGCCCCGCAGGCACGGCAGCGCCCGCCCAGCCGGAGCCACGAGAGCACCGGCACCAGATCGCGCCAGCCGATCCGCGCCCCGCAGGTGCCGCAGGCCGAGGGCTGCGCCACGATGCTTTGGCCGCGCGCCAGCCGATCCGCCCACGCGGCGAAGAACGACCCCAGCGCCGCCCCGCTCAGACAGAGGAAAACCGCGAGCGGAAAGGTCTCGGGCATCACGGCCCTCCCGAAAAATGACCGGCGCGGCGATTGCCAGTGACGCGCCCGTGACGTATGATTCCCGCAAGAGCCTAGCGCATTTCAAAGGCAGAATTACCATGCAAATCAATAACTCCTCCATCCCGTGTGCAAACCGCCCCGCCGCGCGCGATGCGGGCTTTTCGCTGCTCGAACTGATGGTTGTCGTGGTGATCATGTCGATCCTTGCGCTTGTCGTGATGCCGCGTATCATCGACCGGCCAGATCAGGCGCGCGTGGCGCGCGCGCAGGCCGATATTTCCTCACTTTCCAGCGCGGCCAAGCTCTACAAGCTGGACAATTTCCGCTATCCGACCACCGAACAGGGGCTTGCTGCCCTCGTCACCCGCCCCGCGACCGAGCCGGTGCCGACCAACTATGCGCAAAACGGCTATATCGACCGCCTTCCCAAGGACCCCTGGGGCAACGATTACCAATACCTCTCTCCCGGCGTGCATGACGAGTTCGACATTTTCACGCTTGGTGCGGATGGTGTCGCGGGCGGCACCGGGCTTGATGCGGATATCGGGTCATGGGACGGGTGAGGCACGGCGGCGCGGCAGGGTTTTCGCTTCTTGAAATGGTCGTGGTGGTCGCGGTCATGGCGACGCTGACGCTGGCCGCGACGCTCTCGGTCGGGCGGCGGTCCGGGCCTTCGGACGCGGCGCATTTCGCGGAGGCTTACGGCGCGTTGATGGATGCCGCCCTGCTCGGGCAGGAGGCGCGGGGGCTGCGCGTGATGTCCGGGGGCTGGCAGGTCCTGCGACCGGTGGCGCCGGGGCAGGGCTGGCAATCCTCTGGCCCGGTTCAGAAATTCCGTGATGCGGTGGTGTTTGAGGGAACGGATGGGCCGATCCTTGCGCGCGAACGTCCTGATCCGCCCGTGCCCGATCTGGTGTTTCTGCCGGATGGCAAACTGACCCCTGTCACCGTGCGTTTCACCACCGGGGGCGTGGTCACGCTCTGCCGTGCGGTGCCGCTCGCGGGTCTTGACTGCGGGGCGCAATGAGCGGCGCGTCCACACGCGGCATCACGCTTTTGGAGGTTGTTGTGGCCGTGCTCGTGCTGGCCATGGCGACCATGGCCGCGCTGCGCAGCACCGAAAGCGCGACGCGCGCGCTTGGCGGTGAAAGCGCGCGCGCGCTTGCGCTTCAGGTCGCGCTCAACCGGGCCGAGGAATACCGCCTGTACGGCGCGCGCGTCGCGGGCGCGCTGCCGCGCGACATGGTCGGCGGCTGGCGGCTTGAGATCGACGAAGAGCCGACGCGCGCGGGCTTTGTTCAGGCCACGATCCGCGCCCGCGGGGCAAGCGGGCCGGGCGCGCAGGTCATCGTCATCGCGCGCCTTGACGTGACGCCATGAGGGGCGAGCGTGGCCTGACCCTGCTGGAACTGGTCGCGGCCATGGCGATTTTCGCGCTGGTCGCGGTGATGGGGCTGCAAACCCTCAGCGGCATGTTGCGCGCCCGCGACAGCACCGGCGCCGCCGCCGAGAACGCGGCCGCACTCGCCCGCGCGCTGGTGCTTCTGCGCGCCGATCTGAAATCCGCCGCCGATCTCCGGTTCTGGCCGCCCGAAGGGTTCGAGCCCGAGCCACCGCTCTTGGATCGCAGCGCCGAAGAGGGCTGGTTCGCCCTTTCGACCGAGGCCCGTGCGGTGCTGCCCGAGGCGCAGACCGCCGGGACCGAACGCGTCATCTGGCGGCATGACCGGGCAGAGGAGCGGCTCTTGCGGGCGGTCTGGCCGGTGATGCGCCCGGCCTCCGACCTGGCCCTGTCGCCCGAAACGGGTGTCCTTGACCATGTGTCCGGGCTGCGCCTGCGCGCCTATGCAGGGCCAGAGGACGGGTGGATCGCGGGGTGGGGCCAGCCGGGCGAGGAGGCCCGCCAGCGCCTGCCGCGTGCTATTGAAGTCACCCTCGAATCAGAGCTTTACGGACCGATCGCGATCCTGGTGGCCCTGCCATGAGGGGGGATCGCGGCATCGCGTTGCTCAACGCGCTGATCATGGTGGCGGCGATTGCGGCGCTGGCGGCTGGCCTCATGCTGCGCGCCAGCGCGAGCCTTGATCGCGCGGCGCACCTTCAGACCAGCCAGCAGGCCGCGCTTCATCTTGATGCGGCGGTTCTGCTTCTGGACCCGGTCTTGCGCGCCGACTGGCTGCGCGCGCCCGAAATCGACCACCTGAACGAGCCATGGGCGCGCCAGCCCATCGAAGCGCAGATCGACCGGGGCACGCTCACCGGCCAACTTTCTGATCTTCAAGGGCGCTTCAACGTCAACAGCCTTGCCAATGCCACTGATGGCGCCGCCGCGCGCGCCTTTGAGCGGCTGTTGCGGCGGCTTGGCCTGCCGGTGGTGCTCGGCTCCGAGATCGCGGGTTTCGTGCAGCCGCGCGGGCCGGTGCGCGCCGCCGATTACGTCAACCGCCCGGTGCCGGTGAAGGTGGGCACCGGGGCGGTGGACCGGGTCGAGGCGCTGCGCCTTGTGCGCGGTATGACAGAGGCGCATTACCTAGGCCTTGCGCCTTACGTGGCGGCGCTTCCGCCGGGCACGCCGCTCAATGTCAACACCGCCCCGGCCGAGGTGCTGGCTGCCGTGCTGCCCGCCGCCAACCCCGCCAATATCGCGCGGCTGCTGGACGAGCGGGCCCGTGCGCCCTTCACCAGCCCCGCCGATTTCGCGGCCCGCGCAGAGCGCCTCATTCACCCGCGCGTGATCGCGCAGGCAGAGGCCGCGGCGGGCGGTTTCGCCACCCGCACCCGCTGGTTCGAGGCGCGCTTCGATCTGGCGCTTGACGGGCGCGTGCAAAGCCGCATCCTGACGCTGGAACGCGCGCCCCTCGATGGGGCGGTCACAATAGCTCACCGCCGGATGATCCTGCCATGACCCTGCCATTCCGCCGCAAGGCCCGCCCCGAGACGGCCCTTGTCCTGCACGATCTGAGCAGGGATGCGCCGCTGCCGGAGCGGGCTTTCGTGTTGCGGGTGCCGGGGGCCGAGGTGCCGCTCTTGCCGCTCGATCTGCCGCCGGGCCTCAAGGGGGTGGCGCGCGAGCGTGTGGCGCGGCGTCAGGTGCGCGATGCGATCGGGGCCGGGCCCGAGATGCGCCCCGCCCGGCTTGGTCCCGCGCCAGAGGGCTGGCGGCGCATGCTGGTGGTGGAGACGAAGGCGCGCGGGACCTGGGCTGCGCGCGTGGCCGGAACCGCCTGCCGCGCGGTGCTGCCCGATTATCTCTGCCTGCCTGCAGCAGCGGGGCTGTGGGTGATCGAGACCGAGGGCGAGGGCGAGGGCGTGCGCGCGCGCCTTGGTCCCGAGGACGGGTTTGCCGCCGAGCCGGATCTGGCACTGGCACTTCTGGAAGAGGCGGGGAAGGCCGCGCCGCCGCGCGCGGTGCTGCGGCTTGGTCCGGCCCTTGCCGCGCTTGATGCATGGCTCGCGGGGCAAGGCTGGCCGGTGGCGGCGACACCCGAGGCGCTTGCGCCGGATCTTGCGCCCGCGCGCTTTGCCCATGGCGAACTGACGCTCGATCTTGCCCGCGACCCCGAGGCCGAGCGAGCGGCGATGCGGCGCGGCCTTGGGCACATTGCCGCCGCGCTGGCGCTGGCGCTGACGGGCTTTGGCCTCTGGACGGCTTCGGTGCAGATCGAAACCGAGCGGCTTGCGGCGCAGGGCCTTGCCTACCGGCTCAATGCCGAACGGCTGGCGCGCGCCGGGCTGATCCCGTCGGGGCCGATCCTCGATATCCGCGCGCAGGTCGGTCTGGCGCTCGAGCGTGCCGCCGCGCGCGCGACGCAGATCACCGCCGAGCCGCGCCCTCTCGAGGCGCTGCGCCTTGCGGGGGCGGTGCTGGCCGGGCATGAGCTTCGCGTCACCCGCGCGGGCTATCAGCCCGGCGCAGGGCTGGTGATCGACCTTGAAATCGGCGATTTCGCAGCGCTTGATGCGCTCATGGCCGCGCTTGCCGCCGCCGGGACCGAGGCGCGTGTAACGCAATCGGTCGCGCGCGAGGGGGCAGGGGTCGAGGCGGTGCTGGCGCTCGCCGCGACCGTGCCGGGGGCGGCACCATGAGCGCGCTTTTCGACCGTCTCGCCGGTCTGATGCTGGAACGGAGCCGCCGCGAGCGTCTGGCGCTGCTGGCGCTTCTTGTCATCGGTCTGCCGCTTTTGTTGCTGCAAAGCGTGGCCCTGCCGATGCTGGAGCGCCAATCGGCGGCGCGCGCGGCGCTGGCCGAGGCGCGTATGACCGAACTTTGGGTCGCCGAACAGGCCCTCGCCCATGCGCGTCTTGCCCGCGACGCGGGCACGTCGCGCGCGCGGGCGACGACCGCCATCGGCATCAGCGGGATCGAGGCGGGGCTGCGGGCGGCGGGTTTGCGTGAGGTGGTGAGCGAGCTGGCCAATACCGCTGATGGCGGCATAACGCTGCGCTTTGACGCCGTCCGCTTTACCGCGCTGGCCGAATGGCTCTCGGGGCAGAGCGGCGTCTGGGGCTACGATATGGCCGGCTTCGCCTTCGAGCGCGGCGCGCGTGAGGATGTGGTGGCCGCCGACCTGCGGCTGGTGCCCGCGCGGTAGAACCTTGTCGCACTGTCGAACCGAACAAGTTCATCACCTTCCTCTGAAATTGCCTTGTATCACCCCCGCCGCAGGCTGCCCGCGATCTCGTCGCGGCGGCTCTGCATCGCGCCCAACGGGTCAAGCGACGGGTCGAGTCGCAGCATCTCGGCGAGCGCCGCCTCGGCGCGGCGCAGTTTGTCGGGCGCGGCGCGGCCTGCGCGCATATCGGCGAGCGCACTCTCGTGCAGCGCCGTGCCCTCCACCGCGAGCGCCGCCGCTCGGTTGCTGCCCGATTGCCCGCGCGCCACGGCCCCGGCCATCGCTGCCGCCTCGTCATGGCGATCGGCGCGCAAGAGCGCATGGGCATATTCAAGCCGCAGCCGCGGCTCCAATGGCCCCGCCGACGGCAGAAGTGCCGCGTAGTTGCGCGCGGCAAGATCGTAATTCCCGTCCTCCAGCGCCTTGCGGGCACCCTCATATTTTCTTTGAAAGTCAGCGCCCTGACTGATCGCCCCCGGCTCACAAGCGGCAAGAGCCAACAGGCTCAGCCCAAGTGCGATACCTCTTTTCAATCCATCCATCAAATTCGCCTGTCCGATCTTACCGGCGCAACCTATCACGCCGTCGTGAGGGCTGCCCATGGAAAAATCACCCCCGCCATCCCTTCGGTTTCCCGTGGCATGGACGGGGAGGATCGGCTATCCTCACACATATGTGAAGTCCTTGTGATCATCCTATTTGCGGCAACCGATTTCCGAAAGGCCCCCATGACGCTCCACCGCCTTTTATCCGTGCTCGTCGCTCTCTGGCTTCTTTTGCCCATGCCCGGCGCGGCGCAGGTCTCGCTCGATCTGCGGGACGCGAGCCTGCGCGACTTCGTGCAGATCGTGGCGCAATCGACCGGGCGCAACTTTATCCTTGATGATCGGGTGCAGGGCTCGGTCACGGTGGTCGCGCCCAATGCCGTGACCCCGGCGGCGATTTACGAGATTTTCCTCAACGTGCTGGAGTTGAACCGCCTCACCATCGTCGAGGGGACCGAGACCGACCGCATCGTGCCGCTCGACGTGGCGCGCGAGCTTGCCCCCGGTGATGCGCGCGCGCGGCGCGGCGGCGATTTCGAGACCCGCGTCATCACCCTGCGCAACAGCCCCGTCGAGGAGGTGGCCGAGGTCATCCGCCCGCTTCTGCCCGGCGAGGCGGTGCTCTCGACCGTGCCCGAGGCGGGGCTGATGATCCTGTCGGACCGGCGCGAGAATTTCCAGCGCATCGTGCAGCTTGTGGACCGGCTCGACACGCCGTCGCGCAATGCCATCGAGACCATCCCGTTGCGCAGCGGCAAGGCGTCGGAAATGCTTGGCGTGATCAATGCGCTCTCCATCGCGCCGCCGGGCGCGAGCCTCTCGGCCGATCCGCGCTCCAACGCGCTGATCGTGTCGGGCACGCCCGAATTCCGTGATCGTGTGCGCAGTGTGGTGGCCGAGCTGGACAAGCCACAGCGCAGCATCGCCACCGAAGTGGTGCGCCTCAACTATGCCGATGCCTCCGACATGGCCGAGGTGATCCGCCAGAGTTTTGGCGGTGGCGGCGGCACGGCAGAGGGGGCCGTGACCTCGTCCGAGGGGATTACGGTGGTGGCCGAGACGTCGCAGAATGCGCTGATCGTCACCGCGCCCACCGACCGGCTTTCCGACATCGTTTCGGCGGTGCGCGGGCTGGATCAGCGGCCCGATCAGGTGCTGATAGAGGCGGTGATCTTCGAGCTTTCGGTGGAGAGTTTCTCGGATCTGTCGTTCCAGTTCGGCGGCGTCATTCAGGATGCGACTGTGGGCGGCGTCGAATTCGCCATTCCGGGCCGCCCGACGCTGACCAGCCTTGTGACGACCGTGCTTGCGGGCGGCCAGCCCACCGGCGGCGGCACCGGCGGCAGCATCGCGGCCTTCGACCGCTCCAACGGCATCGGCGGCTTCATCGCGGCGCTGGCCTCCAAGAGCTCCACCCGCTTGCTCTCGACCCCGTCGATCCTGACGCTGAACAACCGCGAGGCCGAGATCATCGTGGCGCAGAACGTGCCCTTCGTGACCGGCAGCTTTTCCACCGTGGGCGACAGCGCCGTGCCGAACCAGCCGTTCCAGACCATCCAGCGGCAGGATGTCGGCCTGACCCTGCGCGTGACGCCGCAGATCACCCGCGACAAGACCGTGCGCATGGAGTTGCGACAGGAAGTGTCGAACCTGACCAATTCCGCCTCTGCCGCCGGGGGCGAGATTACCTCCAAGCGCGAACTTTCAACCAACGTTCTGGTGCGTGACGGGCATGTGATCATGCTGGGCGGCCTTCTGGAAAACGGCTCGGGATCGATCAACCAGCGGGTGCCGGGGCTGAGCGAACTGCCGCTGCTGGGGCGGCTCTTCAAGGGGCGCTCGACCTCGCAAAACCAGCGCATCCTGCTGGTGATGCTGCGTCCGCGCATTCTGTCGAGCGACGCCGAGGCCGCCCGCGAGACACGCCGCCTTGCACAGGAGGCGCGCCGCGCCTCCGCGCTCATCGCGCCGCCCGATGACGGCACCTGGCCGCAACAGCCCGACCAGCTCTTGCCGTTCGACGGGGTCAACCTCAACCAGCCGTTCGATGCAAATTTCATCGACCCGGCGGCGCGGGCGCGGCGGCTGCCGCCCTTGCCCTCGCGGCTCACCTTCGCGGATCGCTAGGCATGACCGCGCCGCCCTTGCCCTTTGCGCTGGCCCGAGACATGCAGGTGCTGATCGAGGGCGGGCGGCTCGTGGCCGGACCGGAGGCGGGCGCGCTCGGGCTCCGCGAGGCGCGGCGTCGCGCCGGGGGCGCGCTCGGCCTGGAAAGGCTCGGTGCCGAGGCGTTCGAGACGCGCCTTGCCGCGCTCTACCGCGACGACGGCACCGAGGCGGGCGAGGACGGGCTGGCCTTCGATCTGGAGGAGGGCACGGGCGGACAGGGGCCGCGCGACCTTCTGGAGGCCGACGAGGAGGCCCCGGTCATCCAGCTTGTGAACCAGCTTTTGCGCCGCGCGGTGCGCGCCAGTGCGTCCGATCTGCATGTCGAGCCGCACGAGGCGGGCCTGCGCGCTCGGATGCGGGTGGACGGGATGCTCCAGACCGTGCTCGACCGGCGCGACGTGCCGGTGCGGCGCGTGGTGTCGCGGCTCAAGGTCATGGCGGGGCTGGATATTTCCGAAACCCGCCTGCCGCAGGACGGGCATATCGCGCTGCGCCTTGGCGGGCGGGCCATTGATGTGCGCATCTCTACCCTGCCGGGAAACTATGGCGAGCGGGTGGTGATGCGGCTGCTGGATCGCTCCGCTGGCCTCATGCCGCTGGAGCAGCTTGGCCTGCGCCCCGATCAGGAGGCGATCCTGACACGCATGGCCGAGCGACCCAACGGCATCATTCTTGCCACCGGGCCGACCGGCTCGGGCAAGACGACGACGCTCTATTCGCTCTTGCAACTGGCCAATGACGAGGTGCGCAACATCCTCACCGCCGAGGACCCGATCGAATATGATCTGCCGGGGATCAGCCAGACCCAGATCAATTCCGAGATCGGCATGACCTTCGCCGCCGGTTTGCGCGCGGCGCTGCGGCAGGACCCCGACATCATCCTCGTGGGCGAGATCCGCGACAAGGAGACGGCGAGCATCGCCGCGCAGGCCTCGCTCACCGGGCATCTGGTGTTTTCCTCGCTCCACGCCAATGGTTCGGTCGGCGCGGTGGTGCGGCTGCGCGATCTGGGACTGGACGATTTCCTGATTGCCGCGACGTTGCGCGGGGTGATCGCGCAGCGCCTCTTGCGCAAGCTCTGTCTGGAGTGCCGCCAGAGCGCGGCACCCGACCCCGAGGCCGCCCGCCACTTCACCGCCGCCGGTCTGCCCGTGCCCGAGCGGCATTATACCGCGCGGGGCTGCGACACCTGCAACGGCACCGGCTATGCGGGCCGCGTCGGCGTGTTCGAGATCCTCGAAGTGTCCGAGGAGTTGCGCGCGGCCATCGACGCCGGTCAATCCGAGACCGAGATGAAACGCGTGGCGCTGCCGCCCGAGCAGACGCTTTTCGGGCAGGCGCTGCATCAGGTCGCGGCGGGCAGGACCAGTCTGGCCGAGGCGCTCCGGGTGGTGGGTGACGCCCTGTGAGGGCCTTTGCCTATACCGCCTTCACCGCGACGGGCGCGCGCAAACGTGGCACGCTGGTGGCCGAGAGCGAGGCGCAGGCCGCCGATCTCCTGCGCGGTCAGGGCCTTTTCGCCGAGGCGATCACCGCCAAGGGGGCGCGCGCCCGCCGTCCAGCGTTTGGACGCCGCACCCGGCTCAATGCTGATATGCGCGCGGTCTTTACCCGCCAGATGGCGGTGCTTTTGTCGTCGGACCTGACCGCCGAAACCGCGCTCGAGACGATCCGCGCCTCGGGCACCGCCCCCGTGATCGAGGCGGCGGCGGCCGAGGCCAAGGCCGCGTTGATGGACGGCCAGCCGCTCTCGACCGCGCTCGAGATCGCCGGGGCGGGGTTTCCGCGCTTCTACATCGCGGCGGTGCGCGCGGGCGAAGGATCGGGCGATGTGGCCGCCGTGTTCGAGGGGCTGGCCGATTATCTCGAATCGGTGGGCGCGGACCGCGCGCAACTGGCCACGGCGCTGATTTACCCGGCCTTTGTCGCGGCGGTCTCGCTTCTGGTGGCGGGGGTCCTGATGGTGAATGTCGCGCCCGAGATTGCCGCCATGTTCGCCGTCACGGGGCGCCCGCTGCCGCCGCTCACGCAATTCGTCATGGGGATCAGCGATTTCGTCCAGGCCAATGCGCTTGCGCTTGGCTTTGGGACGGCGGGGCTGGTCCTTGGCATCGTTTTCGCGCTGCGCGTGCCTGCGATCCGCGACCGCTGGCACGGGGTGGCGCTGCGCCTGCCGGTGGTGGGGCGGCTCATGCGGCTGTCGGCGGCGGCGCAATACCTGCGCACGCTGGCGTTGGTCATTTCCAGCCGTCAGGCGGTGGTGGATGCCGCCGCCTCGGCGGGCGAGGTTCTGGTGATCCGCCGCTTTCGCGCCGAGGCCGAGGACCTGGCCGAGGCGGTGCGGCGCGGCGAAAGCCTGAGCCAGGGCCTTGCGCGGATGAGCCTTGTGCCGCCCGTTTGCCGCCAACTCATTGCCGCGGGCGAACAATCGGCGCGGCTGGGACGGATGACCGAACGCGCGGCGGTGCTGGTGGAGTCGTGGCTCACCAACGAGCGCAAGCGCGTCTCGGCGCTCATCGACCCGCTCCTGATGCTGGTGGTGGGGGCGATGGTGCTGGTGATCGTGCTGGCGATCCTCTTGCCGATCTTCGATCTGCAATCGGCGGTGGGTTGAGGGGCGGTTTTTGGCCTTGAGGGGACGGTCGCCTCCTGTCCCCCGCGCGGAATCAAGGCGTGCTTGCACGCCGCCGCGCGAGCGCCCGACCCCCGGGCGGGCGCTTTTGCAACGAGGCACACCCGCGCAATTGTTCAAGTATTTGGCACCATAAAGCGCTCACCAAAACCGTTGCAGCGCCCACCTGCGGTCGGGCCCTCGCGCGGCTCCCCCAATATCCGCTCAAGGCAATCATTACCCCCGCGCTCTCCCGACCCGGCACGCCCCTGTGCAGCCGGAAGGCCAAGTCCCGATCCCGAACGCAAGCGGGGCGTTGCGGGCGGGTGCGGGGCTGCGGTATAAGGGGACCTCAGCAGCGGAAGGCCAAGCCGATGAAGGATCTTACCGACATTCCCGCCGTCATGGCCGAAATCGGCGCGCGCGCCCGCGTTGCAGCGACGGAACTGGCGACAGCGACGCCCGAGGCCAAGCAGGCCGCGCTCGAGGCCGCCGCCGATTGCGTCTGGATGCGGCGTGACGACATCCTTGCGGCCAATGCGCAGGACATGGCGGCGGGGCGCGACAAGGGGCTGACGCCCGCCATGCTCGACCGGCTGGCGCTTGACGAAAAGCGGCTCTGGGGCGTGGTCGAGGGGCTGCGCGCGGTGGCGGCGCAGGACGATCCCGTGGGGCAGGTCATCGCCGAATGGGACCGGCCCAATGGCCTGCATATCCGCCGGGTGCGCACGCCTTTGGGCGTGATCGGCGTGATCTATGAAAGCCGTCCCAATGTCACCGCCGATGCGGGCGCGCTCTGTCTCAAGGCGGGCAACGCGGTGATCCTGCGCGGCGGGTCAGAGAGCTTTCACTCCTCCGCCGCGATCCATGCCTGCCTTGTCGAGGGGCTGAGCGCCGCCGGCCTGCCCGAGGATGCCATTCAGCGCGTGCCGGTGACCGACCGCGCGGCGGTCGGGCTCATGCTGGGCATGACCGACCATATCGACGTGATCGTGCCGCGCGGCGGCAAGGGCCTTGTGGGCCTCGTGCAGCGCGAGGCGCGGGTGCCGGTCTTTGCCCATCTCGAGGGCATCGTGCATATCTATCTCGACGCCGAGGCGGACCCGGAAAAGGCGCTGAAGGTGGTGCTCAACGCCAAGACCCGGCGTACGGGGATTTGCGGGGCCGCCGAGTGCCTGCTCATCCACCGCGACATTGCAGATACCATCGGGCAGGGCGTCATCCGCGCGCTGATCGACGCGGGCGTGGAGGTGCGCGGCGATGCGGTGCTGCAATCCGTCCCCGGCGTGACGCCCGCCAGCGACGAGGATTGGGGGCGCGAATATCTCGACAGCATCATCGCGGCGCGGGTGGTCGATGATCTTGACGCCGCCATTGCCCATATCCGGCGCTATGGCTCGAACCACACCGATTGCATCGTGACCGAAGACGCGGCGGCGGTGGCGGGCTTCTTTGCCCGACTCGACAGCGCGATCCTGATGCACAATGCCTCGACGCAATTCGCCGATGGCGGCGAGTTCGGGATGGGCGCGGAAATCGGCATTGCCACCGGCAAGATGCACGCGCGCGGGCCCGTGGGGGCCGAGCAACTGACCAGCTTCAAATATCTGGTGACGGGCGACGGGGCAGTGCGGGACTAGCAGGCGCGCGCAAGGGCTATTTCTAGTCCTTGGCTGCATCCTCGGGCGGGGCGTGGTCCCGGAACAGACGGCCTTGGGTCATGAAGAAGACAAAAATCGCCGCCGTCAGGCCGAAGGTCTTGAAATAAACCCAGATTTCCTCGGTCTGCGTGCGCCAGATCGCCTCGTTGAGCACCGCGAGCGCGAAGAAGAACAGCATCAATCGCCGCGTGAGGATCATCCAGCCCCGGTCGGTGAGGGGCATCACACCCTCCATCACCACCTGAAGCCAGGATTGCCCGCGCAAAAGGCCGATTCCCAGCACCCCGCCGAACAAGAGGTAAATCAGCGTCGGTTTCATCTTGAAGAAGCGTGGATCGTTGAACCACACCGACAGCCCGCCAAAGACCACGATCAGAACCGCCGTGACCACCTGCATCCGGCTCAGATGTCCGGTCAACCGCCACAGCAGCCCCATTGCCAGCAGAAACACCGGGATGAACCCCGCGGTGACGACGATGAACCCGGCATATTCGGTCCCCGCGATTTCGAACGTGCGATCCTTGAGCCAGAGGTAGGCCGCGAAAAAGCCGAGGATCGGGCCGAATTCCAGCGCCGGTTTCGCCCATTTCGGGGCAGGGGTCTCGGTCATGCGATGTCCTTTCTCAGCCACCAAACTCAACTATCACCGCGCCCGCCGCGATCAAGCCCATAAGGGCGATGCGGCGCGGCCCCACGGTTTCCTTCAGCACCAGCCAGCCGATGAGCGCGGCAAAGACGGTCGAGGTCTCGCGCAGCACGGCGGCTTGTCCCACCTTGTCGAGCCGCGTGGCCAGCATGATCGAGCCAAACGAGAAGAACGCCACCACACCCCCCGTCACGCCGCGCGCCATCAGCGGCCCGAGCGCGGGGCGCGCCGCCATGGCGCGCCAGCGGGCATAGGCGATGGGCAGGATCGACAGCCCGTCGAGCATGAAGAACCATGCCAGAAACGTGAACGGATCGGCGCTCGCACGGATGCCATAGGCGTCATAGGTGGTATAGAGCGCGACAAAGATGCCGGTGGCCACGGCAAGGCCAAGCGCAAGCGGCATGGTCTCGCGTTGCAGCACGTAATGGCGCAGGTTGTAGAGGGCGAGGCCATAGATGCCGCAGAGCAGCACCGCGACGCCGCCCCATTGCACGGGTGTGAACCGCTCGCCGAAGATGAGCCATGCCCCGATCACGGTAAAGAGCGGCCCGGTGCCGCGCACCACCGGATAGACCACCGTATAGGCCCCGCGCGAATAGGCCATGGCCTGAAGCACCTTGTAGCCGATATGGATCAGCACGGCACCCGCGAAGATCGGCCACATATGCGGCTCGGGCCAGGGCACGACAAAGAGCGCGAAAGGCGCGGCCATGAGGCAATAGCTGGCATCGATCGCGCCGCGGCTGAGCCACGGATCGTGCCGCCCCTTTTGCAGCGCGCCGAAGATGGCGTGGAGCAGGGCCGCGAGAAGCGCCAGCGCTGTGGCGAGCGTGCGCCCCGCTTCGGTGCCTTCGAGCGAGATCAGCCAGGCGCTCATTGGATGGCGAGGCCCCCGGAGCGTATGTCGAAATGGGGGGCCAGCCCCCCAAACCGCTGGGTAAGATGGGGGGCCAGCCCCCCAAACCCCCCGGGATATTTCTGGCCAGAAGAAACGGGGGCGGATGTCATTCTTTGTCAAGGCCGGTCAGGGCGGCGGCGAATTCTTGCGGGTCGAAGGGGGCCAGATCGTCGATCTGCTCGCCCACGCCGATGGCATGGATGGGCAGGCCGAACCGGTCCGCGAGCGCCACGAGCACGCCGCCGCGCGCGGTGCCGTCGAGCTTGGTCATGACAAGGCCCGTGACGTCGGCGAGTTTCTGGAAGATCTCGACTTGGGACAGCGCGTTTTGACCGGTGGTGGCGTCGAGCACCAGCAGCGTGTTGTGCGGTGCCTGCGGGTCCTTCTTGCGGATCACGCGGACGATCTTGGCCAGTTCCTCCATCAGGTCGGCACGGTTCTGCAAGCGCCCCGCCGTGTCGATCATCAGAAGGTCCGCGCCCTCGGCCTCTGCTTTGGTCATCGCGTCAAAGGCAAGGCTCGCCGGGTCCGATCCCTCGGGCGCGGTCAGCACGGGGACACCGGCACGCTCTCCCCAGACCTGCAACTGTTCGACGGCGGCGGCGCGGAACGTGTCACCGGCCGCGATCACCACCGATTTGCCGGCGGCCTTGAACTGGCTGGCGAGCTTGCCGATGGTCGTGGTCTTGCCCGAGCCGTTGACGCCCACCACCAGCACGACCTGCGGGCGTGAGGGGTAAAGCGGCATGGGCCGCGCCACGGGGGCCATGATGCGGGCGATCTCGGCCGCCAGCAATTCCTTGATCTCGCGCGTCGAAAGCCGTTTGCCCATGCGCCCCTCGGCGAGGTTGGCGATCACGCGCTGCGCGGTTTCCACGCCCATATCGGCCCCGATCAGCAGGTCTTCGAGGCTCTCGAGCATGGCATCGTCGAGCACGCGGCGCGGGGCCTCGGGCCGGTCGCGTCCGACCAGACGCCCCAGAAGGCCGGGGCGCGCGGGGGCGGGGGGTTCCGGCGCGGTCGGGGTATCATCCCCGGGGGCGGGGTCCGCCGCCTCTTCGACGATCGCCTCAAGTCCTTCGTCGATTTTGGATGAGGATTTGAACAGCCGTTCCTTGAGCTTCGAGAAAAACGCCATGCGACCTCCCTGCCGATGGTTCGATCCCTACTGTGGATCGGCGGCGGATGGAAGATGCGCGCGGTTCAGATCTCCCCCGCGAAATGGCGCATGGTCAGGCGGATCGGGTTGGGGGCGGCCTGTCCCAGCCCGCAGATCGAGGCGTCGGCCATGGCCTGGCACAGCTCCTCCAGAAGCGGCTGGTCCCAGTGCTCGGCCTGCATGAGTTTCACCGCCTTCTCGCAGCCGACACGGCAGGGCGTGCATTGTCCGCAGCTTTCATCCTCGAAAAACCGCAGCATGTTGAGCGCCGCATCGCGGGCGCTGTCGTGATCCGAGAGCACCACGACCGCCGCCGAACCGATGAAAGAGCCATGCGGCTGCAACGTGTCGAAATCGAGCGGAATGTCGGCCATCGAGGCGGGCAGAAGGCCCGAAGAGGGGCCGCCCGGCTGATAGGCTTTGAACGTGTGGCCATCGGGCATTCCGCCCGCCGCGTCGATGATGTCGGTTATTGTCGAGCCGGCAGGCAGCAGGTGCACGCCGGGAGTCTTCACCCGCCCCGAGACGGAATAGGAGCGCAGACCCTTGCGCCCGTTCTTCTCGACCGTGTTCAGGATTTCCGGCCCCTCGCGCAGAACGCGCGTGACCCAGTAGAGCGTTTCCACATTGTTGACGAGCGTGGGGCGGTTGAAGATGCCGACCTGAGCGACGAAGGGCGGACGGTGGCGCGGCAATCCGCGCTTGCCCTCGATCGATTCGATCATCGCCGATTCCTCGCCGCAGATATAGGCACCGGCCCCGCGGCGAAGCTCGATATATCCCTCGGCTACAATAGCTTCGTCTTCCAGAGACTTGATTTCACGTCGCAAAATCTCCAGAACGGCAGGGTATTCGTCGCGCATGTAGATAAAGCAGCGTTCGGCTTCGACGGCCCAGGCGGCGATGAGCATTCCCTCAAGGAAAACATGGGGTTGCCGCTCAAGGTAAAAGCGATCCTTGAACGTGCCCGGCTCGCCTTCGTCGCCATTGACGGCCAGATAGCGCGGCCCCGGCTCGGCCCGCACGAAGCCCCATTTGCGCCCCGAGGGAAAGCCCGCGCCGCCAAGCCCGCGCAGCCCCGCATCAAGCAGGGTCTGTTGCACCGTCTCGAAATCGCCGCCCTGCCGCAGGGCGCGCAGCGTGTCGTAGCCACCGCTTGAGGTATAGTCCACAAGCATTTGATATTCTGGAATATGTGCGTGGGTCTCGCCCGCCTCGATGGCGGCGCGCACCTTTGCCGGCGTGGCATGGTCGATATGGTTGTGGCCCAGTTCCAGCACCGGTGCGGTATCGCAGCGGCCCATGCAGGGCGCGCGCAGCACGCGCACCTTGGCCGGGTCCATCCCGTCTTCCAGCGCCGCCTTGAGCGCCTGCGCGCCCGCCAACTCGCACGAGAGCGAATCGCAGACCCGGATGGTCAGCGCGGGGGGCGGCGTCTCGCCTTCCTTGACCACATCGAAATGGGCGTAGAACGTCGCCACCTCGTAGACTTCGGCCTGACTGAGGCGCAATTCCTCGGCCAGCGCGCGCAGATGCGCCGCCGAAATATGGCCGAACCGGTCCTGGACAAGATGGAGATATTCGATCAGCAGATCACGCCGATGAGGGCCGTCGCCCAGAAGCGCACGCACCTCGTCCCAGGCCCTGTCGTCAAGCTGGCGCCCCTTGGGCGTATGCCGCCCCTTGCCCTTGCCCGATTTCCACACGCCCTTGCGTTCGTCGAGTGCCATGCGGTGTCTCCCTGCCTGTGTTGTCCGAAGTCATAGAACGAGGCGCGCCGGTCAGGCGGATCAAAAGCGACATTTGCCGCGCTGGATGCGTTTCGCGGCGACGGATGCCGCGAGGACTGACCGATTGCGTCATGGAACCGCCATGGCTTCTGGTATACCATAGCAGGCCAGACCGCCCTGACAAGTGAGCCTTACGTATGCGCCTGTTTGCCTTTGCCACAAGTCTGCCGCTGGTGCTGACCGTGCTTGCCGCGCTTTTCGGTGGGCTCTGGGGGGCGCTGGCGGTCGGTTATATGACGGTGCTGGTGTTCTGGCTTGACCGGCTGGTTGCGCGGGCGGCGGGCAACCCCGATCCCGAGGCGGAGTTTCCCGCCGCCGACCCGCTTCTGGTGGCCCTCGGGCTGGGGCATTTCATCGTGTTGGGGCTGGCGTTGGCCGGGGTGGCAGGGGCGACGGGGCTGAGCCCGGTCGAACGGCTCATGCTGGGCATCGCGGCGGGGCTGGTGGCGGGGCAGATCGCGCATCCCGTGGCGCATGAGCTCATTCATCGCGGTGCCCGGGGCAAGCGGCGGTTGGGGCGGCTGATCTATACCTCGCTGCTTTTCGGTCACCACGCGAGCGCGCATCTTCATGTCCATCACACCCATGTCGCCACGCCCGCCGATCCAAGCAGCGCGCGGCGCGGCGAGGGGTTTTACCGCTATGCCTTGCGCGCCTGGCCGGGGGCGTTCCGCGCCGGGCTCCGGGCCGAGACGCGGCGGCATGGCGGCACGGGGCTGCGGCATCCCTATGCGCTCTATCTCGGCGGGGCAGCGGCGATGGTGGCGGGGGCGGCGGCGCTTTGGGGGTGGCAAGGGCTTGGCGCGCTTGGATTTATCGCCGGATATGCGCAGGTGCAGATCCTGCTGTCGGATTATGTGCAGCATTACGGCCTCAGCCGCGCGGCGCGCGATGACGGGCGGTATGAGCCGGTGGGGCCCGCGCATTCGTGGAACGCGCGGCAGTGGTATTCCTCTGCGATGACGCTCAACGCGTCGCGCCACTCGGATCATCATGTGACGCCGCAGCGTCCCTATCCGGCGCTGCAACTGCGGCCCGAGATCATGCCTGTGCTGCCCCATTCCCTGCCGGTGATGGCGGTGCTGGCGCTGGTGCCGCCCGTCTGGCGGCGGGTGATGGACCGGCGCGCGGCGCGCTGGCGCGAATCCTCTGGCGAGGGGCTGCACGATCTGGCAGGGTAAGGCCATGCGCCTGATATCCCTTGCCCTTCTGGCCGCGTCTGGCCTTGCCGCGCCCGCCCTTGCAGAGATGGGGGCCGAGGCGTTTGACGCGCTGACACAGGGGCAGACCTTTTATTACGGCGCGGACGGGGCGGAGCCATACGGGGCGGAGGAATATCTCGACAATCGCCGGGTGCGCTGGTCCTTTCTGGATGGCGAGTGCATCGAGGGCTCCTGGTACGAGGAGGCAGGGCGCATCTGTTTCGTCTACGAAAATCGCCCCGAGCCGCAATGCTGGCTGTTCGAACGGCTGGACGGGCGGCTGGTGGCGCGGTTTGACGGCGAAACGTCGACGACAGACCTCTATGAGCTGCGCCGCTCGCGCGAACCGCTGTGGTGCTTGGGGCCACGGATCGGGGTTTGATTGTGAAATTTCGTCCATAATCTCAATGGGCACACAGATTATCCCGACATGATTTTCATTTTGCAATCCGGTCGGGTTTCTTCGCGGCCTTGGCAAATCTCTTGCCCGCAAGGGTTTGCAAATGTATCCTTCCAGAAGAAGAATTTGCAAACAGGAGGCCCCGCATGGCCACGCGCAAACTCTATGCCGGGGCCAAGCTGCGCGAGACGCGGCAGCGGCTTGGGCTCACGCAAAAGGATTTCGCGGCCAAGCTGGGCGTGTCTCTGCCCTATCTCAACCAGATGGAGAACAACAACCGGCCCGTCAGCACCACCGTGGTGCTGGCGCTGGCGCAGGAATTCGGCTTCGACGTGACCGAACTTTCCACCGGCGATGCCGAGCGGCTTGTCTCGGACATGCGCGAGGCGCTGGCCGATCCGGTCTTTGGCGACGATCCACCGCCTCTGGCCGATCTGCGGCTGGCGGCGTCGAATGCGCCTGCACTGGCGCGCGCCTTTCTTGATCTTCACAGCGCCTATCGCCAGACGCATGAACGGCTGGCGAGCCTTGATGAGGCCCTGGGGCGCGAGGATGCGCGCAGCCAGTCGAGCCCCTGGGACGAGGTGCGCGACTTCTTTCACTATTGCGACAACTATATCGACGCGGTGGATCACGCCGCCGAACGCTTTGCCGCGGGCGCTGCGCGCGGCGGGGTGGAGGGGCTGGCGATCCGGCGGCTCTCCGAGATGGGCATCAGTGTGGCCGAGGCCGATACGGCCGTGTTGCGCCAGTTCGACCGGGCCGGCGGCACGCTCACGCTCTCGGTGCGCGCGGCCCCCGAGACGCGGCGTTTCCAGCTTCTGTTGCAACTGGCGCTTCTCACGCAGGACCCGCTTCTGGAGGCGACGCTCGATCTTGCGCGGTTCCAGTCCGAGGCCGCGCGCGCCATCGCCAAGATCGGGCTGGCAAACTACTTCGCCGGGGCCGCCCTCATGCCTTACGGCGCGTTTCTGGCCACGGCGCAGGAGGTGCGGCACGATCTGGAAGTGCTGGCGCTGCGCTTCGGCGCCTCGATCGAGCAGGTCTGTCACCGGCTCTCGACGCTGCAACGGCCCGGTGCCAAGGGTATTCCGTTCTTTTTCGTGCGGGTCGATCAGGCGGGCACGATCACCAAGCGCCATTCCGCCACACGGCTGCAATTCGCGCGGTTCGGCGGCGCGTGCCCGCTGTGGAACGTGCACCGCGCGTTCGAGACGCCGGGGCGGTTCCTGCGGCAACTGGCCGAGACGCCGGACGGGGTGCGCTATATCAGCCTGGCGCGCGATGTCAGCAAACCGGGGGGCAGTTTCGGAGCACCGGTGCGGCGCTTTGCCATCGCGCTTGGCTGCGAGGTGCGCCATGCGGGCGATCTGGTCTATGCTGACGATCTCGACGTGAGCAATGCCCGCGCGTTTGAACCCATCGGGATTTCCTGCCGCATCTGCGAGCGGGCCGAGTGTCATCAACGCTCGGTCCCGCCGCTGGAGCGCCGTTTGCAGGTCACGCCGGATGAGCGCGGAGTGCTGCCCTACCGGGTCGGCTGACCTTCGGTGATCGGTGCGAAATGCGCGGCGAGGCGCTGCCAGGCGGTGTCATTTGCGGCGGCAAGCAGGATGCCGTCGGTGATCGCGGTGCTGTAGTCGCGCCCGTCGAGCATCCGCGCCACGCCCCCCGCCTGACGGCAGATCAGCACCCCCGCCGCGTGGTCCCACGGATTGAGCTGGCCCGACATGACGAAATCCACCGCTCCTTGCGCCAGAAGCCGGTATTCGTGGCACGAACAGCGCAACGCGGTCAGCCGGGCAAGCGCGGGGATGAGGGGCACAAGCCGTTCCTGCTGCGCCTTGGGCATGAGCGAGACATGGGCATAGCCTTGCATCTCGGCCAGGGTTTCGGTGCTGGCCGTGGCGATGGGGCGTTCGGCCCCGATGGCGGGGGCGAGACGGGCGGGTGTCGTCTCGTCGGCGAGAATCCAGTCATCGGCGATGGGATCGTAGAGCAGGCCGAGCACCGGGCGGCCAAAGCGCGTCACCGCGATGATCACACCGAAGAGCGGTAGCCCATGGACGAAATTCCACGTCCCGTCCACCGGGTCGATGATGATCGCCAACTCGGCCTCGGAAACCTTGTCGCGCAGCTCCGGTTTCGCGGCCACCGCCTCTTCGCCGATGATGAGCGCATGGGGGAAGAGCCGTTGCAACCCGCGTGCGATCATCGCCTCGGCGGCGTGGTCGGCCTCGGTCACCAGGTCATGCGGCCCGGATTTGATCGCGGCGTCGGCGCGGGTGATCGAGCGGAAGCGCGGCAGGATCTCGGCACGCGCGGCGCGGCGCACGAGATTGACCAGGGCCACCTGCTGTGCGGGGCTGAGCGGCGGGGAAAGCGGGATGGGTAGCGAATCGGTCATGGCCTCTCCTTTCGGGGTCGGGGTCTCAGTGCCACCGTGGCGTGACGATTTCAACGCGGCGTGCCGACCGGACGGCCGGGGGTTCCACCCCCGGACCCCCGGAGTATTTGGCGAACAGTGAATGGGCTATTCGCGGCCCCGCAGCACGCGGGCGGGGCGGGTGGCGAGCGGGCCGATGGTATAGGCGAGCCCTGCAAGGAGCGTCACCGCGATGCCGCCCGCGACGATGGCCAGCGCCGAGGGCCAGATCACGGTGAAGGGTGTCTCCATCACGAAATGGCTGACGGCCCAGCCCCCGCCGATTCCGGCACCGAGCGCCACAAGCCCCGCCGCCGCGCCCAGGATGAGCGCGCGCAGCGCGAGGCCCCAGAGGATGCGGGCGCGCGTGGCCCCCAGGACCTTGAGGATCGCGGCCTCGTAGCTGCGGGCGCGTTGATCGGCGGCGGCGGCCCCGATCAGCACCAGAAACCCGGTCAGAAGCGTGACCGACGCCCCCCAGGAGGTGGCCGAGGCGAGGCTGGCCAGAAGGTCGGTCACGCGCAGGAGCGCATCGCGCACGCTGATGGCGGTCACGTTGGGGTGGCGGTCGGTCACGTCGCGCAGGATCGCCTCTTCGGCCTCGGCACTGTCGGCGTAGACGGTGGCGATGAAGGTATGCGGCGCGCCGGCCAGTGCCGAGGGGTTCATCAGCATGACGAACCCCATGCCGACGCTGGAAAAATCCACCTCGCGCAACGAGGTGATCGGCGCGGTGAAATCGCGCCCGAGGATGTTGACGGTGATCTCGTCGCCAAGCCGCAGGCCCATTTCCGCCGCTTCCTCTGCGGCAAAGCTGATCTGCGGCGGGCCGTCATAGCCCTCACCCCACCATGTGCCTTCGGTGATCTCGGTGCGGGCGGGGAGCGCGCCTGCATAGCTTACCGCGCGGTCGCCCTCGACCACCCAATGGCCGGGGGCGACCTCGCGGGCGGGGCGGTCGTTGATGCGGGTGATGAAGCCGCGCAGCATCGGCGCGTGGTCGACGCGGCTGACCGCCGGGTCGGTGGCGAGGCGGTCCAGAAACCATGGTATCTGGTCCTGTTGCAGATCGACGAAGAAGAAGGACGGTGCGCGGTCGGGCAGGTCGCCCGCGATGGCGCGGCGCAGGTTGCCGTCGATCTGTCCCACGGCGGCCAGCACCGAAAGGCCGAGGCCGAGCGAGAGCATGACCGGCGCGGCCGTGCTGCCGGGACCGCCGATGGCACCGAGCGCCCAGCCGAGCGCGGGCCGCCCGGTGAGGCGCGGCCGCCACGCGCGCGCGGCGCGGGTCACAAGGAGCGCGGCGAGGCTCAGGGCCGCGAGCGCGCCGAGGATGCCGCCCGCTGTCCAAAGGGTGAGCCGCAGATTGCCGGAAAACGCCGCCGCCGTGCCGATGAGCAGGGCAAGCAGCGCCAGCGTCACGCCGACCCATGGCCAGCCCGGCCAGCCATGGCGCGCGCCTGCGGCCTCTCGGTACAGGGCGGCGGCGCGGACCTCGCGCGCGCGGGCGAGCGGCCAGAGCGTGAAGATCAGCACCGAGAGCACCGAGTAGAGCGCGGCCTCGATCATCGGCGCGGGGTAGGGTGCAAAGACCGCAGGCACCGGCAGGCGCGCCGAGATGAGCGGCCCGAGTGCCACCGGCAGGCCCACACCGAGAAGGAGCCCGCCGAGGATGCCAAGAAGCGCAAGCAGGCCCACCTGAAGGAAATAGGTCAGAAAGATCGTGCGCTGATCCGCGCCGAGCGTGCGCAACGTGGCGATGACCTGCACCTTGGTGGCCAGATAGGCGCGCAAGGCGGCCGAGATGCCGACGCCGCCGACCGCAAGCCCCGAAAGACCCACGAGCACGAGGAAGGCCCCGAGCCGGGTGACGAACTCGGCCACGCGCGGGCTGGCGTTGCGGGCGTCGTTCCAGCGCGCGCCGGTGCCGTCAAGCGCGGCCTCGGCGCGGGCGGCGAGCGCGTCGAGATCGGCGGCAGCGGGCAGGTCGAGCCGGTAGCGCGAGGTGAAAAGCGAGCCGGGGGCCAAGAGGCCCGAACTGTCAAGCGCCGTGCGCGCCACGATCGTGCGCGGCCCGAGGCCAAAGCCCGCGCGCGAGGGGTCAGGCTCACGGGTGATCAGCGCCATCAGGCGAAAGCCTTGCTCGCCAAGGCGGAAGCTGTCACCGGGGGCGATGCCGAGGCGGTTGGCGAGCACAGGCTCCATCACCGCGCCGGGCAGGCCGCCCGCCCCCGCCAGCGCCGTGGCCAGCGGCATGTCGGGCGACAGGCCGACCGCGCCCACGAGAGGATAGGCCGCATCCACCGCCTTCACCTGGGTGAGTTCGCGCTGCCCCTCACCAGTCACCGCCATGGACCGGAAGTCGGCGATTTCCGAGACGCGGCTGGCGTTTTCCGCCATCCAGACGCGCTCGGTCTCGTTGGCGAAGCGGTAGGTGATCTCAAGCTCGGCATCGCCGCCCAAAAGTTCGGCCCCCTGGGTGGCCAGCCCCGCGCGCACGCTTTCGCGCAGCGTGCCGACGGCGGCGATGGCGGCGACGCCCAGGATCACGCAGCCCAGAAAGATGCGAAAGCCCTTGAGGCCGCCGCGCAATTCGCGCCGCGCGAGCCGTGCCGCGATGCGCAGACTCATGCCGCCGCCGCCGTCTCGAGCCGCCCGTCGCGCAGGGCGATCACCCGGTCGCAGCGCGCGGCAAGATCGGGATCATGCGTGACCAGCACGAGCGTCGCGCCGTGCCGGTCACGCAAGCCAAAGAGCAGGTCGATGATCGCCGCGCCGGTGGTGCTGTCGAGATTGCCCGTGGGTTCGTCGGCAAGGATGAGCGCGGGGCGTGGGGCGGCCGCGCGGGCAAGCGCCACGCGTTGCTGTTCACCGCCCGAAAGCTGCGAGGGGTAGTGGCCCGCGCGCGCCGCGAGACCCACGGCGTCAAGCTCTTCGAGCGCGCGTGTGCGGGCGTCAGGGCGACCGGCCAATTCCAGCGGCGTGGCCACGTTCTCGAGCGCGGTCATGGTGGGGATAAGGTGAAAGGACTGGAACACCACCCCCACATGCGCGCGCCTGAGCCGCGCCAGCGCATCCTCGTTCATGGTGCCCAGGTCCTGGCCCATGGCGCGCACCGTGCCCCCCGTGGCGCGCTCCAGCCCGCCCATCAGCATCAAGAGCGAGGATTTGCCGGAACCGGAGGGGCCGACAAGGCCCACCGTCTCACCGCTGTGGACATCGAGCGTGATCGAGTGAAGTATCTCGATGAGACCGGCATTGCCCTCGAGCGCAAGGCACGCGCCGTCGAGGGACAAAAGGGGAGAGGTCATGGGTTTGCGCCTGTTTTGCAATGGTTTTCGGACATATGGGGCCGCGCGGATGCTGGGCAAGGTGGTGGCATGTTTTCTGACCCTTGTCAGCCCCGCGCTGGCCGAAGATCCGGTGACGGTGCTGGCGCTTGGCGACAGCCTCACGCAGGGCTACGGGCTGCCGCAGGAGGATGGGTTTGTGCCACAACTGCGCGGCTGGCTTGCGGCGCGCGGCATCGCGGCGGAGGTGATCAATGGCGGCGTGTCGGGCGACACCACGGCAGGCGGGGCGGCGCGGGTCGCCTGGAGCCTGAGCGAGGAGGTTGACGCGATGATCGTGGCGCTTGGCGGCAATGACCTCTTGCGCGGGATCGACCCGGCGGAAAGCCGCCGTAATCTCGCGGCCATCCTGCAAGAGGCCGAGGCGCGGGATGTGCGGGTTCTGCTGGTCGGACTGCGGGCGCCGGGAAATTACGGGGCGGATTACAAGGCCGCGTTCGATGCGATCTATCCTGACCTGGCCGAGGCGCATGGCGCGCTTTATGCGCCGGATTTTTTCGAAGGTCTGGGCGAGGGCGATCCGGCGGAGTTGCAGGCCTATTTTCAGCCCGACCGTATCCACCCCAACGCGGAGGGCGTGGTCCGAATCGTCGAGGGGCTGGGGCCCTATGTGGCGGCGCTGATCGAGACGGCCAAATGAAACGGGCCCCGAAAGGGGCCCGCATCCGGCGTGTCGGGGCGAAGCTCAGGCGAGCGAGAGATTGCTTGCCGACTGGCGGCCATCACGACCGGCTTCGATGTCGAAGTTCACCTTCTGGTTGTCGGCGAGGCCGGTGAGGCCAGCGCGCTCGACTGCGGAGATGTGGACGAAAACGTCCTTGCCGCCGCCATCAGGTGCGATAAAGCCGAAGCCTTTGGTGGTGTTGAACCATTTTACAGTGCCAGATGCCATTGCTCTGAACTCCTCTAGATGTGCTGCCCGCGTCAGTGCGGCAGCCCGGCCCGTCAAGTTAGATCGAGTGACTGAGCCGTAGGAGGACAGAGAGTCGATAGCTTTAACGTTAGCGATGGCAATATGGGGCCACCGCGCGCAAAACGCAAGAGGGCATTGCGCGCAGCGGTGACAGGTCAGAGAACCGTGACAACGGTGCCGATGGGCACACGCTCATAGAGATCCTGCACATGCTCGTTGATCATCCGGATACAGCCGTTGGAGACCGATCGCCCGACGGATTGCGGTTCGGTCGTGCCGTGGATCCGGTAATAGGTGTCGCGCCCGTTCTGGAAGAGATAGAGCGCGCGCGAGCCGAGCGGGTTGCCGGGGCCGCCGGGCTGCACATAATCGTTGTCGATGAACTTGGAATAGGCGCGCGGGTCGCGTTCGATCATCTCGTTGGTGGGCCGCCAGGTGGGCCATTTTTTCTTGACGTCGATGGTGGCGTTGCCGGTGAATTCCAACCCCGCACGCCCGACACCGACGCCATAACGGCGGGCCACTCCGGGGGCGGTGACGAAATAGAGGAAATGCGCGCGCGGCACGACGACCAGATGACCGGGCCCGTAGGCCCCGGCAAAGCGCACATCCTGCGGCGCGAATTTGGGGTCGAGTGTGAATGCGTGGGCGCGGGCCGGGATCAGCGCGGGCGCGGCCAGTGCCGCAAGTCCGGTGGCAATCAAGGAACGGCGATCAATCATGGTGTTACCCTCCGATAGTCCTTTTCCTTATAAGGGGTGCGCGGCGCGGGTGCAAAAGTCAAAACGCCGTGAGGACGCCTGAAATGCGCGGGCTGTGGTCTTTGCGTTCAGATCGCGGCCCAATCGGTAAAGCGGAAGGGCAGCGGGCGGCGATGCCAGGGCGGGCGGGGAAAGCGCGGGTCGGTCTTGCGGCGGGACATGGTCTTGCTCCTGTTGCGGGGTCCGTTCACAGGACGTGGGGTGTGCCCGGGTCCGTGGCCAGAGCGGATGCTGTGAACGTGAGCGCGCGTGAGCGCCCGGTCACGCCATCCGCAACCGCCGTTCGCGCCGGATCACCAGAAGGATCGTCCCTACCGCCGCCAGCCCGGTGAGAAACATCAGCCACAAAAGCGGGAATGCGCCGCTGCCGGGGGTCAGCAGCAGTCCGGCCAATGCCGAGAGCGCCGCGCCGATCCCGATCATCAGCGCCCCCGAAAGGCCGCTAGCCGTGCCCGCGAGATCCGGCCGGATCGACAGCGCGCCGGCGGTCGCATTGGGAATGACCATGCCATTGCCAAGCCCCATGAAGGTCATCAGCCCGAAGAAGCTGAGCGGGGTGCCGTATCCGAGGTAAAAGAGCGTCAGGTTGAGGCCGATGCCGCCTGCGTTGAAGAGCGCCCCCCAGAGCACCATCCGGTTGACGCCGATCCGTGTGGAAAACCGCCCCGAGGCAAAATTTCCCAGAAAGTAGCCGATGGCGGGCGCACCGAAGAAGAGGCCAAGAAGGGCAGGGGGCATCCCGAAAACCTGATCACCCACGAAGGGCGCGCCGCCGAGATAGGCAAAGAACGACCCCGAACTGAGCCCCGCCGCAAGCGCATACCCCCAGAAGCGCCACGACCTGAGCAGCGCCGGGTATTCGCGGAACTGTTGCACAAGGCTGCGTCCCGAGAGCGGTGCCGTCTCCCCCAGATCGCGCCAGCACAGCCAGAAGAGCGCGCCACCCAGCACGAAGAGCGCCCAGAAATTCGCCTGCCAGCCAAACGCCTCGTCGAGCAGCCCGCCAAAGGCCGGGCCGATCATCGGCACCACCGCCATGCCCATGGTCACATAGCCGATCATCGAGGCGGCGCGGTCCTGGGGCACCATGTCGCGCACGATCGCGCGCGAAAGGACCATCGCCACCACCACGCTTGCCTGGATCATGCGAAAGCTCAGAAAGACCGTGACAGTGGGCGCGAAAATGCAACCGAGCGTGGCGACAAGAAACAGCCCCACCCCCCAGAGCACCACCGGCCGCCGCCCCCAGCGGTCCGAAATCGGACCCATCAGCAGTTGCAACCCGGCATTGACCGCCAGATAGAGCGCGACCGAAAGCTGGATGAGCCGGTATTCGGTGTCGAAATGCGCCACCATCCCCGGCAGCGAGGGCAAAAAGATGTTCATCGCCAGCGCCGAAAGCCCTGCCATCAGGATCAGCGTTGCGATATGCGGCGGTGAGGTTCGGTCGAGAAAGCGGACCGGGCGGTCGGTTGTCATGATGCATGGCTAGGCATGTGACACGGAAAAGTCCAGCGAGCCGGGTTCAATTGTCGGAACAAGATAGGGACCATTGCTCCACAACGCTTGAGCCGCGTTATCCGCATGGATGATGGTGCATCGGACTCTCGGGTGCGATCGGAAAGATTTGAGACGAATCAAGCACAGTGCGTGCTTGGCGCGCGGGTCGGGCCGGGGTATGGTGTCTGTGTTCGGGCCAGGATGGCCGGGGCCTTCCAGAGAGAACACGTGTGGTGCGTAGGGAGCACGTGGGGTGGCGGGGGGTGTCGGCGATGGCGCGGATACCCCCCGTTTCTGCTATGGCGTCAGCCCCGCCAGATCGCAGACGATCCGCCATTCCTCGGGCGTGACCGGTTGCACCGACAGGCGCGAATTCCTGACCAGAACCATCTCGGCCAGACGAGGATCGGCCTTGATCTCGTCCAGCGTCACCGGGCGTTGCGCCGCCTCCAGCGCGCGGATGTCCACACATTCCCAACGCGGATCGCCCGCCTTGCTGTCGGGATGGGCGGGGGCGATCACCTCGACCGTGCCGACCACGGCCTTTTCGCTCTGGGAATGGTAGAAAAACCCGCGATCCCCCGCCGCCATCTCGCGCATGAAGTTTCGCGCCTGATAGTTGCGCACGCCGTCCCATTCCTCGCCAGCAGCCCCCTTGGCCAACTGATCGGCCCAGGACCACGTGGCGGGCTCTGACTTGAACAGCCAGTAGCGCATCAGATGACCTTTTTCCACGCGATGAGATCGACCGACGCGAAGAGCCCCGCCCTGGCATAGGGGTCATTTGCGGCCCAGTCGCGCGCCGCGGCCATGTCGGCCACATCGAGCACGATGAGCGAGCCGGTCATGCCGCCCTCCTCATCCAGCAGGGGGCCGGCCTGAGAGACCACGCCGGTCTCCTTCAGATAGGCCAGATGCGCCTCGCGGTTGTCGAGACGGGTTTGCAGCGCGCCGGGCTTGTCGCGGGCGATCAGGGCAATCAGCATCATTCCTCCTTGAGTGGTCTGGAAAGCAGCATATCCATCGCCTGCGCCACGCGCAATTCGCCTGCGACCAGGGACGCCACCGCCGTCGTCACCGGCAGGTCGAGGCCAAGCGCGCGGGCGCGGGCAAGGGCGGCGCGCGCGGTTGCGGCCCCCTCGACGGTAATCGCGGGATCGAACGCGGCACCCCGCCCAAGGCTCTCGCCGTAGCGGTAATTGCGCGAGAGCGCCGAGGTGCAGGTGAGCGCCAGATCGCCCAAGCCCGACAGCCCCGCCAGCGTCTCGGGCCGCGCGCCAAGCGCCTGCGCCAGCCGGTTCATCTCGGCAAAGCCGCGCGTCATCAGCGCCGCGCGCGCGCTCTCCCCCAGACCTGCGCCCATGACCGCGCCGCAGGCGATGGCGATGACGTTTTTCAGCGCGCCGCCCAGTTCCGCGCCAATGGTGTCGGTGCTGCGATAGAGCCGCAGCGTCGGCGTGGTAAGGGCGCTTTGCAGCGCGCGGCCCGTCTGCGCGTCGGCGCAGGCAAGCGTCAGCGCCGTCGGCAGGCCGCGCGCGATGTCGGCGGCGAAACTCGGGCCGGTCAGGATCGCGGGCATCGCCGCAGGCACCGCGCGGGAAACAAGGGCTGTGGGGCCAAGGCCGGTTGTCAGATCCATGCCCTTGCAACAGGCCACCAGCGGGCGCGCGAGCGCCGTGCGATGCGCGGTCAGGAACCCTGCGAGGGTCTGCATCGGCATCGCCAGAAGGCAGGGGCCATCCCCCTCGGGTAGAGCGCCCGAGATGACCGTCACGCCCTCGGGCAGGGCGATGCCGGGCAGTCGCCGCGCGTTCTCCCGCGCCGCCTGCATGGTGGCCGCGTGACCCCCATCCCGCGCCCAGAGCGTCACCGGCCCGTTATGCGCCAGCGTGATCGCCAGCGCCGTGCCGAACGCCCCCGCGCCACAGATCAGCGTCATGCCTTGGCCCCCCGCTTGCCGTGGCCCAGCATCGCCGGGCTTGCCGCATCGAGCGGCCAGCGCGGGCGCGCGGCGAGGGTCATGTCGTCGCGACGGCCCGCGCGATAGAGTTCGGCCCCCGCATAGGCGATCATCGCGGCGTTATCGGTGCAGAGCGCCAGAGGCGGCGCGACAAAGCGCGCGCCCCCGGCCTCGGCCACCGCCATCAGGGCCGCGCGGATCGCGCCATTGGCCGCCACGCCGCCCGCGACCGCCAGCACCGGCGCGCCGGTTGCGGCCAGCGCACGGCGGGTCTTTTCCGCCAGCACATCGCAGACCGCGGCCTGAAATCCGGCGCAGAGGTCGGCCCGGTCCTGCCGGGTTATCCCGCCCTGCGCGCTCACCAGCGCATCGCGCGCCCGCAGCACCGCCGTTTTCAGCCCCGAGAACGACAGATCGCACCCTTCCCGGTCCAGAAGCGGGCGCGGCAGGCGAAACCGGTCCGCGTCACCGCTCTGCGCCGCGCGCTCCACTTCCGGCCCGCCCGGCTGCGGCAGGCCCAGAAGCCGCGCCACCTTGTCGAAGGCCTCGCCGGGGGCGTCGTCGATGGTGCCGCCAAGGCGGGTGAAATCCTCGGGTCCCGCGACGGTCAGAAACTGGCAATGCCCGCCCGAGACCAGCAGCATGAGATAGGGATAGGCCACGCCGTCGGTCAGGCGCGGCGTGAGCGCGTGACCGGCCAGATGGTTGACCCCGATCAGCGGCAGGCCCGCGCCCGCCGCGATGCCCTTGGCGCACATCACCCCCGCGAGCACGCCCCCGATCAGCCCCGGACCGGCGGTCACCGCCACCGCATCCACCTCTGCAAGGGCTGTGCCCGCCTGCGTCAGGGCCGCGCGCACGGCAAGGTCCACCTTCTCGGCATGGGCGCGTGCGGCGATCTCGGGCACCACCCCGCCAAAGGCCGCGTGAAGCGCGTTTTGCCCCATCACCACCGAAGACAGGATTGCGGGGCCATCCTCCCCCATGCGCAGCACGGCAGCGGCGGTATCGTCGCAACTGCTCTCGATCCCGAGGATGGTCAGTGTCTGGTGCATCATGGCCCGGCATTGCCTCATGGGTGCGAGGCAGGTAACACCTTGTGAGCCGTCCAACAACTGCCGAGCGCCGATGCCCACGCTTCTCATCACCCGGCCCGAGCCAGAGGCGAGCCGCATGGCCGAACGCCTGCGCGCGAGGTGGCCAGGGGTGGGGATGGTCGTCTCGCCATTGATGCGGATCGCGTATCGCGGAGAGTTACCCGCGATGACGGGCCGCGAGACGCTGATCTTTACCTCGCGCAACGGGGTTGAAGGCTTCTGCCGCCTGACCCCCGGTCGCAACCTGCGCGCCTATGCGGTCGGCGAGGCGACGGCAGAGACGGCGCGCGCGCGCGGGTTCGAGGCCATTGCGGCCGAGGGCGACGCGGCCTCGCTTCTGGCCCTGATCGCGCGTGAGGGCGCGCGCGGCCCGTTCCTGCATCCGCGCGGGGAACACGTCGCCGCTGATATCGCCGGGGCGTTGCGCGCGCAGGGGTCTGACGCGGCAGACGTGGTTGTCTACGCACAGGAGGCGCGGCCGCTCTCGCCCGAGGCGCGCAGCGTGCTTGACGGCGACGCACCGGTGATTCTGCCGCTGATGTCGCCGCGCAACGGGCTGTTGTTTTTTGCGGATGCCGGGACGATCCGCGCGCCGCTTCTTGTCGCGGCAATGAGCCGCAATGTGGCCGATACCGTGCCCGAGGGGGCCGCAACCCGGCTCATTGTGGCGAAAACCCCTGATATGGCCGCGCTCTGCGCCGCGCTGCACGATCTGGTGAGCCACGCCAAGCGGGTTGAGGGGAGAGGTGGCGCACAGTAAGGTCAGCTTGACAGGTTGGACGAACAAGATTCGAAAGGTTGGCGTGCCGTGGCGAGAAAAAAGACGACCCGCTCGAAAAATACCGACGCGCCCATAGCCGCCGAGGACGGCCTTACAGCCGCTTCCAGTGGGGACACGGACCTGTCTCAGGCACCAGTGACCGGTGACGCCCCGCGCGAAGACGACGCGCCACTCGCAGTTGCGTCCAGCGAGGAGCCGCCAAAGGCGGAGACGGAGGGGGTGCAGGACGGTCCTGCCCCGGACACCGAAGAGGGGACGACAGAGGAAACCGCCGCCCCCGAGACGGACACCCCCGACACGGAGACCACCGGGATGGGCGCGCCGCCTGACACGCCCACTTTGCAGCCGGAGGCGGCACCGGAGGCCGAGGCCGTCGAGACCCGCGACGAGGAGATGATCGCACAGGACACCGGGACGGCGGAAGAGACCGGGGCCGGCACGCCCGAACGCCCCGCCCCCGTGGTGCGCACCGAACAGGTGACGGTGCGGCAAGGCGGGTTCTGGTCGATGCTTCTTGGCGGGATCGCCGCCGCCGGGATCGGCGTCTTCGCCGCGCCCTATCTCCAGCCTCTTCTGCCGCCCGGTTGGGGCGTGCCGGGCGGGGCGACCGTGGATCCGGCACGGATCGACGCACAGGCCGGGCGGATCGCGGACCTTGAAAAGCAGATGTCCGGCCTTGCCATCCCGCCCGACCTGAGTGGCGAGTTGGAGGGGCTGAGCCAGACGCTGACCGGCCTGACCGGACAGATCGCCGATCTGGAGAACCGGGTCACCGATCTGGCCCAACGGCCTGCTGCGACAGCGGCCCCCTCCGGCGGTGCCTCGGATGAGGCAATCGCGGCGTTTGAAGATCGGCTTGCCGCGCAGCGCGCCGAGGATGCGTCGCAACAGGATGCCATCGAAGCCCTGCGCGCCGAGATTGCCGCCCTGCGCGGCGAGGCCGAGGCACAGGAGGCCGCCGCGCGCGACAGTGCCGTGTTTGCGCTGCGCCGTGCCGCGCTCATCCGGATCAGGACCGCGCTCGACACCGGCGAGGCATTCGCGCCCGCGCTGACCGATCTGCGTGAGACCGGTGCCGATGTTCCCGAACCGCTGACGGTCCTGGCCGAGACCGGTGCGCCGACGCGCGCGAGGCTCGTCGAGGGCTTTCCCGAAGCGGCCCGCGCCGCATTGGCCGCTGCCCGCGCCGAGGCGGGTGAGGGCGCTTCGGTCACGGGCTTCTTGCGCTCGCAACTGGGGGTGCGCTCGCTCACCCCGCGCGAGGGCGATGACGCGGATGCGGTGCTGTCGCGCGCTGAATCCGCACTGTCGCAGGGCCGGATTTCCGACGCACTGGCCGAGATAGAGGCGCTGCCGCAGGGCGCGCGCGCGGCCATGGCCGACTGGGCCGCCGAGGCCAAAAGCCGGGCCGATGCGCTCGCCGCCGCCGAGGCGCTCTCGGCAGCGATGAATTGAGGTTGAAAGGGCGTATGCCATGCTTTGGTTGATCATTAAGGTAGCCGTTTTCATCGCCCTCGTGGGGGCCGTGACGTTCGGTGCGTCTTTCCTGCTGGAACTGGAGGGCGGGGTGCGCATCGTCATGGCGGGGGTGGAGATCAACCTCACGCCGATCAAGGCGGTGATGGCGCTGACGGTCCTCATTCTGGTGATCTGGCTTCTGCTGAAGCTCGCGGGGATGCTGGTGGCGGTGCTGCGCTTCATCAACGGGGACGAGACGGCGCTTTCGCGCTATTTCGACCGCAACCGGCAGGACAAGGGCTATCGCGCGCTGGGCGAGGGGATGCTGGCGCTGGCCTCGGGTGAGGGCGCGCGCGCCATGGCCGAGGCGTCGAAAGCCGAGAAATACCTGCGCAAGCCCGCGCTCACCGATCTGATCACCGCGCAGGCGGCCGAGATGGCGGGCGACAAGACCCGCGCCGAAGCGGCGTTCAAGCGGCTGCTCACCAATCAGAAAACCCGGTTTGTCGGGGTGCGCGGCCTGCTTCGCCAAAAGCTCGAGGCGGGCGACACCGACACCGCGCTCAAGCTGGCCAAGACCGCTTTTGCGCTCAAGCCCCGGCATTCCGAGGTGCAGGATACGCTGTTGCAGCTTCAGGCCGACAAGGGCGACTGGAAAGGCGCGCGCGCCACGCTTGGCGCCAAGCTGAAATACGGCGCGCTGCCGCGCGATGTGCACAAGCGGCGCGACGCGGTGCTGGCGCTCTCGGAGGCGCGCGACGTGCTCGACGAGGGCAAGAGCATCGAGGCGCGCGAGGCGGCAATCGAGGCCAACCGCCTCTCGCCCGATCTCATCCCGGCGGCGGTGCTGGCGGCACGCAGCTACATCGAGGCGGGCAAACCGGCCAAGGCGGTGCGGGTGATCAACAAGGCCTGGCTGATGCGGCCGCATCCCGATCTGGCGGCGGCCTTTGCCGCCATCGAGCCCGACGAGACACCGCACGCGCGGCTCAAGCGGTTTGCCAAGCTGCTCAAGGTGCATCCCGACAACCGCGAGACGCGGCTTCTGGAGGCCGAACTGAACCTTGCCGCCGAGGATTTCCCCGCCGCGCGGCGCGCGCTTGGAAATCTGGCCGAGGTGGGGCCGGATGCGCGGTCGTTGACGATCATGGCCGCGATCGAGCGCGGCGAGGGATCGTCCGATGCGGTGGTCAAGGGGTGGCTGGCGCGCGCGCTTGGCGCGCCGCGCGGCCCGCAGTGGTGCTGCGACAATTGCCAGCATGTCCATGCCGCGTGGCGGCCGGTCTGCGAAAGCTGTCATTCCTTCGACACGCTGAGCTGGCGCGCCCCTGCCGACGGGGTGGTGAGCACGCCCACGGGTCTGGAAATGCTGCCGCTTCTGATCGGGCCGGTCGATGAGCCGGAGGACGACGAGACCGAGGCGGGCGAGGACATCCCCGACGCGGAGGTGATCGAGGGTGCCCCCGTGACCGGCGAGGACACGGACGAGGCGCGCACCGAAGCGGCGGCGCGTCCGTGACCGGGCGCGTTCGGGTGATCCGGGCTGGATGGGCCTGACGCTGCGGACGCTGGCGCTGATGGCGGCGCTTGGCGTCGCCTTGGGCGTGTTTCTTGTCTCACTCGGCTTCTTTCGATCGGAGGAAGAGGCCAAGGCGGCGGGCCGGGTGTCGCTTTACCGCAGCATGGTTGTTTCCGAGGTCGAACGGTTCTCGCATCTCAGCTATGTTCTGGCCCGTGACACACGGGTGATCGAGACGGCGACGGGCGGGCCGGCGGCGGCGCTCGATGCGCGGCTGGCCGCCTTTGCCGCGCGTGCAGGCCTCGACGCGATTTATCTCATGCGGCCTGACGGCCTGACCATCGCCGCCTCCAACGTGGGCACGCCCGAGAGCTTTGTCGGGCAGGATTACGGCTTTCGGCCCTATTTTCAGGCGGCAATCGCGGGCGCTCAGGGCCGTTTCTACGGCATCGGCGCGACGACCGGATTGCCGGGCTATTTCATTGCCGATCCGGTGCGCGCGCCCGATGGCGGGCTTCTGGGGGTGATCGCGATCAAGCTTGATCTCACCGGGCTGGAAGAGACGTGGCGCGCGGCGGGCGAACAGGTGTTGCTGGCCAATCGGGATGGTGTCGTGATGCTGTCGTCAGAGCCGCGCTGGCGCTATCGCAGTCTGCGCGCGCTTGGCCCCGAACAGCGCGCCCGCATCGCGCAGGACCGGCAGTTTCCGGGCCAGCCGCTTGCGGCGCTCGACTGGCAGCCGCGCGACGGCGCGCGCGCGGTGATAGACGGGACCGAGCGTATCCATCTCACTGCCCCGATCGCGCCGCATGGCTGGGTGCTCCACTATTTCGCCGATGACAGCGCGGCACTGACCCGAAGTCTGCTCTCGACCGGTCTGGTCATGATCCTGACCGGTGCCGGGTTTCTCGTGGCACAGATCCGCCGGACGCGGCGCATGGGCGCGGCGCTGCGCCGCTCCGAGGCCGAAGAGGCGCAACTGCGCGAGGCCAACGAGCGGCTGGCGGTCGAGATCGAGGAGCGCCGCACCGCCGAGCGCCGGCTTGCGCGCACACAGGATGAGCTGGAGCGGGCGAGCCGACTGGCCGCCCTCGGGCAATTGGCGGCGTCGGTCACGCATGAATTGGGACAGCCCATCGCGGCGATGCGCAACCACCTGACGGCGGCCGAGATCGGCGGGCAACCGGCGGCGCGGATCATCCCCAGGATCACCGGCATCGTCGACCGGATGGAGGCGATCACGCGGCAATTGAAGTTCTTTGCCCGCAATGACCGGGACGAGTTCGGGGCGGTCGATCTGCGCACGGCGGTGCAGGCGGCCTTGGCGCTGGTCGAGCCGAATATCGCGCGGGTCGGGGCCGAGGTCGTGCTCGACGTGCCCGATACGGAAGTTTTGGTGCGCGGCAATCAGTTGCGGCTGGAACAGGTGCTGACCAATGTGCTGCGCAATGCCGTCGACGCGGTGGAGGATCGGGCCGCGCGGCGGATCGACATCACGCTGGGGCAACGCGATGGCACGGGCTGGATCGAGGTGCGCGACACCGGGCACGGTCTGGGGCAGGCGCGCCTTGACGAGTTGCAGGAGCCGTTTGTGACGACGCGCGAGAGCGGGCGCGGCATGGGGCTGGGTCTTGCGATTTCCGCCAATATCGTCAAGGCACATCACGGCAGGTTGAGCGCCCATAACCTTGCCGAAGGCGGTGCCGTGTTCAGGATCGAGATCCCGCAAGAGGGGATGGATGAGGATCTGAGCGCGGCATGAGCATCCCCCACCCCCCTCGCATCCTGATCGTCGAGGATGACCGCGCGATGCGCCTGTCGCTGATCGACCTGCTGGAGGCGTCGGGCTGGTGCGTCGAGGCGCTGCCGCGCGCGGATCGGCTGGCCGGACGGCTGGAGGCGTTTCAGCCGGACGTGATCCTGTCGGATGTGCGGATGCCCGGCATGTCGGGGCTGGAGTTGCTGGACACTCTCGACCGGGACCTCTCGCCGCCGCTGGTGCTGATTTCCGCACATGGCGACATTGCCATGGCGGTGGATGCGATGCAGCGCGGGGCCTACAGCTTTGTCGAGAAACCCTATGAGCCGCGCCGCTTGCTGAATATTCTGCATCATGCCGCCGATCAGCACGCGATGCGGCGCACGACCGAGCGGTTGAAATCGCGGCTGATGCAGCTTTCGGGGCTGGACCGGGTGCTGTTGGGCCAGACCCCCGAGACCGTTGCCCTGCGCGCCGAGGTGCTCGACCTGTCGCAGAGCGGGGCGGCGGTGATGGTGCAGGGCGAGACCGGCACCGGCAAGGAGGTTGTGGCGCGGGCGCTGCACGATCTGGGGGCGGATGCTGCGGGGCCGTTTGTCGCGCTCAATTGCGCCGCGCTTGCGCCCGAGGGGTTCGAGGCCGAGATGTTCGGCACCGAGGGCGGGGCGCGGGGGCGCCTTGCGGGGGCGGATGGCGGCACGCTCTTTCTTGACGAAATCTGCTCCTGCCCGATGCCGGTGCAAGCCAAGCTGTTGCGGGTGATCGAGGACAAGCAGGTGCTGCCCATCGGGGCCGAGGCACCGGTGCCGCTGCGCTTTCGGGTGATTTCGGCGACCAACGAGGAGCCCGCGCAGGCGGTGCGCGAGGGGCGGTTGCGGGCCGATCTGCTCTACCGGCTCAATACCACGGTGATCGCTCTGCCGACGCTCCGGCAGCGCCGCGATGACGTGATGCTTCTCGTGGCGCGGTTTCTGGACGAGTTCGCGCGCGTCTACGAGACCCGCGCGCCGGACCTCGCGCCCGAGGACAGCGCCGCGCTTCTGTCGCATGGCTGGCCCGGCAATGTGCGCGAATTGCGCAGCGTCTGCGAACGCCGCGTGCTGAGCGCGCGGCGCGGGGGCGGGTCGATGGTGCAGGCGCTGCGCCGCGATGCGCTGGCCGATGATGTGCCCGACACGCTGCGCGCCGCCGTGGCGGCCTTCGAGCGCGACCTCATCGCCAAGGCGATCACCGCGCATGAGGGCCGGATGGAGGCCGTGGCCGAGGCGCTGGGCATCGGGCGGCGCACGCTCAACGAGAAGATCGTCAAGCTGGGGCTGGACAAGGGGGCGCTGCTGTAGTCACCTTGCGGATATCCGCAGGGCGTTTGCCGGGGGGTGTGCGGTTTTCTTCCTAGTCAGGATGGCCGACATGCCCCAAGGTGGCACCCATAAGAATGGATGACATCTGGGAGGAGACACCATGAAGAAATATCTCAGCTATACCGCTGTTGCGGCGATCAGCCTTGCCTTTGCCGGCGAGGCGATGGCGACCGAATGGAACGTCTCGGTCTGGGGCAAGCGCCGCGCCTTTACCGAGCATGTCGAGAAACTGGCCGAGCTGGTGAGCGAAAAGACCAATGGCGAATTCACCATGAACATCAGCTATGGCGGCCTGTCGAACGAGCGCGAGAACCTTGACGGGATTTCCATCGGAGCCTTCGAGATGGCGCAGTTCTGCGCGGGCTATCACCCCGACAAGAACCCCTCGCTGACCGTGCTGGAACTGCCGTTCCTCGGGGTCGAGACGCTGGAACAGGAACGCGCGCTTTCCGAGGCGCTCTATGCGCATCCGGCCGTGAAGGCCGATCTGGCGCGCTGGAACGCGGTGCCGCTGATGCCATCGCCCATGCCGCAATACAATTTCGTCGGCACCGGCGACGCGCCGCGCACGCTCGACGATTACAAGGGCCTGACCGTGCGTGCGCTTGGCGGCATCGGCAAGGCCATGGAGGCTGTGGGCGCGGTGCCCACCTCGATGTCGGCGACCGAGGTGCGTCAGGCGATGGATAGCGGCGTGGTCAAGGCCGTCAGCTTCGCGCCCCACGCGCATATGTCCTTCTCGACCATCGAGAACGCGAAATGGTGGACCGGGAACCTCAATCCCGGCACGGTGAACTGCCCGGTGGTGGCCAATACCGATGCGCTCGATGCGCTGTCTGACGCGCATCGCGAGGCGCTTCTGGGCTCGATCGTCGAGGCGCTCGATCACTATGTCGACTACTATCTGAACGAGACGATGGCCGCCTGGGGCCCGGCGCTGTCGGAGCGGGGGATCGAGGTGATCACCTACGATCAGGCGACGCTCGACACCTTCTCCGGCACGGTCGCCGGTCCTGCCGCCGATGCGTGGATCAAGGACAATGCCGCGCGCGGCCTGCCCGCGCAGGAGATTTACGATTTCGCGACCAAGACGCTCGCGGATCTCAAGAGCGGCTCCTGACCCGTCCGGCCCGTCGCCGCAAAGGCGGCGGGCCGTTCTCTTCTGTGCAGATGAAGGAGGCAGCGCATGGCCGGTGCCGCAACCGTCTTTTCCGATGACAGCCTGCTCAGCCGTGCCGACCGCGCGCTCTACCGCGCCGAGCGGTTTCTTGCCCTGCTGAGCGGGATCGCGGTGTTTTCGCTCATGGTGCTGGCCGTGGTCTCGGTCGGCGGGCGCAATTTCTTCGGTCAGCCGCTGCGCGGTTACGTGGACTGGATCGAACAGATCATGCCGCTCATCGCCTTCATGGGCGTGGCCTATACGCAGCGCGACGGCGGCCATATCCGCATGGATATCGTGGTGGGGATGTTGCGCGGGCGGGTGCTGTGGCTGGTGGAGCTGATCACGACCCTGGCGGTGCTGGTGCTGATGGTGTTGATGGTCTGGGGAAGCTGGGCGCATTTCGACCGGAGTTTCGACTGGAACGCGCCCCTCTGGAGCCGCGACAGCAGCATAGATATCGGCCTGCCGATCTGGCCTGCGAAGATCCTCGCGCCGATCGCCTTTGCCGTGCTGTCGCTGCGGCTCGCATTACAGGTCTGGGGGTTCGGGCGTGCGTTTGCCACCGGGGCGGAGCGCCCTGTGGCGGTGCCGTTGATCGAGGACGCCGCGACGCAGGCGGCCCGCGAGGCCGCGCATGTCAGCGCGCGAGAGCAATGAGAGGCGGGCCGCATGGATCCCATTGATATCGGGCTGGTGGTCACCGGCATCATGCTGATTGTCGTGGTGCTGGGGATGCGCGTGGCCTATGCGGCCGCGCTGGCGGGCATGCTCGGGCTTGTCTGGATCTTCTGGTCGAAGAAGGGCTATGCGGGCGACGAATTCCTCTGGGCGCTGACCGTCGCGGTCAAGACCGCCGGGCAGGTGCCCCATTCCAAGGTGAGTTCGCAGGCGCTGAGCCTCATTCCCACCTTCATCCTGATCGGCTATCTGGCCTATTACGCGGGGCTCACGCGCGCGCTCTTCGAGGCGGCGAAACGCTGGATCGCCTGGGTGCCGGGGGGGCTTGCGGTCTCGACCGTCTTCGCCACCGCCGGGTTTGCCGCCGTGTCGGGGGCGAGCGTGGCGACGGCGGCGGTCTTCGCGCGCATCGCCATCCCCGAGATGCTCAAGATCGGCTATGACAAGCGCTTTGCTGCGGGCGTGGTGGCGGCGGCGGGGACGCTGGCCTCGCTCATCCCGCCCTCGGCGCTTCTGGTGATCTATGCCATCATCGTCGAGCAGGACGTGGGCAAGCTCTTGCTGGCGGGCTTCATTCCGGGCGTGTTCTCGGCCTTTGTCTATGCCTTTCTCATCGTCGGGATGGCCATGACGATCAAGGGCTTCGGCCCGCCTGTGGGCGGCTTTACGTGGCGCGAGCGGTTCGTGTCGCTGCCCCCGGCCCTGCCCATCGTGTTCGTCGTCGTGACGATCATCTTCTTCGTCTACAACCCGTTCGGCGGCGATGCCTGGGGCACGCCCACCGAAGGCGGGGCAATCGGCGCGTTCGTGGTGTTTCTCATGGCGCTTTACCGTGGCATGCGCTGGCCCGAGTTGAAGGATGCGCTGCTGGAAACCGCGAAGCTCTCGGTGATGATCTTCACGATCATCTGGGGGGTGCTCATCTATGTGCGCTTTCTTGGCTTCGCTGATCTGCCCCATGCCTTTTCCGACTGGATCACCTCGCTGACGATGTCGCCGATGCTGATCCTGATCTGCATCCTGCTGGCCTATGCGGTGCTGGGCATGTTCATGGATGCGATCGGGATGCTGCTCTTGACGCTGCCGGTGGTCTATCCGGCGGTCATGGCGCTCAATGGCGGCGTGAACGTGGCCGCGGCGGACAGCACATTCGGCATGTCGGGACCCATGTGCGCGATCTGGTTCGGCATCCTCGTGGTCAAGATGGCCGAGTTTTGCCTGATCACGCCGCCCATCGGCCTCAACTGTTTCGTCGTGGCGGGCGTGCGGCCCGATATCAGCGTGCAGGACGTGTTCCGCGGCGTCATGCCCTTCTTCATTGCCGACGCGGTGACAATCGCGCTTCTGGTGGCCTTTCCGATGATCGTTCTCTGGCTGCCGAGCCTGGCGTGAAATCGTGAAAACTTGAGGTGTTAACGGCCCCTTAATCGCCCGCGTGCTATGCCTTGCGACGGGTGAGAGAGGTGGTGAGAATGGATGCGCGCAGCAATGCCGCGCCGGTCATCATCAAACGGAAAAAGATCGTCGCGGGCGGCGGACATCACGGCGGGGCCTGGAAAGTGGCCTATGCCGATTTTGTCACCGCGATGATGGCGTTTTTCCTGCTGATGTGGCTGTTGGGCGCGACGACCGAAAAACAACGCAAGGGCATTGCCGACTATTTCAACCCGACCGTGCCGGTGAACCGGGTGTCGGGCGGCGGCAGCGGTGCCTTTGGCGGCGATTCGATCTTTTCAGAGCAGAACCTTGCACAGAGCGGCACCGGGGCATCGAGCCTTCACGGCACCGAAAGCCGGCAGGCGCGGGGCGATCTGGGCGTGAGCAGCGAAGGCGCAGAGGCCGACGAGGTGACATTCGCCGAAGTGCAGGAGGCGTTTCGTGGCCGCAGCGGCGAGAGCCTCGCCTCTGAGGATATCCTGCGCCACATCGTGACGCGCGTGACCGATGAGGGGCTTATCATCGAGATTTCCGATCTCGATGGCGCGCCGCTCTTTCAGGGCGAAGGGCCGGACCCCACCGCCCTCTTGCGTGACATTGCCGCTCTTGTCGCCGAGGTTCTGGAGCTTGTGCGCAACGATCTGGCCATTGCCGCCCATACCCGTGCCCGCCCGGTGATTCTGATCGATAACCCGGTTTGGGATCTTTCTGCCGCACGCGCCAACCGGATGCGCCTCCTGCTGGAGGAGGCGGGCACGCGCCCTGCCCGGATGCGCCGGGTTACAGGCCATGCCGACCGCGCGCCCATAATCGCCAACCCGATGGATTCTCGGAACAATCGGGTGGAGGTGATCGTGCTGCGGTCAGGCTGAAGGACCGTGTCCTGACGCGTTCTGGCATTAGGTGCCTGTTAATCCGGAGCGCGTATGACTGGGCTGGAGACGGTGAACGATCCAGTTGAAAGGCGTGTCCATGACGATTTCTTCTTCCCTGAACGCAAGTGTCGCGGGGCTCAATGCCAATGCCTCGCGTCTTGCGGCGATTTCCGACAATATCGCCAATTCCTCGACCGCCGGCTATCGCCGGGTCGAGACAAGCTTTGATTCGCTGGTTCTTGCGGGCAACGGTGGCACCTATACGGCGGGCGGTGTGCGCGCCACAACCGAACGGCTTGTCGATCAGGGCGGCTCGCTCGTCACCACCTCGAACCCCACGGATCTCGCCGTGCGCGGACGGGGCTTCCTGCCGGTCGCGCTCTCGAGCGAACTGGAGTTGGCGAATGGCAGTCCGCAAATGCTCCTGACCACGACCGGCTCGTTTCGAACCGATGCGCAGGGGCGGCTTGTCACGGCGTCGGGGCTGACGCTTCTGGGTTGGCCGGCCGATGCCAACGGCACGGTGCCCGCTTTCCCACGCGATACCAGCGATGGCCTCGTCCCGGTGCAGATCAACGTCAACCAGCTTGTCGGCGAACCGACGACAAGCATCAACCTGGGCGTCAACCTGCCCGCGACCGAGACAGAAGCCGGGGCTGCCGCCGCGCCGCGTGATCTCCCGATCGAGTATTTCGACAACCTTGGACGATCCGAAACCGTCCTCGTCACCTTCACCCCGACCGTGCCCGCCACGGGCACATCCAATCTCTGGACCATGACGCTGCGCGACTCCGCCCAGGACGGGGCCGTGATCGGCGAATACACGATCGAATTCGACGATTCGCGGACGGCCGGCGGCACCTTGCTCGATGTCACGACGCTGAGCGGCGGGCCCTATGACCCCGCGACCGGACGCGTGCTCGTCTCGGTCGAGGGGGGGCCGATGGAGATCACGATCGGTCGCCCCGGCACCTCTGACGGGTTGACGCAACTCTCCGACAGCTTTGCCCCCCTGTCGATCTCCAAGGATGGCTCGCCCGTGGGCAACATGGTTTCGGTCGAAGTCGATGCCAACGGGTTCGTCCATGCCACCTTCGACACCGGCGCGACGCGGACCATCTTCCAGGTGCCGCTGGTCGATCTGCCCAATCCCAACGGCATGATTTCCCTCGACCGGCAGACATACCGCCCCTCCATCGACAGCGGCAGCTTCTTCCTGTGGGATGCGGGCGACGGGCCGACCGGTGACATGGTCGCCTTTGCCCGACAGGAATCGGCCACCGACGTGGCGCGTGAACTGACCGACATGATCCAGACGCAGCGGGCCTATTCCTCGAATGCGCGCGTGGTGCAGACCGTCGACGAGATGTTGCAGGAAACCACCAATATCATCCGTTGATCGCGGATCGCCTGAAGGAGCCGGACCATGAGCCTTTCATCCGCCCTTGGAAGCGCCCTGACCGGGCTCGTGGCGAATGCCCGCAGGACCGATGTCATCGCGGGCAATCTCGCCAACATGCTGACGCCGGGCCACGCCCCGCGCGAGCTTGGCGTCGAGGCGCGGCTTGATGGCGGGGTGCGCGTCACCGGGATCACGCGCCGTCTCGATCCGGTGCTTCTGGGTGACCGGCGGCTGGCCGACAGCGCCGCCGCCGGGGCCGAGGCGCGCGCGGTCTTCGCGGCGGCCCTCGAACGTGCGATTCCGGCGGCAGACACGCCCGGCAGCCTTTCGGACCGGTTGGGCCGGTTCGAGGCCGCTCTCGTGACGGCCACGGCCCGCCCCGAGGACGATCTGCGCCTTGCCGCTGTCCTGCGCGAGGCGGACGGTCTGGCCGTGGCCCTCAATACCGCGTCTGCCGGGATCGACAGCCTGCGCAGCCGCGCCGATACCGAGATCGCGCAGGCTGTCGACAGTCTCAACACCGGTCTGCTGCGGGTCGAGCAGATCAATGCCCGCATCGTCGCCGCGCAGGTCACGGGACAGGAGACCGCCACGCTTGAGGACCTCCGCCAAAGCGAGATCGACGCGCTGGCCACGCTTGTGCCGCTCCGGCAACTGGACCGCGCCAACGGGTCGGTGGCGCTTGTGACCACGGGCGGCGCGCTTTTGCTTGACGGGCGCGCGGCGCTTGTCGAATTCGACGCATCACGACGGGTGACCCCGGAGATGAGCCTGGAGGGCGGTCAGCTCTCCGGGTTGCGCCTTGATGGGCGCGACATCGCGGCATCGGACAAGGGTCCCTTGGCTGGTGGGCGCCTGAGCGCGCTTTTCGACAATCGCGACCGGCTTGGCCCAGAGGCCCGGGCCGCGCTCGATGCTGTGGCGCGCGATCTCATCGAGCGGGTCGAGGCGCTGACCCCGCGACCCGCTTTGGGCCTCTTCACCGATGGCGGCGCGCGCCTCGATCCGGGCATGATCACCGGCCTCGCGGGGCGCATCGCGGTCACTCCGCTGGTCGACCCCGAGCAAGGCGGCGCGCTCTTCCGTCTGCGCGATGGTCCCGACGCCGCAACGCCCGCCGCCCCTGCGGAGGCGCCTTATCTGACGGCCCTGATCGTGGCGCTGGCCGGGCCGCCCCCGCTTGCCGGCGACATGGCTCAGCTCGAAAGCGGGATGGCGCAGACCCGCCTCGCCACCGAAGAGGAGTTGAGCTTCACCTCCGGTCGGACCGGGTCGCTGCGCCTGATCGAGCTTGAAGGCGGTGTCGACAGCGATGCCGAGATGCAACGGCTCTTGCTGGTCGAGCAGGCCTTCGCGGCCAATGCCCGCATGATCCAGACAATTGACGACATGATGCAAACCCTTTTGAGGATCTGACCATGACCCTGCAATCCATCGGCGATCTGGCACAAGAGTTCGTTCTGCGCAGACAGGCGGTTTCGCTCACACGCGAGATGAACCGGCTCACGCAGGAGGTCTCGACCGGGCAGGCGGCCGATCTTGCAAGGCACCTGTCGGGTCATCTCGCGCCGCTTGCCGATATCGACCGCGCGCTTGTCCTGGCCGAGGCGCAGAGCGGCGCGGCGCGGCTTGCGGCCACGGACGCCGCGCTCATGCAAACCGCGCTCGAGCGCGTTCAGACCGAGGCACAGCGCCTTGCCGAGGTGGCCCTTGCCGTGCCTGCCGGGGGCGGGTCGACTTCGCTTCTCGTCGCAGAGGCACGCGGCGCGCTCTCGGCGATGATCGGCGCGCTCAATGTCGATGCGGCAGGTCGTGCGCTGTTCTCGGGCGACCGCTCGGATGTCGCGCCGATGGCCTCGGCCGAGACGCTTCTGACCGGATTGCGCGCGGCGCTTGCGGGGGCACCGGACCGTGCCGGGATCGAGACGGCGCTTGATGCGTTCTTCGACGCGCCGGGGGGGGGCTTCGAGGCGGCGGTCTATCGCGGTGGCAGGGGCTCTGCCGCGGGCGTGTCGCTTGGCGCCGGAGAGACCGTTGCGCTGAGCATCCGGGCCGATGATGCGGCGCTCCGGAGCCAACTCAAGAGCACGGCCATGGCAGCGCTCGTCGACGACGAAAGTCTTTCCCTGAGCAGCGCAGACCGCCGGGCCATGGCCGGGGCGCTCGGCGAACGGCTGCTGGCGGGGCAGGAGGGCGTGATCGGGCTGCGCGCGCGGCTGGGCACCGCCGAGGCCCGCATCGACGCGGCTGCAAGCCGCATCGGGGCGGAGAAAACCGGTCTTGCCATCGCCCGCAACGATCTTGTCTCCGTGGATGTCTTCGCCTCTGCCACGGCGCTCGAGGGGGTGCAGTTCCAGCTCGAGGCGCTTTATACGATCACCGCCCGGACGGCGCGGCTCAACCTCGCGGCCTTCCTGTCATGAACCGCCTCGCAAGGCTGCTTGCGACCGTTCTGGTGCTGGCGGGCCTGACCCTTGCCCCCGCAGTCGCCGGTCCGATCCGCATCAAGGACCTTGTCGAATTCGACGGGGTGCGCGGCAATGACCTGCTGGGCTACGGCCTTGTGGTCGGGCTGAACGGCACGGGTGACGGGTTGCGCAATTCCCCCTTCACCGAGGAGTTGATGTCCAACATCCTCGAGCGTCTCGGCATCAATGTCACGGGCGAGCAGTTTCGACCCAAGAACGTCGCTGCGGTGCTGGTGACGGCGGAATTGCCGGCCTTTGCGCGCGCAGGCAGCCAGATCGACGTGACCGTATCGGCCATCGGCGACGCCAAGAGCCTTCTGGGCGGCACGCTGATCATGACGCCGCTCAACGCCGCCGACGGACAGATCTATGCGGTGGCGCAGGGCACGATCATCGCCGGGGGCGTGGCGGCGGAGGGTGAGGCAGGCGGCGTCGTCCAGGGCGTGCCGACCTCGGGCACGATCCCCTCCGGCGCGCGGATCGAGCGCGAGGTGGATTTCGATTTCGCCGGGCTGGAGACCGTCCGGCTGGCGTTGCGCGAGCCGGATTTCACCACTGCGGGCCGGATCGAGCAGGCGATCAACGGTGCCGTCGGGCAACCGGTGGCGCTGATGCTCGATCCGGGCACGGTGCGGCTCGACCTGGCGCGGATGCGCGCACGTTCCCCTGCCCATGCCATCGGCCGTGTCGAGAACCTCATGGTCGAGCCGCAGCGCCGCGCGCGCGTCGTGGTCGATCAGCGCTCGGGCACCATCGTCATGGGGCAGGATGTGCGCATCTCTCGCGTTGCCGTCTCGCAAGGCAATCTCACGCTGCGCATCCAGGAAACGCCGCTTGCCGTGCAGCCCAACCCCTTCGCGCGGGGCGAGACGGTGGTGGTGCCGCGCACCGAGGCCGAGATCGAGGAGGAGCCGGGCATCGGCCTGGCCGAGGTGCCCGAAGGCACCTCGCTCGCCGAGGTGATCGCGGGGCTGAACGCGCTTGGCGTGGCCCCGCGCGACATGATCGACATTCTCAAGAGCATCAAGGCGGCGGGCGCGCTTCACGCCGAATTCGTCGTGCGTTGAGGGCGCGTGACACACCGTGCGGTCGCGCCCGCAAGTCACCGTGCATTGGGCGCGCCCGGGTTTCTTCCTGCAAGGTCTGTGTCAGACCACCACGTCGATCTCGGGCTGTGCCCCCACGCCGAAGACGCGACGATAACGGGCGATTTCATCGGCCGGGCCCATCGCCTTGCGTGGATTGTCCGAGAGCTTGACCGTGGGCCGCCCGTTGGCCGAAACCGCCTTGCAGACCAGCGAGAAGGGCGCGAGCACATCGCCCGTTGTCAGCCCGCGAAAATCGTTGGTGAGCAGCGTGCCCCAGCCAAACGAGGTGCGCACCCGCCCCGAAAAGCGTGCATGCAACTCTGCGATGCGATCCACATCGAGCCCGTCGGAAAAGATCACCATCTTCTCGCGCGGGTCCTCGCCGCGCGCCTGCCACCAGCGGATCGCGGTTTCCGCCCCGGCCTCAGGCGCGCCCGAATCGATGCGGATCCCGGTCCATCCCGCAAGCCAGTCGGGCGCGTGTTCGAGAAATCCGTCTGTGCCGAACGTGTCGGGCAGGATGATCCGCAGATTGCCGTCATGTTCCTCGTGCCAGTCGGCAAGCACCCGGTAGGGTGCCTGCGCGAGATCCTCATCGGTCTCGGCCAGCGCGGCATAGACCATGGGCAACTCGTGCGCGTTGGTGCCGATCGCCTCGAGATCGCGGTTCTTGGCAATGAGACAATTGGAGGTACCCACGAAGCGCTCGCCCAGACCCTCGCGCATGGCTTGCACGCACCAGTCCTGCCAGAGAAAGGAATGCCGCCGCCTTGTGCCGAAATCGGCAATGCGCAGGCCCTCGAGAGGGCGCAGCCGCTCGACCTTTTCCCAAAGCTTGGTCATGGCGCGCGCATAGAGCACCTGAAGCTCGAATTTCTTCATGCCCCCCAGCACGGCGCGCGCGCGCAATTCCATCAGCACGGCGAGCGCGGGGATCTCCCAGAGCATCACCTCGGGCCAGGAGCCCTCGAAGGTCAGCTCGTATTGCCCGTCGCGCCGCTCGAGATGATAGGGCGGCAGGCGCAAGCCCTCGAACCAGTCCATGAATTCGGGCGTGAACATCTGCCGCTTGCCGTAGAAGGTGTTGCCGCGCATCCAGGTGCTCTCGCCGCGCGACAGCGACAGCGTGCGGATATGGTCAAGCTGCTCGCGCAACTCGCCCTCGTCCACGAGATCGGCCAGCCGCACCGCCGTGCTCCGGTTGATCAGTGAAAACGTCACTTGCGTGTCGGGGTGGTTGCGCCGCACCGACTGGCACATCAGCAGTTTGTAGAAATCCGTGTCGATCAGCGACCGCACGATCGGATCCATCTTCCAGCGGTGATTGTAGACGCGGGTGGCGATATCGACCATGGCGCGGCCTCCGGGCAGGGCAATGGCGCGGTTAAATCAAAGCGGCGCGGCGCGCGCAAGGCCGCCCAGGCCGGCAAGGCGCTGCCAGTCCTCTTCCCAGCCCGCGCCCTGACCGGCCAGACGCAGCATCCAGAGCGCCATGTCGAGCGCGGGAAGGCGGGGGGCAAGGCTGACCAGACGGCCCGCTTCCAGATCGGGCTGCGCCATTGCCTCGGGCAGCCAGGCAAGACCGATGCCACGGCGCGCATATTCATGCGCGGCCAGTGTGAGCGCGGTCTCGGCACAGCGCCGCAACCGCAGCCCCGGGGCAATCCGGGGCAGGAGTGCGCGATCCATCACCTGGCCCAGAAAGACGTCGCCGGGATAGCCGACATAGGGCATGTCATCTGCGGTCATGAGCGCGGGCGCGGCCACCGGCAAGAGCCGCTCGAGGCCAAGTGGGGCGCGCTCGAACGCAGCCCCCATGGCCAGCGGCGCGACCTCGGGCACGTCATAGACCACCGCCAGATCGGCCTCGCGCGCGAGCAGGCGCAGGAGGCATTCCTCGCGGTTTTCCGAGCGCACCCGCACCGGGCGGCTCTGGCCCTGTGTCAGCACCGCGACGATGGCGGGCGAATGGGTGGTGGTGATCGCGTGCTGACAGGCCAGCGTCAGGCCGCGCGCACCGCCGCTTTGCACCAGCCCCTCGCGCAATTGCCGCAACTGCGCGGCAAGGCTGCGCATGGCGGGCAGGTGCTGTGTCACCTCGGGCAAGAGCGTGAGCGGCTTGCGCCGCCGCTCGAAGAGCGGCTGCCCGAGTGCTGCCTCGATCGCCCGCAGCCGCCGGGTAAAGGCCGATTGGCTGACATGACGCAGGGTGGCGGCACGCGCCAACGATCCGGCATCGGCCACGGCAAGGATATCGTCGAGCCATTCAAGGCGCATCATGCAGACCTTGCATTATTTTCAGCCAGATTAGCATTGGACAGGGCGTTTGTCGCGCCTTAGCGTGCTGAAATCGCATATTTTCGGAGTGACCCCCATGCATCTCGCCCGCTTCCCCCGCACTTTTCTTGCCCATCTGCCGACCCCGCTGGAACGGCTCGACCGGCTGACCAAGGAGCTTGGTGGCCCCGAAATCTGGATCAAGCGCGATGATTGCACCGGGCTCAGCACCGGCGGCAACAAGACCCGCAAGCTCGAATTCCTGATGGCCGAGGCCGAGGCAGAGGGCGCCGACATGGTGATGACCCAAGGCGCCACGCAGTCGAACCATGCCCGCCAGACTGCGGCCTTCGCCGCCAAGCTGGGGATGGACTGCCATATCCTGCTCGAGGACCGGACCGGCTCGAACAACGCGAATTACAACAATAACGGCAACGTGCTGCTCGATCATCTGCACGGGGCCACGACCGAAAAGCGCCCCGGCGGCGGTGACATGAACGCCGAGATGGAGCAGGTGGCCGAGCGTTTCCGCGCCGAGGGCCGCAAGGTTTACACCATCCCCGGTGGCGGCTCGAACCCCACGGGCGCGCTCGGTTATGTCAATTGCGCCTTCGAGATGCTGGGCCAGTTCAACGACCGGGGCCTCAAGGTGGATCACATCGTCCACGCCACCGGAAGTGCCGGCACGCAGGCGGGCCTCATCACGGGCCTGAAGGCGATGAATGCGCAGATCCCGCTTCTGGGCATCGGCGTGCGCGCGCCGAAGGTCAAGCAGGAGGAAAACGTCTACAACCTCGCCTGTGCGACCGCCGAAAAGCTGGGCTGTGCGGGCGTGGTGGCGCGCGAGGATGTAGTCGCCAATACCGATTACGTGGGCGAGGGTTACGGCATCCCCACCCAAAGCGGCTTGGAGGCGATCAGGATGTTCGCCGAGTTGGAGGCGATCCTGCTCGATCCGGTCTATTCGGCCAAGGGGGCGGCGGGGTTCATCGACCTGATCCGCAAGGGCCATTTCAAGAAGGGCGAGCGGGTGGTGTTCCTGCATACCGGCGGGGCCGTGGCGCTTTTTGGCTATGATGCCGCGTTCGATTTCTCGGGCCGCTGGAAGGGCTGACAAACCGGGCGATATGACTGCGATGAAAGCCCCGCCGCGAAGCGGGGTTTTCCCTTGCGCCCATATCCGCTAAAGCGCAGGGAAACGCGGGCTTGCAGGCGGAAAACACCCCATGAAATTCACCCTCTCCTGGCTGAAAGACCATCTCGACACGAAGGCCACGGTCGATGAGATCGCCGAGGCGCTGACCGATCTGGGCCTCGAGGTCGAAGGCGTTGCCGATCCGGCGGCGCGGCTTGCGGCGTTTACCATCGGCAAGGTGCTCAGCGCCGAGCAACACCCCGATGCCGACCGGCTACGCGTCTGCCGGGTGGCCACCGATGAGGGCGAGGTGCAGATCGTCTGCGGCGCGCCCAATGCGCGGGAGGGCATCACCGTGGTGATCGCCAAGCCGGGCGTTTATGTCCCCGGCATCGACACCACCATCGGCGTGGGCAAGATACGCGGCATCGAGAGCGCGGGCATGATGTGCTCGGAGCGCGAGATGGAACTCAGCGAAGAGCATGACGGCATCATCGAACTGCCCTCGGGCGAGGTGGGCGAACGGTTTACCGACTGGCTGGCGGTGCATCACCCCTCCAGGGTAGATCCGGTGATAGAGATCGCGATCACGCCGAACCGGCCCGACGCGCTTGGCGTGCGCGGCATTGCGCGTGACCTTGCCGCGCGTGGCCTGGGCACGCTGCGCCCCGAAAGCCCCGCGCACATGGAGGGGCAATTCACCTGCCCGATCACCGTGAGCATCGACGAGGATGCGGCGACCGGCGGTTGTGAGGTCTTTGCCGGACGGCTCATCCGGGGCGTGCAGAACGGCCCCTCGCCCGAGTGGCTGCAAACGCGCCTGCGCGCCATCGGGCTGCGGCCCATATCGGCGCTGGTCGATATCACCAATTTCTTCACCTATGACCGCAACCGCCCGCTGCATGTCTTTGACGCCGACAAGGTGACTGGGAACCTGCGGGTGCATCGCACGGCGGGCGGCGAGGTGCTGACCGGTCTGGATGAGAAAGACTACACCTTCGGCCCCGGCCAGGTGGTGATTTCCGATGATAATGGCATCGAGAGCATCGGCGGCATCATGGGGGGGCTGGCCACCGGCTGCACCCATGAGACCGTCAACGTGTTTCTGGAGGCCGCCGTCTGGGACCGGGTGCAGATTGCCACGACGGGGCGCGCGCTGCGGATCAATTCGGATGCGCGCTATCGCAACGAGCGCGGGATCGACCCGGCCTTCAACATGGAGGCGCTCGACCTGGCGACGCAAATGATCCTCGATCTCTGCGGTGGCGAGCCGTCCAACCGCGTCGTGGCGGGCCGCGTGCCGGATGTGGCGCGCGCCTACCGGCTCGATCCGGCGCGGGTGCAGTCGCTGGTGGGTATGGACATTCCCGAAAGCGAGCAGCGCCAGACGCTGACCGCGCTCGGTTTCCGGCTCGAGGGCAACATGGCCCATGTGCCAAGCTGGCGACCCGATATTCTGGGCGAGGCCGATCTGGTTGAAGAGGTGGCGCGCATTGCCTCGCTCACGAGGCTCATGGGCCGCCCGATGGCGCGCGCCTTGCCGGGTGTGCCCAAGCCCATTCTCAGCCCCGCGCAAAAGCGCGAGCAGATCGCGCGCCGCACCATGGCGAGCCTTGGCTACAACGAATGCGTCACCTACAGCTTCATCGACCACGCGGCCGCCACGCTTTTCGGCGGCGGCGATGACGCCACCATGCTGGCCAACCCGATCAGCAGCGACCTGAGCCACATGCGCCCCGATCTTCTGCCGGGCCTGTTGCGCGCGGCTGCGCGCAACCAGGCGCGCGGGATCATGGATCTGGCGCTCTTCGAGGTGGGCCACGCCTTTCACGGCGGCGAGCCGGGTGAGCAACACATGCAGGTTGCGGGCCTGCTCATCGGGCGGACCGGCCCGCGAGAGGCCCATGGCAGCACGCGCGCGGTCGATCTCTTCGACGCCAAGGCCGATGCCGAGGCGGTGCTGGGTGCCATCGGTGCGCCCTCGAAGGTGCAGATCCTGCGCGACGGGCCGGGCTGGTTCCATCCGGGGCGGCACGGGCGGATCTGTCTCGGGCCGAAGAAGGTTTTGGGCATTTTCGGAGAGGTGCACCCGCGCATCCTTGCCGCGCTCGACGTGAAAGGGCCTGCCGTGGCCTTCACGCTTTATCCAGAGGAAGTGCCCTTGCCGCGCAAGGCGGGCGCCACGCGCGGCGCGCTCGACATCAGCGACCTGCAAGCGGTCGAGCGCGATTTCGCCTTTGTCGTCGATGCGGGCACCGAGGCGCTCAGCCTTGTCAACGCCGCGGCCGGGGCCGACAAGACGCTCATCGAAGAGGTGCGCGTCTTTGACCAGTTCATCGGCGGCAACCTTGGTGCGGGCAAGAAATCGCTGGCTGTGACGGTGCGGCTCCAGCCGCGCGACAAGACACTCACCGAAGCCGATATCGAGGCGGTGTCCGCGAAGATCATCGAGAAAGTCACCAAGGCCACCGGCGGCACGCTGCGCGGCTAGGGATCAGGAGGCATCCATGCTCAACGTTTATCTTTCGGGCGAGATTCACACCGACTGGCGCGAGCGGATCACCGAGGGGGCGGCGGGGCTCGACGTGGCCTTCTTTGGTCCCGTGACCGATCACGCGGCCAGCGATGATTGCGGGGTGGCGATCCTGGGCGCAGAGCCCGACAAGTATTGGCACGACCACAAGGGTGCGATGCTCAATGCGATCCGCACGCGCAAGGGGATTGCCGATGCCGATATCGTGGTGGTCCGCTTTGGCGACAAATACAAGCAGTGGAATGCCGCCTTTGATGCGGGCTATGCCGCAGCACTTGGCAAGTCGCTGATCATCCTGCAACCGCCCGAGCATGACCACGCCCTGAAGGAAGTGGACGCAGCCGCCCTTGCCGTGGCGCGCACGCCCGAAGAGGTGGTGGCGATCCTGCGCTACGTTCTCGAGGGCAGGCTACCCGCCTGACCCCCGCACCACGTAGACCGAACATTCCGCGTGGGTGACGACGTGGCTGGCCGTGGTGCCAAGCAGGTAATCCTGCACCTTGGGGTTGGCGGCCTCCATCACGATCAGGTCCACCTTGCGCTCGTGTGCGAGCTTGACGATCTGGCGATGCACCGCGCCCTTGCGGACGATCTGCTCGACCTCGACCCCCTCGGCGGGGTTGGCGGCAACGAATTTGCTCAATTCCCCGGACCAATAAGCCGCAGAATCGCGGATGTTGAGATTGCGCTCCATCTCTGGCGCGACAGTGGCGACGATGAGTTTCGCGCCGCGCCTTTGCGCCATCTCGACGGCCTCGGTATAGGCGAGATGCTCGATTTTCACATGGCGCAGGTTGACGGGGCAGAGGATAAGGCGGGTCTGGCGGGGCATGGCGGCTCCGTTACGAAAGGGGACAGCCCCTTTTTAACCGCTGCCCCCCGCCGTGACAGCCCCCATGCGCCGCCTGCGCGACAGAAGCGACCGCTCAGAGACCGAGCCTCGCCGCCACGATATCGTTGACGGCCTTGGGGTTGGCCTTGCCGCCGGTGGCCTTCATCACCTGCCCCACGAACCAGCCCGCAAGCTTGGGATTGGCTTGCGCCTTTTCCACCTGTGCGGGGTTGGCGGCGATGATCTCGTCCACTGCCCGCTCGATGGCGCCGGTGTCGGTGACCTGTTTCATGCCGCGCTCTTCGACGATGGCCTCCGGGTCGCCCCCTTCCGTATAGACGATTTCGAAGAGGTCCTTGGCGATCTTGCCGGATATTGCGTCGGACTTGATGAGCCGCACGATGGCCCCGAGTTGCGCCGGGCTGACCGGGCTTTCTTCGATGCTGTGATCCTCTTTCTTCAACCGCCCGAAAAGCTCGTTGATGACCCAGTTCGCGGCCAGCTTGCCGTCGCCCGCATCCGCCGCCACCGCCTCGAAATAATCGGCATTCGCGACCTCTGCGGTCAGCACCGAGGCGTCATATTCCGAGAGGCCGAATTCCAGCACGAAGCGCGCCTTCTTGGCGTCGGGCAGTTCCGGCAGGCCGGCCTTGATGCTGTCCACCCATGCCTGCTCGATCTCGAGCGGCAAAAGGTCGGGATCGGGGAAATAGCGGTAATCATGCGCCTCCTCCTTGGAGCGCATGGAGCGGGTTTCGCCCTTGTCGGGATCGTAAAGGCGGGTTTCCTGCACCACCGCGCCGCCCCCCTCGACAATGGCAATCTGGCGGCGGGCCTCATAGTCGATGGCTGCCTGGATAAACCGCATGGAGTTCATGTTCTTGATCTCGCAGCGGGTGCCGAGATGCGCGAAATCCTGCGTCTCCATGTATTTCTCATACTGCCCCGGACGGCAGATCGAGACGTTCACATCGGCGCGCAGGTTGCCGTTCTGCATGTTACCGTCGCAGGTGCCAAGATAGCGCAGGATCTGGCGCAGCTTGGCGATATAGGCGGCGGCCTCTTCAGGGCCGCGAATGTCGGGGCGGCTGACGATTTCCATCAGGCAGACGCCGGTGCGGTTCAGGTCCACGAAGGACATCGCCGGGTCCATGTCATGAATGCTCTTGCCGGCGTCCTGCTCCATGTGGATGCGTTCGATGCGCACAAGGCGGGCCACGCCGGGGGCCATGTCCACAAGGATTTCCCCCTCGCCCACCAGCGGGTGATAAAGCTGGCTGATCTGGTAGCCCTGCGGCAGGTCGGGATAAAAATAGTTCTTGCGATCAAAGGCCGACCAGAGGTTGATTTTCGCGTTGAGGCCAAGACCGGTGCGCACCGCCTGCTCGACGCAGTATTCGTTGATGACCGGCAGCATCCCCGGCATCGCCGCATCGACGAAGGCGACGTTGGAATTCGGCTCGGCCCCGACCTGCGTTGACGCGCCGGAGAACAGCTTGGCGTTGGAGGCCACCTGCGCATGCACCTCCATCCCGATCACCAGTTCCCAATCATGCGTCGCCCCGGCGATTACCTTGGGTTTGGGGGCGTCATAGGTGAGGTCCAGCATGGCGCGGCTCCGTTCATTGGCTCGGAGCGCGTTCTACGCGGCGGGGTCTGCGGGGGCAAGAGGGCGCGCACCCATCCCCATCTCCCAGAACCCCACTTCAAGCCGGGTCGCGGTGGTGAAGCGATGGACCAGCCGCGCCCATCCGGGGGTGGCGCGCGGATCTGGGCCAAGGCGGCGGGTCATGGCCCCATCAAGCAGTGCGCCCGTGTCGCGGCACACCTGTTGGTAGTCTGCCGCGCCATAGGTGGTGATCCAGTCGGCATAGGGATGGCCCGCGCCCGCCTCGGGCAAGAGCCGCGCGCCGATCTCGCCATAGCCCATGACGCAGGGCGCAAGGGCGGCCAGCAGGTCGAGGAAATCGCCCGAATGGCCCGAATCCAGCACGTAGCGGGTATAGGCGAGGTTGGCGGGGTGCTCCTCGGCGGCGAAAAGGTCCGCCTCCGACAGACCGGCTTCGGCGCAGGTGCGGACATGCAGCGCGATCTCGCCATTCACCAGCGCATGCACCGTGGCCGCGCAGGCGCGCATCTCCTCGACCGTATCGGCCTTGGTCACGGCAAGCGCCCAGGCGCGCGAGAAGTGGATCAGAAAGATGTAATCCTGCACCAGATAGCCAAGGAAGGCCGCGCGCGGCAGGCTGCCGTCGCGCAGCCCCTCGACAAAGGCGTGATGGGTATAGTCCCGCCAGACGGCCCCCGCCGCATCGCGCAGGGCAGGGAAGGTCACGCCGTAATCGCCGCTCATTGTGCGTTCACATCGAGCGCCAGGCCCGAAACGGGCGTTGGCTCGGCAATGAGGCCGCTGTCGAGCAGGAACGCCTCGAAGCGCGCATAGCGCCCATGGTCGAGCGCGGCCGGCCTTGTGGCAAAGCGCGGATATGTATCGGCCCAGGCCATGCTGTTCAGGCGGTCCTGCAATTCCTTCGAGGTGCCGGAAAAGATTTCCCAGGCTTTTTCGGGATAGTTCATGATGTATTGCGTCGCGCGTTCGGTGGCGTGCAGGAAGCGGCGGATCACGTCCGTGTCCATTCGCGCAGGGTTGGCCACGTAAATCAGCTCGTCATAAGCGGGCACACCCTCGTCCTCGACAAAAAAGCAGCGGCCCGGCACGCCCTCGATCTCCATCTGATTGAGTTCGAAATTGCGGTAGGCCCCGATCACTGCATCCACCTGTCCGGCCATGAGAGCGGGTGAGAGCGACCAGTTGACATTGACCAGATCCACCTCCGAGAGCGCGATGCCATGCTGCCCGAGGATGGCCGCAAGCAGCGCCTCCTCGACACCGGCCACGGAGAACCCGATCTTGCGCCCGCGCAGATCGGCGGTGGATTTGATGGGGCCGTCCTCGAGCACGAGCAGGCAATTGAGCGGCGTGGCGATGAGCGTGCCGACGCGGATCAGGGGCAGGCCCTCCTCGATCTGCAAATGAAGCTGCGGTTGATAGGCGATAGCGAGATCCGCGCGTCCGGCGGCCACCATCTTGGGCGGGTCCGAGGGATCGGCTGGGGCGATCACCTCCACCTCAAGCCCGGCCTCCCTGAAGTAGCCCAGTTCCTCGGCAAGGATGACGGGGCCATGATCGGGGTTCACGAACCAGTCGAGCAGCAGGGTCATCTTGTCCTGTGCCATGGCCGGGCCGGTCGAGAGGGCGAGGATAAAGGCAAGGTATTTCATTCAGTTGTCTCCTTTTGGTCGGTGCCGAGGGCGATCAATGCAATCTCTCCGTCCCAATGCGCGCGCAATCGCGCCGCCGCCTGCCATGACCGAAGGCCGGACCGGCAGGCGAGCACGGCGCGCGTGCCCTGTGGGTGGAGCGTGTCGAAATCCGGCACGCCGTGGCGCGTGGCGCGGGGCAGGGCGGGGCCGGGCTCGTCAACCCCGCGCAGATCGGCCAGCCAGTCGGTCGGCGCGACCTCTTCGGGTGCGATGAAGCGAAAACCGCCCCCCGGCTCCGGCGCGCCTTCAAAACGGAAACCGCCGAAACGGTGGCCCTCGGCGTCGAAGGTGACCAGTTGACCCAGCGGCGACGGTGCCAGCCCCACCAGAACGGCCATCGCCATCTGTGCCTGAAGCGCGCCGAGAATGCCCACCGACGGCCCCAAGACGCCATCGGCCTCGCAACTGCCCAATCTCTCGGGCAGGTCGGGGAAGACCGCGCGCAAGCTTGGTGCCCCGCCGCAGAACCCGCCGACATAGCCCGACAGCCCGACCACCGAGGCGCTGATGAGCGGCGTGTTCGCCGCAAGGCAGGTGTCCGAGAGGATATAGCTCGCTGCGAAGCTGTCGGCGCAGTCGAGCACCAGATCGGCGGCGGCGACCTGTGCCGGGGCATTGAGCGGTGTAAGCGGTGCGGTCACGGGCGCGATGCGACAGTCGCGGTTGAGCGCGGCCATATGCGCGGCGGCAACCTCTGCCTTGGGACGGCCCAGATCGTCCATCCGAAAGAGCGTCTGCCTATGCAGGTTGCTGAGCGAAACCCGGTCGCCATCCATCAGCGTGATGCGCCCCACGCCGGCACCGACCAGATATGCCAGCACCGGGGCCGCCAGCCCGCCCGCGCCCACCACCAGCACATGCCCCGCGCCGAGGCGCGCCTGCCCTTCGGTGCCGAGAAGGGCGATCTGACGCGCGTAGCGGGTCATGCCGTCACCTCGATCCAGTCCCGCACCCGCGCTTCGGGATCGGGGTTGAGCGTGATATCCGTGACCGCCGAGACTACATCGGCGCCTGCGTCAAAGGCACCCTGCGCGCGCTCGACCGACATGCCGCCAATGGCGACAAGGGGGATATCGCCGATCAGCCGCTTCCATTCGCTGAGCCGGTCAAGCCCCTGTTCACGCCATTTCATCTTTTTCAGAATGGTCGGGTAGACCGGGCCAAGCGCCACGTAATCGGGATCGTGCGACAGCGCGCGGTCAAGTTCGGCATGATCATGCGTGCTGAGGCCCAGCCTGATCCCGGCGCGGCGGATCGCGGCAATATCGGCGCTCTCCAGATCCTCTTGCCCCAGATGCACCCAGTCGCAGCCCAGATCCATCGCCACCTGCCAGTGATCATTGACCACCAGCGCCGCGCCATGGGTGCGGGCAAGGTCGCGCGCCGCCGCGATCTCTGTGCGCAGGGCCTCCCCTTCCATGTCCTTGATGCGCAGTTGCGCCAGTTTCACGCCCAAGGGCAGCATCCGGCGCAGCCAGTCGGCGCGCTCGAAAATCGGGTAGAAGCGGGGCAGGCTCATAGCAGCGCCTTTCCGAACACGGGGGTCGAGGGCGCGGCCATGTCGCGCGGCTCCATCGGGTCGGCCTCATAGGCCAGCCGTCCGGCCTCGACCGCGCGGGCGAAGCCCTCGGCCATCGCCGCCGGATCGCCCGCCTTGGCCACCGCCGTGTTCAACAGCACCGCGTCATAGCCCAGTTCCATCGCGTGCGCGGCCTGCGACGGCAGGCCCAATCCGGCGTCGATCACCAGCGGCAGGTCGGGGAAATGCGCGCGCAAGCTGCGCAGCCCATAGATATTGTTGAGCCCCAGCCCGGTGCCGATCGGCGCGCCCCAGGGCATCAGCACCCGGCATCCGGCCTCCACCAGCCGCTCGCAAAGGACCAGATCCTCGGTGCAATAGGGAAACACCTGAAATCCGTCATCGGTGAGGATGCGTGCGGCCTCGACAAGGCCGAACGGATCGGGCTGGAGCGTGTCGGCATGGCCGATCACTTCCAGCTTGATCCAGTTGGTGTCAAAAAGCTCGCGCGCCATCTGCGCCGTGGTCACCGCCTCGCGCACCGAATGGCAGCCCGCCGTATTGGGCAGGACATGAACGCCAAGCGCGCGGATCATGTCCCAGAACGCCTGTCCAGCGCGTGCGCCCCCCGCTTCGCGGCGCACGGATACCGTGGCGATGCCCGCACCCGAGCGGCGGAAGGCCTGCGCCAGGATCGCGGGCGAGGGATATTGCGCGGTGCCCAGCATCAGGCGCGATGTCACTTCGGTGTCGTAGTAGATCGGCATCTCAACCCCCTTGCCGAGGGGCGACGATTTCCACACGATCCCCTTCATTCAATCTCTGTTCCGGCCTGAGAGCGGCGGGCACGAAAGTCTCGTTCACCGCCGTAGCCACCTTGGCCCCGCCGTGGCCCAGCTCGATCAACAGCGCGTCGACGGTCGACGCGGCTGTATCCTGTGCGGTGCCGTTAACCGTGATCTTCATGGGCAAACTCCGGGGTTGTTTCGCCGCCCGCCAGCATCTCGGCGGTCATTCGCGCAAGCGCGGGCGACAGCAGAAAGCCGTGGCGAAAGAGGCCGTTGACATGGAGCACGTCGCCCTTGGCCGTGAGGCGCGGCAGGTTGTCGGGAAAGGCGGGGCGCGCGTCCACGCCGATCTCCAGCAGTTGCGCATCGGCGAAGGCAGGGTGGAGCGCGTAGGCGGCGGAGAGCAGTTCCATCACCGAACGGGTCGTGGCGCGGTGGCGTTCCTCGCTTTCGATCTGCGTCGCGCCCAGCATGTAAATTCCATCGCCGCGCGGCACGATATAGAGCGGAAAGCGCGGGTGCAGCAGGCGGACGGGGCGGCGCAGCGTCACATCGGTTGTGCGCAACACCACCATCTCACCCTTGACGCCGCGCAAGTCGGGCAGGCTGTCTTGCGCTGCAAGGCCGCGACAGTCGATCACCACCGGCCCTTGGGGCGCGTCCGTGCCTTGCACAAAGCGCGCGCCACCCTCCTGCAAACGGCGGTGCAGATGGAGCAGCGCCGCGCGCGGGTCGATATGCGCCTCAGCCTCGAAGAACAGGGCGCGGTCATGGCGCTCGGCCAGGTCCGGCTCGAGCGCGGCGAGGTCCTCAGCCTTGACCAGCCGGTGCCCGTTGGTGCGTCGGGCGAACACATCAAGCTCGCGCCGGTCGCGCTCCAGCGTGATCACGAGCGAGCCGCGCCGTGTGACCGTCACGCCCTGCGCTTCCCACCAGTCGGCGGCCTCTTGCCCCAACCGCACCACCGGTTCCTCGGCGGTGAACCCTTCGCAGAAGGGCGCGAGCATCCCGCCCGCCCACCACGAACAGGCCGCTTCACCGGGGAAGGGGGCCGGGTCGATCAGAGTGACGGCCACGCCGCGCGCCCTCAACTCGGTGGCCACGCAAAGCCCGACGACGCCCGCGCCACGGATCGTGACGGCGCGGGTCATGGCCAGACCTCGTGGAAATGATGCACCGGCCCGTGCCCGCGGCCGATATCGAGACGGTCAGCGGCGCGGATCGCGGCGTGGAGCCAGCCATGGGCGCGGGTGACGGCCTCGGACAGGCCAAGCCCCTGCGCCAGCCCCGCCGCGATGGCCGAGGAATAGCTGCACCCGGTGCCATGGGTGTTGCGCGTGGCAATGCGGGGGGCGTCAAGGCGGTGGGGTTCGACGGCCATCAGCCAGTCGGTGCAGGTCTCGCCCGCCGCGTGACCGCCCTTCATCAGAACCGCCTTTGCCCCCAGATCGCGCAGCCGCGCGCCCTGGTCCCGCATCCCGGCGTCGCTCACGGCCTCCGGCAGACCCAACAGCGCCGCCGCCTCGGGCAGGTTGGGCGTGAGCAGATCGGCGCGCGGCAGCAGATGCACGATCAGCGCCGCGCGCGCCGTCTCGGGCAAAAGCCGCGCGCCGGATTTGGCGATCATGACCGGATCGAGCACGACCGGGCCGCGATACCCGGCCAGGGCCTCCGCCACCGTCTCGATCAGCGCGGCATCGCCCAGCATCCCGATCTTGATGGCATCGACGCGGATATCATCCAGAACGGTGGCGATCTGTGCTGCCACCACCTCGGGCGGGACCGCGTGAACCGCTGTCACCGCGACGGTATTCTGTGCCGTGACGGCGGTCAGCACGCTTGCGCCATAGACGCCAAGCGCGGAAAACGTCTTGAGGTCGGCCTGAATGCCCGCGCCGCCGCCGCTGTCAGAACCCGCGATTGTCAGTGCGCACGCCACCATGCCCGCCTCCTCATGTTCGCGGAACGGCCTTCGGGCACCATCGGGGCGGAGGTCCGTTCCCTACGCCGGCATCACCCGGATCAGGTTCGATGGGTTGGCTTGGCACCTCTCAGCCCCTTGCGGGGCACCCCAACGGAATAATGGAGACGTAACACCGCGAACCGGCACCTTCAAGGGTCAGCCGCGCAGACGCAGCCCCTCGGGATCGAACGGCGGATGCTCCAGCACCCGCGCATCATCCGCGCGGCCCAGAAGCGAAACGTGAAGCGCGGTGCCGGGGGTGGCGTGTTCGGCCTTGAGATAGGCCAGAGCGAGGGATTTGCCGACCGCGTGGCCATAGCCGCCCGAACTCACCTGACCCGCGGCCGTGCCACCCGGCAGAAAGATCGGCTCGCCGCCCGAGGCATCGGCCTCGGTCGCGTCGATCTCGAGCAGGACCATGCGGTCGCGCGGCGCGTTATCGGAAATGGCGCGCCAGCTCTCGTGGTTGAGGAAGGGCTTGTCGGGGCGGATGAGGCCCGCCAACCCGCATTCCTGCGGCCAGTATTCGGGCGAATAGTCGCGCCCCCAACTGCCATACCCTTTCTCGAGCCGCAGCGACATGAGCGCGCGGCTGCCCACGGGGCCCGCGCCGATGGCTTTGCCCGCCTCGATCAGGGCCGAATAAAGCCGTGTCTGATCGGCCTCGGCGATGTGCAGTTCCCAACCCAGATCGCCGGTGAAGCTGACGCGCAGCGCGACGGCCTCGACGCCCGCCACGGTCATGCGCTGCGAGCGGAAGAACGGAAAGGCGGCGTTGGAGAGGTCCGCGTCGGTGAGGCCTTGCAGCAGGGCGCGCGATTGTGGCCCCGCGACACTGACCCCGCAGACGGCCCCGGTCAGGCTTTCGAAACGGGTGCCCTCGGGCAGCGGCACCTGCGCGAAGAAGCGCCGGTGATAGCGTTCCGCCGCGCCGCCACCGAGCACCCAGAATTCTTCCTCCCCGAGCCGCGTCACGGTGAAATCCCCCGCGATCCCGCCCCGCTTGCCGATGAGCGGCGTGAGGCAGGCGCGGCCCACCTCCCGCGGCATCCGGTTGGCGAAGAGCGCGTTGAGCCAGTCCTCCGCCCCCGGCCCGGTGACGCGGTATTTGGCAAAATTGGAGATGTCGATGATCCCGGCACGATCACGCAAGCCGCGCGCCTCGCGGCCCACGGCCTCCCACCAGGGCTGTCGGGTGAACCCGGCGCTGTCGGGAATGGCGGCGTCGAAATAGAGCGGATGCTCCCAGCCGAAGTTGAGGCCGAAGCGCGCGCCCATCCCGGCCTGCATGGCATGGATTGGGCGGGTGCGCACGGGGCGGCCCGCGGCGCGCTCCTCGCCGGGGAAATGGATCTTGAAGCGGTGCGCATATTGGTCGGCCACGCGCGCGCGGGTGAAATCGCGCCCGGCCCAGTCGCCGAACCGCGCCAGATCCCAGGCGAACATGTCAAGCGACGGCTCGCCCTCGACCATCCATTCGGCGGAAAGCTTGCCCAGACCGCCCGATTGCGAAAACCCCGGAATGATGCCGCAGCAGCAGAAATAGCCCCGCAGTTCCGGCACCGGGCCAAAGAGCGCCGCCGCGTCGGGCGACCAGATCATCGGCCCGTTGATCACCCGCTTGATACCCGCGCGCCCCACCGCCGGGACACGGTCGATGGCGCGCAGCATGTTCTCCTCGATCCGCTCCAGGTCGTCGGGGAAAAGTTCGTGGCCAAAGCCCTGCGGCGTGCCGTCCTCGGCCCAGAAGCGCATGTCGCGCTCATAGGCGCCGACAAGCAGGCCCTGACCCTCCTGGCGCAGGTAATATTCGCCGTCGCGGTCGGCGACCGAGGGCAGGCGGCGGCCCATGGCAGCGATCTCGGGAATGGCCTCGGTCACGAAATACTGGTGCTCGGTCGGGATGAGCGGCAGCGTGATGCCCGCCATCGCGGCCACTTCGCGCGCCCAGAGACCGGCGGCATTGACCACCCATGGCGTGCGGATCTCGCCCGACCCGGTGCGCACGATCCAGCTTCCGTCGGGCTGCGGCTCGGTGGCGATGACCGGCGTGTTGCGGTGGATCTCGGCCCCGCCCGCGCGGGCACCCGCCGCATAGGCCATGGTCACGCCCGAGGGATCGACATTGCCGCCATCGGGCTCGAACATGATGCAGCGGATGCCGGTGAAATCCACCAGCGGATGAAGCCGCTCGGCCTCGTCGCGGGACACCTCGTGGAAGGCCATGCCATAGCGCCGCGCCTTGGCCTCCTGCAGGCGCAGTTGCTGCACGCGCTCCGTCGTTTGGGCAAGGTAGAGGGAGCCGGGCTGGAACACGCCGCAACCCTGCCCGGTTTCGGCCTCGAGCTGGCGGTAGAGCTGCATCGTGTAATGCTGCATCCGGCTGATATTGGTGCTGTCATGCAGCCCGTGGATATTGGCCGCCGCGTGCCAGGTGGAGCCGGAGGTCAGTTCCGAGCGTTCCAGCAGCACCACATCCGACCAGCCCGCCCGCGTGAGGTGATACAGGATCGAACAGCCGACAAGGCCGCCACCGATCACGACGGCCTGGGCATGGGTGCGCATGGGGATGCCTTTCGAAGAGGGTTGGCGCGCGCGGCGCGGCATGGATTGCGTCGATGCTAGGCGCGCGCCCGGCCATGCTCGCGTGGATTAGCGACAGGGGAGAGGCAGGATGCGGCGTCCGGGGGCCGGGGGCACCAGTGTGCGGGGGGGGGATGACGACGCGCCGACTGTCGGCCCGGGGGGCTGACAGCCCCTGCTCACGCTCGCACCGGGACATGTGCCCTCATGGGCCGCGCCAGAGGGGCAAATCCGGCTTGCAGACAGAGCGCAGCACGTCGCCTGGCCGGCAGGGGCCGAACGGCCCGATTCCCCCGCTGGTGCCGTGCTGCGACTCGCCACAGGGGCCACCACGCGCCAAGCCTGCACCACTGCGGCTATCGACCCCGACGCGCCCCTTGTGGGCATTTCAGTAGCCGCGTTCGCCGCTTCGTTCCCGAACTGAAGATCGGAACCAACTGCCGTCCCTTCAGGGGCGGCTTTTTTTTAATTATGCACGCTTTATCTGTGGCATAAGCCCAATAATACTGAAATTCGCCCAGCACTTTTGCGTCAAATGGCTACCCTTCGGAGGGAAAGCCCCGTGAACGACCTTTATCCCCTTTGTTTGAAGGAAGTCAGCGACGGGAACAAAATCACGGTCCGACGAAACCAGTACAGCAACATCATAGGCATTTGCCCACGCCAAACTTATCATGTCGGCTACGATGCGGGTATCCACGCCCTTTTCTTCGGTGCCTCGCATGTCGGTTTGGCATGAGGCACAGTGTGTAGCCTCTGTCTGGCATTGTGGGCATTTCGGATAGCCCATTTTCTGTTGCCGTTCGACAAGAACGACATGAGTGCCCGGCATTTTGTCCAATGTGTTCGTGAACCAGTTTTTCAACTTGTTGTCTTGTGGTTTCGCCGGATCAAACGAGCCGTAAACATGCAACGCTTCGAAGACCACTTGCGCTTTTGGATCAACCAGCTTTCCTGCTTCTGCGGCAAAAAGCGGACCTACAGGTTTCCAGTCTACCATGAAAGCATTGTCTGCCCGACGAAGGGAAAGACTGAAATTCCAGAAGTCTACGAAGATACGAACTCTCAAGGATGGCGTAGGCTGCGGCACTATAGCTGTCATGTAGGGTCCAAAAAAATACGGGGACGCTTTCGCGCCCCCGGGGTCATTAGGTTCGGTTCACCGTTACCGACGACGCGGGCGGTTCCCCGAGGAATCGTTATAAGGCTGTATATGACGTCAACTTCTTAACAGTCAATTACTTCGTTCGAATGTAGCGAACATTTTAACGCGAAGTTGTGGTTGCACTTCGTCTTCCGGCAAGGGTGGGGTTCACGAATACGTGATCGGTTCCGGCGCGGCGGCAGGTCAAAAGGGGCTGATTTTTCGCTGTAGTAGTTCTGTAGTAGGATTTTGGCGCTTGGAAATTTCGCAACAAAATAAACAGCTTACAAACAGCTTACATATGGATGTGGCAGCCCGTAGGGGAGTCGAACCCCTCTTTCCAGGTTGAAAACCTGGCGTCCTAACCGATAGACGAACGGGCCACGCGTGGTGTGGAGGGTGATTATGAAAATCCGCATGGGGACGCAAGAGGGATTCTGAAGAATCTTTCGAAGGATGCGGCCCCGCGGTCGGGCATGGGGGCGGAGCCGGGGGAAGGTGCCGCGATCCGCCCCGCGAGAGGCGGGCAGGCGCGTGCCCTCTTCCAGCGTCGGGGGGGATGGGCTAGAGGGGCCTGACCCAAGCGAGAAGGCCCGCCATGAGACCCGTCCGCCTGCTTTCCGGCATCCTGACCGTCAGCGGCTGGACGCTTCTGAGCCGCATCCTCGGTTTTGGCCGCGACGTCATGCTGGCGAGCCTTGTCGGCCCCGGCGTGCTGATGGATGCCTTTGTCGCGGCGTTCCGCCTGCCCAACATGTTTCGTCGTTTCTTTGCCGAGGGCGCGTTCAACGCCGCTTTCGTGCCGATGTTCTCCAAGCGTCTGGAGGGGGAGGGCGACGCGATCGGCTTTGCCAGCCGGGCGCTGTCGGGGCTGGGCTTTGTCCTTCTGGTCCTGACCGGGCTGGGCATGGTGTTCATGCCGGGGCTCGTATGGCTGACGGCGGAGGGGTTCGCGGGCGACGCGCGGTTTGCCCTGACGGTCGATTACGGGCGCATCGCCTTTCCCTACATCTTCTTCATCTCGCTGGTGGCGCTGTTTTCGGGCGTGCTCAACGCGTCGGGGCGGTTTGCGGCGGCGGCGGCGGCACCGGTCATCCTCAACACGGTCATGATGGGCGCGATGGCGCTGGCGGCGTGGAAGGGCGGGCCGGTGGTCGAGGCACTGGTCTGGTCGGTGCCTCTGGCGGGGGCGGCGCAACTGGTGCTTGTCTGGTTTGCCGCGCGGCGGGCGGGGCTGGGGCTGGGGCTGGTGCGTCCGCGCTGGACGCCCGAGATGCGGCATCTGGTGCGCATCGCGGTGCCGGCGGCGCTGGCGGGGGGCGTGGTGCAGGTCAACCTTGTCGTGGGGCAGTTGGTGGCCTCGCAATACGACAAGGCGGTGAGCTGGCTTTATTCCGCCGACCGGCTCTATCAATTGCCTCTGGGCGTGGTGGGCATCGCGGTGGGGATCGTGCTTTTGCCCGATCTCTCGCGGCGGCTCAAGACCGGGGACGACACGGGCGCGCGCATGGCGCTGTCGCGCGGAGGCGAGGTGGCGCTGGCGCTGACGGTGCCCTGTGCGGTGGCGTTGATGGTCATTCCGCTGCCGCTGGTGTCGGTGCTCTTCGAGCGCGGCAATTTCGGTGCCGATGACACGGTGGCAACGGCGCTCGCGGTGGCGGTCTATGGTCTCGGCCTGCCGGCCTTTGTCATGCAGAAGATCCTGCAACCCGTCTATTTCGCGCGCGAGGACACGAAAAGCCCGTTCCGCTACGCGGTGGTGGCGATGGTGGTGAACGCGGTGCTGGCCTTTGGTCTGGCCGGGGCCGTGGGCTGGATCGCGGCGGCGCTGGCCACGACGGTGGCGGCCTGGGTGATGGTGGCGCAACTGGTCTGGGGCGCGCGCGGCTATGGCGATGTGGTGCGCTTTGACGCACAGTTTCACCGGCGGCTGTGGCGGATCGTGCTGGCCTCGGCCATCATGGGCGCGGTTCTGTGGGGTGCCGGCGTGGCGCTCGGGCCGTTGCTGGCGCTGGGGGGCTGGCGGTGGCTGGCGCTCTTGGCGCTCATTGGTGCGGGCGCGGCGAGCTATGGCATTGTCGGGCAGGGTCTGGGTGCGTTCAGCATGGCAGAGATCCGGCGGCAGATGCGGCGCTGAGCGTCACATCAGGTCACGGAGCGCGACAGGGGTGCCCGCCGTGTCGGCAAATTCCACGGCCTCGATATCGGTCAGCGTGACGGTGCCCGCCAGCCCCTGAAGGATAACGCGCGCCCCCTCGCGCCCGAAGCCGTATTCGGCGCGCACCCCCGGCAGGATCACCAGATCGCGCCCGCCGCCGCCATGGATCAGATCGTCGCCGCCGGGGCTGACGAACACATCGTCGCCCGCGCCCCCGATCATGATGTCGGATTTCGCCGTGCCCTCGATCCTCTCGCCATTGTCGCCCGCGCGCAGATAGGCCCCGTGCAAAAAGGTGCCGGGCGGGCGCGGATCGTCCCATGACGGGGCCTCGGCATTGGCCTGCATCAGGGCCTGCCAGCGCGGCGTGGCATCGTCAAGATGCCGCAGCGCGCCCCAGCTTCCCCATTTCGAGGGCTTGGCCACATCGACAAAGCCATTGAAGAGCGTGCCACCCGCCGCGCGCCACCCGCTCAGCAATTCCTCGTAGAGCGTGCCCATTTGGGGGGAGTAGTTGAATGCGGTGAAAAAGCGGGTGATCGCGTCATTCTCGACGGTCGGGCCGTGGCCCACCACATGCGTGCCGCCCTCATACATCACAAGGCTCAGGCCGTGACGCGCGGCGACCTGCGCGTGATAGGGCAGGGTGTCGCGGAGGAACTCGCCAAGCGAACCTTGCCGCAACGCCTCGGCGGCGAGATCGAAGGCCAGGTCGTCGCCATGGGCGGCGAGATAGGCCGTCTCGTCGGTCCCGGCCTCGGCGGCGCGGGCGCGGGCCACGGCGCGGCTGGCGTTCATCCAGCCCTCGATTTTGGGGATCATCGCCTCCTCGCCGAATTCGTGCCCGAAATAGCCGGTGACGGCATAGGCGTCGAACTGCTCCACCGGCGGCGCTTCAAGTTGACCGTGCTCAAGCGCCAGCGGGGCCAGAAGCATCGCCTCTTCCAGGCCCGGCCAGCCGGTATGCGTGCCCGCGACCACCACAAGCCGCTCGGGCGCATCAGCAAAGACCTCGCGCCAGATCGTGGCCATCTGCGCCGCGCGCAGCCCTGCGAACTGCATCCAGGCGCCGTCATCCTCGGTATTCCAGAGCGCCAGCGCCGCGTCGCGGGCAAAGACGGCCTGCGGGAAGATGAAATTCCACACCTCGTTGGAATATTCCACATGCACCTTGAGGCCCGGATCGAGATGGTCGCGCACATAGGTGGCAAAGGCCCGCATATAGGCGTCGTCGGCGGCGTGGGGCATGTTGACCCACGGGTCGGCCCCGATCCGGTTGGCAAGCCGCACCATGATTTCCACCGGCGCGCCGCGCCAGACCCAGGTGGCATCCTGCGGCAGGGGGCGGTCCTCCCATGCGGTCTGGTCTGACCCGTTGGTGAATTGCCAGTCCATGAAGCGCACGAGCCGCAGATCAGCCACCCGCGCCAGCCAGAGCGGGTTGAAGACCGCGCCTGCGGCATGGAGCGTCTCATGCTCTTCACGCACGATGGTGATGTCGCGCAGCGGATTGTCCCGATCGGTCCGGGTCAGTTGCAGCACCACCGGCCCGTCACCGGGGCGCGTGTCGAAGCGGATTTCGCGGGTGTCGTAGTTGTAGCGCAGATTGTCGGCGCGCCCCGTCACGCGCAGCACGCCCTCGCCCTCGTAGCGCAGCAGGTAGCGACCGCGCAGATGCACCGCCTCTTCGGGTTGATCGGTGAGGATCATGGCCTCCAGTGCGCGCGCGCCGTCGGGCAGGGCAAGCGGCCAGCCATGCGCGTCAAGATAGCCGCCCGCGCGCAGCGCCTCGGTGGAGAAGGCCCCCCATTCGGCGGCGCTGTGGCCGATCCAGGGCCGCGCGGTCTTCATCACGTCGATGAACGGATGTTGCGTGGACCAGTCCGAAAGCCCGTTGAGCCCCATGCCAAGGCTTGGATTGTCGAGCCCGATCCCCGCCTGCCGTGTCTGTGAGGCGGGCGCGCGCGCCTCGTCGCGCAGGCCAAGCGCCTGCGCGATCTCGTCTGTGATCTGCGCGTAGCGCGCGCGCACCAGCGGGTGCAGGCTGTCGGGCAGGGCAAAATCGGCGGGGGCCGGGGTCTGGTAGAGGGCGGTGTAGGTCACAAGCGCGGCGAGGAAATATTGCGTCGCCGTGCCATGGGGGGAATCGTCGGAATAGAGCGCCTCGACCGGCACATCCTCCAGAAGGCCCGTTTGCAGGCCGGAAAGCACCGAGGAAACCGGCAAGAGGGCGATCTCTGCGCCCGGGCGTTCGGCCTGCAATGTGGTGATGAAATCGCGATACCAGTCGTGATAGTCCGAAAGCGCAAAGCCGTGCCAGCGCCGCAGATTGCGCGGCGACGGAGGAAAGCGGCGGGTAAAGCTGCCCATGTCGGGCCAGCCCTCGTAGATCAGGATGGGCGCGTCGGGCCATGTCGCGCGCGCGGCGTCGATGGCGGCGAGCGTGGTGCCGAGCGGCGTGGCGCGGTCGGGGTTGTCACCGTCAAAGGGCCGGTCGGGGGCCTGATACTGGATGAAATTCGTGGGCGTCAGGATCACCGCATCCACCGGGCCGCGCGCGCGCTCCACGCCGTCGAGCGCCCATTGATCGGCCACGCCGTCGCGGGCGAAGTCGCGCAGAAAGCCCCATTGCCCCGACAGCGCGAAATCCTTGCCGCCCGCGCGGGCCAGCTCTGCCAGCCACCAGTGCACCGCCGTTTGGGGGCTGTCGGTGACATGGTGAAAGAGGCTGTTGCCAAAGACATGCACGGCGCGCGCCGCAGCTTCGGCCCGCGCGGCACCGGGCGCGAGCGCGAGCCCCGCCAAGAAGAGGACAAGCGCGGCGATCACCTGTCGAAATCCGGTCGTCATGGTGTCTCCTCGGGCAAAAGGCAGGCTTTGGGGCAGTATAGGGCGCGCCCGCACGGCTGCAAACAACCCTTCAACGGTCCGGTTTCGCCAAAATGCCACAATTGCGCTGTCAATCCCTTGGTTTTGCTGGACCTGAAGGCCGGGCTTGGGGTAGATTCCAATCAAACGGGGCGACAACGACCCCGACCCTGAGGCAGTAAAGCAGAGATACCATGTTCCCCGAGCGGTTTTCGAACCTACCGGCCTATGCCTTTCCGCGCCTTCGCGCGCTTCTCGACGCGCACGCGCCGGGGGGCGAGGTCGTGCATATGACCATCGGCGAGCCGAAACACGCCTTTCCCGAGTGGATCGTCGATATCATTGCCGAAAACGCCAGCGGCTTTGGCCAATACCCGGTCAATGAGGGGATGCCGGCGCTCTTGTCGGCGATCACCGGTTGGGTGGGGCGCCGCTACGGCCTGACGCTCGATCCCGGCACCCGCGTGATGGCCCTCAATGGCACGCGCGAGGGGCTTTACAACGCGATGATGGCGCTTTGCCCCGAAGAAAAGCGTGGCAAGCGGCCTGTGGTGCTGCTTCCGAACCCGTTCTATCAGGTTTACATGGTGGCCGCGCTCAGCGTGGGGGCGGAGCCCCTGTTTCTCAACGCCACGCGGCAAACGGGCTATCTGCCGGATTTTGCAGCGCTTTCAGCGGAGGTGCTCGACCGGGTCACGGTGGCGTATCTCTGCTCGCCGTCCAACCCGCAAGGGGCGGTCGCGTCGCGGGACTATTGGGCGGGTCTCATCGCGCTGGCGGAAAAGCACGATTTCCGCATCTTCGCCGATGAATGCTATGCCGAGATATACCGCGACAGCCCGCCCGTGGGCGTGTTGCAGGTGGCTCACGAAATGGGCGCGGACCCCGAGCGGATCGTGGCCTTTCACAGCCTCTCGAAACGCTCGAACCTGCCGGGGCTGCGTTCGGGCTTCGTGGTCGCAGGGTCGCAGAGCATCGCGCAGATGAAGCAGTTGCGCAATTATGCAGGAAGCCCCCTGCCGATGCCCTTGCAGCACGCCGCAGCACGGCTCTGGGCGGACGAGGCGCATGTGGTGGAGAACCGCGCGCTTTACGGGCGCAAATACGCCCGCGCCGACGAGATCATGGGCAACCTGCCCGGTTACCGCAGCCCCGAGGCGGGATTTTTCCTCTGGCTGCCGGTCACGGATGGCGAGGCGGCGGCGCTCAGGCTCTGGCAGGAGACCGGCGTGCGGGTCCTGCCGGGGGCCTATCTGGGACAGGAGGCCGGGGGCGCGAACCCCGGTCACGGATATATCCGGGTGGCTCTGGTGGCCCCCGAAGACGAGATGGCGCAAGGGCTGATCCGCCTGCGCGACTGTCTTTACGGTTGAGCGAGGGTGAGCAGGAAAATGGCATATCAGACACGCGGGCGCGAGCCGCTCTTTGACAGCACCACCGCCGAGGCGCTTGGAAAGCGCGGCAAGGAATTGCTGGGTCTGGCGCTTCTGGCGCTGGCGCTCGTGGTGGCCGCTGTGGTCTGGTCCTACAGCCCGACCGACCCAAGCTGGATGGCCGCGACCGATGGGCCGGTCAGGAACTGGCTGGGGGCCGCCGGGGCCGGGGTCGCCGCGCCGCTTTTCATGATCATCGGCTGGGGAGCCTGGGGCTTTGCGCTGGTGCCGGGGGCGTGGGGCCTGCGGCTGGTGCTGCATCGCGGCGAGGAGCGGGCGACCGGGCGGCTGATCTTCGCGCCGGTCTGGCTGGCGCTTTTGTCGATTTATGCCGCGACGCTGATCCCCGGTGCGGAATGGGCCACGCATCACAGTTTCGGACTGGGGGGGCTCTTTGGCGATACCATCCTCGGCGCGCTTCTCGGGCTTTTGCCGTTCGAGGCTGGTCTTGGCCTGCGGCTCTCGTCGCTGGTGCTGGGGGCGGTGGTTCTGGTGGTCGGGGTCTTCGTGCTGGGCTTCAGCGGCGCGGAACTGCGCCGGACGGGGCGGTTCCTGCTGATCGGGGTCGTGATGAGCTATGCCGCGTTGCGCGCGGGGCTTGGCCGGGGTGCGGGTGGTCTGGCGCGGGCGGGGCAGGGGATGCAGGCGCGGCTGGCCGAGCGGCGCGCAATGGCGGCGGTGGCACCGTCCGTTCGTGTGGCAACCGACCGGCCCGACGCGCGGCCCGAGCCCATGCTGAGCGGGGCGCGCGTGCGCCGCGCTGACGCCCTGCCCGTAGCCGCCCCGGTGGCCGAGAAGCAAGGCGGGCTGCTCGCGCGGATGCCGTCGCTTCTGCGCAAGCCCGAGGCGATGCCCGCACCGGAACTGGTGGAACGCGAGGCGCATGATGCCGAAGCCCCCACCGATGACCGTATCCGCGCGCGTATCACCGACGCGATCCGCACCCGCGTGCGGCAGAACCCCGCTGTGCAGGTCGAGAGCGTGGCCCCCCTGACCAAGGGGCGCGGGCGCGGTCCCGATCCGCTGATCTTCAAGCCCGTGCCGCGCGCGCCCTTGCCGCCCGAGCCGCCGCTGACCGCGCGGCAGGTCCCGCTTGCCGTGCCGCCCGCGCCCGAGGTCCATGACGAGCCGTTGATCGAGGACGATTTCGACGAGGAATATGATTTCGCGCCCGAGACTGCCCCGCCGCTGCGCATCCCCGTCCCGGAGACGCGCAAGGTGGTGCAGCACACACCGCCGAAACCGATGGCCCCCTCGGCGCGCGCCATGGCCGAGGCACAGCCCGCGCTGCCCTTTGCACCCGAAACGCCGGATTATGAACTGCCGCCGCTCTCGCTTCTGTCTGACCCCTCCAACGTCACGCGCCATCACCTCAGCGACGAGGCGCTGGAGGAAAACGCGCGGATGCTGGAAAACGTGCTCGACGATTACGGCGTCAAGGGCGAGATCGTGAGCGTCCGCCCCGGCCCCGTCGTGACCATGTATGAGCTGGAACCGGCGCCGGGCCTCAAGGCGAGCCGGGTGATCGGCCTCTCGGACGATATCGCGCGGTCGATGTCGGCGCTTTCGGCGCGGGTCTCGACGGTGCCGGGGCGGTCGGTGATCGGGATCGAACTGCCCAATGACAACCGCGAGATGGTAAGTTTCCGCGAGATCCTGTCGAGCCGCGCCTATGGCGACGGCAATCAGAAGCTGCCGCTTGCCCTGGGCAAGGATATCGGCGGCGATCCGATGGTCGCCAACCTCGCCAAGATGCCCCACCTGCTGATCGCCGGGACCACCGGTTCGGGGAAATCCGTGGCGATCAACACCATGATCCTGAGCCTGCTCTACAAGCTCAGCCCCGAGGATTGCCGGCTGATCATGATCGACCCCAAGATGCTGGAACTCAGCGTCTATGACGGTATCCCGCATCTGCTGTCGCCTGTTGTGACCGACCCCAAGAAGGCGGTCGTGGCGCTCAAATGGGTGGTGGCCGAGATGGAGGACCGCTATCGCAAGATGTCCAAGATGGGCGTGCGCAATATCGACGGCTATAACGGGCGCGTCGCGGATGCGCTGAAGAAAGGCGAGATGTTCTCGCGCACGGTGCAGACCGGCTTTGACGACGAGACCGGCGAGCCGGTGTTCGAGACCGATGAATTCGCCCCCGAGAAGATGCCCTATATCGTGGTCATCGTCGATGAGATGGCGGACCTCATGATGGTCGCGGGCAAGGAGATCGAGGCCTGCATCCAGCGTCTGGCGCAGATGGCGCGGGCGTCTGGCATTCACCTCATCATGGCCACGCAGCGCCCCTCGGTCGATGTCATCACCGGCACGATCAAGGCCAACTTTCCGACGCGGATCAGCTTTCAGGTCACCTCCAAGATCGACAGCCGCACCATTCTGGGAGAGCAGGGGGCCGAGCAGCTTCTGGGGATGGGCGACATGCTCTATATGGCCGGGGGCGGCAAGATCACCCGCTGCCACGCGCCTTTCGTGTCGGATGAGGAGGTGGAGGAGGTCGTCACCCATCTCAAGGCTTTCGGGCCGCCGGAATACGTGGGCACCGTGCTGCAAGGCCCGGACGAGGACCGCGCCGAGAGCATCGACGCCGTGCTTGGCCTCGGCTCCGGTGGCGGGGCCGAGGGCGATGACGCGCTCTACGATCAGGCGGTGGCGATCGTGGCGAAGGACCGCAAATGCTCGACCTCCTATATCCAGCGCAAGCTGGCCATCGGCTACAACAAGGCCGCGCGTCTGGTGGAGCAGATGGAGGATGAGGGCGTGGTCAGTTCCGCCAACCACGTGGGCAAGCGCGAGGTGCTGGTTCCCGAGCCGCAATAGCGGCGGGCCTCACACCGCCACCGCCTTGCGCACCATGTCCCAATAAAGCGCCTCGACTTCGGCGAGGCTCAGCCGCCCGCGCGCGCGGAACCAGGTGTTGACACCTGTCAACATGGCAATGAGCGCCATCGCCGCGATGCGCGGCTCGGCCGTGGCAAAGACACCCTCGGCCACGCCCCGCCGCAGGATCGTCTCCAGCCGGGTCTCATAGTCGCGGCGCAGCCCTTCGATCACCGCGAAATTGTCGGGCTCCAGATTGCGCAACTCCATGTAGGAGACAAAGACCGCATCGGCGCGGCTTGTGTTGAAGCGGATGTGGAAGCGGGTGAAGGTTTCCAACGCATCGCGCGCCGTGCCATTCGGCGCGCAGTCATCCCAGGCCGCCAGCAGATCCTCCATATGCGCGCGCATCAGGTCGAAAAGCAGCGTCTGCTTGTCGGGCGTGTAATTGTAGAGCGCGCCCGCCTGCACGCCGACCGCGCCCGCGATCTGGCGCATCGACACCGCCGCATAGCCGTGGCGCGCGAAAAGCTGCAACGCCGCCTCGCGCACACGCGGGCCGGTGATGTCGGAATGTGAGCCTTGGGTGCGTGCCATGCCTCCGGTTTAACTGAACGCGCGTTCAGATCAAAGCCCAAGCTTGCCCCCGGCCGCGCAGGGTGGCAAGAAAGGGCGTTGCCGCGCCGCGAAGGGTCCGTTCATGCGCCTTGCCCCTGCCGTTCTGTTCCTGAGCCTGCTTGCCGCCTGCGCCGACCCCTATCCGCACGCCGATCCGGCCACGATGGACAAATCCGCGCCCTATCCCGACCTCGTGCCCGCCGAGACCATCCGCGCCCGCGTGCCCGAGGCGCGCACCGCACCCGAGGCGCAGGCCGATCTTGACGCCCGCGCCGAGCGGTTGCGCGCGCGCGCCGCCGCCTTGCGCCGCCCCGCCATAGACGGCGAGACGCGCACGCGCATGCAGGCCGGTGTCGGCGGCTGAAACCTTGGCCTCGGGTGCCCAAGCCGCGTTGCATGGCCGCCGCGAACCCGTTACATCGCGCCGCAAGTAACGCATGAACGAGGATCGGAGCGCCCCCATGACCACCCCCCTGCGCCTTGGCATTGCCGGGCTTGGCACTGTCGGCACCGGCGTGGTGCGCATCGTGCGGCAGAAGGCAGAGCTGTTGCAGGCGCGCACGGGTCGCCCGATCACCATCAGCGCGGTCTCGGCGCGCACCCGCGACAAGGATCGCGGCGTGAGCCTTGCGGGCTACGCCTGGGAGGATGACCCCGTGGCGTTGGCGCGGCGCGAGGATGTGGACGTGTTCGTGGAACTGATGGGCGGCTCTGACGGACCCGCCAAGGCCGCGACCGAAGCCGCCATTGCAACCGGCAAGGACGTGGTCACCGCCAACAAGGCGATGCTCGCGCATCACGGGCAGGCGCTGGCGATGGCCGCCGAAGAGGCTGGCCGCGTGATCCGCTTCGAGGCCGCCGTGGCGGGCGGCATCCCGGTGGTGAAGGCCCTGACCGAAGGGCTGGCGGGCAACGAGATCACCCGCGTGATGGGCGTGATGAACGGCACCTGCAACTATATCCTGACGCGGATGCAGGCCACCGGTCAGGGCTATAACGCGCTCTTCGAGGAGGCCGACCGGCTGGGCTATCTCGAGGCCGATCCCAATCTCGACGTGGGCGGCATCGACGCGGGGCATAAACTCGCCTTGTTGTCGGCCATCGCCTTTGGCTGTCAGGTGGATTTCGACGCGGTGGCGCTGGAGGGGATCCAGTCGATCACGCTCGACGATATCCGCCGCGCCGCCGATATGGGCTACCGGATCAAGCTTCTGGGCGTGGCGCAGATGACGGGGCGCGGGCTGGAACAGCGCATGTCCCCCTGTCTTGTCCCGGCCGCCAGCCCGCTGGGACAGTTGGAAGGCGGCACCAACATGGTCGTGCTCGAGGGCGACGCGGTGGAGCAGATCGTGCTGCGCGGTCCGGGTGCCGGCATGGGGCCGACCGCAAGCGCGGTCATGGCCGACGTGATCGACATCGCGCGCGGCACGCGCCTCTCGACCTTCGGGCAGCCCGCCGCGACGCTTGCCCGCTGCACGCCGGCAAGCTGCGCCACGCCCGCGCCTTATTACCTGCGCATGGCGCTGGTGGACAAGCCGGGCGCGCTGGCCAAGGTGGCAACCTGCCTTGGCGAGGCCGGTGTGTCCATCGACCGGATGCGGCAATACCGCCACGACGATGCCGCCGCCCCGGTGCTTATCGTCACCCACAAGACCAACCGCGAGGCGCTCGACACCGCGCTCACCGCCATTCGCCGTCTCGACGTGCTGGCCGCGGCCCCTGTCGCGCTCCGGATCGAGCATGTCTGAGGCGCGGCTTGTGCGCCCGCCCGCCGCTCTCTAGTTTTTTCACAGCCCATTCAGCAAGGATCGCCCCATGAGTTCCGACATCGCTTTCAACGACCGCATGCTTTCGCTGGGCCTTGCCCGCGTGGCCGAACAGGCGGCGCTTGCCTGCGCCGATCTGATCGGGCGCGGCGACGAGAAGGCCGCCGATCAGGCCGCCGTCAACGCCATGCGCGAACAGCTCAACATGCTCAATATCAAGGGCGTGGTGGTGATCGGCGAGGGCGAGCGTGACGAGGCGCCGATGCTCTTCATCGGCGAGGAGGTGGGCACCGGCGACGGACCCGGCGTCGATATCGCGCTCGACCCGCTCGAGGGCACGACGCTGACCGCCAAGGCCATGCCGAACGCGCTGACCGTGATCGCCATGGCCCCGCGCGGCACGCTTCTGCACGCGCCCGACACCTATATGGACAAGCTGGCCATCGGGCCGGGATACCCCGAGGGCGTCGTGTCGCTGGAGATGGGGCCGCGCGAACGGGTGGAGGCACTGGCCGCCGCGCGTGGCTGCCGTGCGTCCGAAATCACCGTCTGCGTGCTGGAGCGCCCGCGCCACGAGGCGATGATCGCCGAATTGCGCGAGACGGGGGCGGCGGTTTATCTCATCACCGACGGCGATGTGGCGGGCGTGATCCATTGCGCGGAATCCGAGCGCACCGGCATCGACATGTATATGGGCACGGGCGGCGCCCCCGAGGGGGTGCTGGCGGCCTCGGCTCTCAAATGCATGGGCGGGCAGATGTGGGGGCGGCTGGTCTTTCGCAACGAGGACGAGCGCGCGCGCGCGGCGAAGGCCGGGATCACCGATTTCGACCGGGTCTATGCCCGCGACGAGATGGTGACAGGCGACGTGATCTTTGCCGCCACCGGCGTCACCGATGGCTCGATCCTCAAGGGCGTGCATCGCCGTCCCGGATTTGTCGAGACCGAAACGCTGCTGATGCGCTCGCGCACGGGATCGGTGCGGCGCATGATCTATCGCAGCGCGCGTGACTGACCCCGCGACAAGGCAGGGGGCGCTGCCCCCGTCGCCGCAAGCGGCGACTCCCCCGGGATATTTCGGGCCAGAAGAAACCCGGGCGCGGACATGACGGCCTATCTCGGCGTCGAGACCTCGCTGACCGGGCGGCGCTGGATCGGGCCGGGGATAGAGGTCGAGCGGCAGGCCGAAGCGATGGCGCAGGCGACCGGGCTGCCGCGCGCGCTATGTCAGACGCTGGCGCGGCTGGGCGTGCCGGTGGACGGGGCCGAGGCCTATCTCAGCCCCACCCTGCGCGACCTCTTGCCCGATCCGCGATCCTTGCGCGACATGGAGGCGGCGGCGGCGCGGGTCCTGCGCGCGGTGGCGGGTGCCGAGCGGATCGCGGTCTTTGCCGATTACGACGTCGATGGCGGGGCCTCGGCGGCGCTTCTGATCGACTGGCTGCGGCGGATGGGCGCGGCGCGGCCCACGCTTTATATCCCGGACCGGATCGACGAGGGCTATGGTCCGAACCCGCCCGCGATGCGCGATCTGGCGTCGGGTCATGACCTGATTATCTGCGTTGATTGCGGCACGCTGAGCTTTGATGCCCTGGCGGCGGCAAAGGGCGCGGATGTGGTGGTGCTCGATCACCATCTGGGGGGCGAGACACTGCCGCCCGCGCTCGCCGTCGTCAACCCGAACCGGCAGGACGAATCGGGCGATCTGGGGCATCTGTGCGCCGCCGGCGTGGTCTTTCTGATGCTGGTCGAGGCGGGGCGGCAATGGCGCGCGACAGGACGGACGGGGCCGGACCTGATGGCGCTCCTTGATCTGGTGGCGCTGGCGACGGTGGCGGATGTGGCCCCGCTGGTGGGGGTCAACCGCGCCTTCGTGCGGCAGGGGCTGCGGGTGATGGCGCGGCGGGCGCGACCCGGGCTGGTGGCGCTCTCGGACGTGGCACGGCTCGACAGCGCGCCCGCCGCCTACCATCTGGGTTTCGTGCTCGGGCCGCGCATCAATGCGGGCGGGCGGATCGGGCAGGCCGATCTGGGTGCCCGCCTCTTGGCCACCGACGACCCGGACGAGGCGCGCGCGCTTGCCCTTCGGCTCGAGGCGCTCAACGAGGAGCGGCGCGCGGTCGAGGCCGAGGTGCGCGCCGCCGCATTGGCGCAGGCCGAGGCGCGGGGGTTTGACGCGCCGCTGGTCTGGGCCGCGGGCGAGGGCTGGCATCCGGGCGTGGTGGGGATCGTGGCGAGCCGTCTCAAGGAGGCGGCGAACCGCCCCGCCGTGGTGATCGGGCTGGAGGGGGCCGAAGGCAAGGGCTCGGGTCGTTCCATTTCGGGGGTCGATCTTGGTCATGCGGTGCAACGTCTGGCGCGTGAGGGGGTGCTGCTGAAGGGGGGCGGGCACCGGATGGCGGCCGGGCTGACCGTGGCGCGCGACCGGCTGGAGGAGGCGATGGCGCAGCTCTCGGGCCTGCTGGCGCGGCAGGGTGCGGGCACGGGCGGCCCGGCCGGGCTGCGGCTTGACGGGGTGCTCATGCCGGGGGCCGCGACGGTGGAACTGATCGAGCGGATCGAGGCCGCGGGGCCGTTCGGGGCGGGCGCGCCGGGGCCGCGCCATGTGTTGCCCGATTGCCGGATCGGCTTTGCCAAGGTTCTGGGGGCTGCGCATCTCAAGCTTCGTCTCGATGACGGGATGGGGGCCACGCTTGACGCCATCGCCTTCGGGGCCGCCGAGGGGCCGCTCGGGGTGGCGCTGCTGAACCATGGCGGCGCGCGGTTCCATCTCGCGGGGCGGGTGGAGATCAACCAGTGGGGCGGGCGGCAGGTGGTGCAGCTGCGCCTCGAGGATGCAGCACCCGCCGCGATGCCCTGAGCATATCAGCCGGAGCGATGAACGTGCGGCGCGGGTGCGCGGTGGATCTTGACAGGGTTTGCCATATTAGTTAGGATTCCTATTTGAATGGAGTCCCCGTCCGATGTCCGGTCCCTCGCAACAGATTGCCGTCGCCCTTGGACGTCTTGCCCTCTTCTGGCGCGGGGCGCTTTGGCAGGCGGTGGCGGAGCGCGGCCTGAACCCGGCTCAGGCAGAGATCCTCGGCTATCTGGCGCGGCGGGGCCCGTCGCGGCAGGTGAGCCTGGCCGCCGCGCTTGGGGTGAGCGCGGCCAGCCTGAGCGATTCGGTGGCAAGCCTGATGGCCAAGGGTCTGGTTGCGCGCCACCCTGACCCGAGGGACGGGCGGGCGGTGCTGGTGGCGCTGACCGAGGCGGGCACGAAGGTTCACGCAGCGCTGCCGGAGGCGCCCGCGCCGCTTCTGGGCGCGCTCGAAGAGCTTGCGGAGGCAGAGGCGGGCGCTGCGCTGCGCACCCTGTCCACGCTCATTCGGGCGTTACAGGAGGCACGCGCAATCCCGGTGCAGCGCATGTGCGTGACCTGCGCCTATTTCCAGCCGCACCGGCACGCGGAGGCAGCGGCCCCGCATCATTGCGATTTCGTGGATGCGGCGTTTGGCGATGCGGCGCTGCGCATCGACTGCGTTGACCACGAAGAGACCACGGAAGCGAGACGCGCCATCATCGCCGCCCGTCTGGCGACCGTGGGATGAGGCGGGTCTTCGGGCGGCGGCCACCGTCCGAAGACCCTGTTGCAACCCCTGATGGGAACCAAAGGAAGCACGATACCATGACATATCCCGAACCAATCCGCAAAGCCGCTCTTGCCGGGGCGCTTGTCCTCTTGCCTGCCGCGCCGCTCAGCGCGCATGGCATCACCGCCGAGGCGGGCAATGCCGCGCCCGCCCTCGACATTGTCGGGGCGGACATTGCCACCGAGGGGCGCATCGCCACCTTCACCATGTCGACCAAGGGCACGCCGGGGGCCGACCATCCCGAAGCGGCGGGCGGCCTCGCGGGCGCGCCGGTGTTTTCCTACGCCTGGCCCACGACCGTCGATCCTGCCACGGTGGGGTTTGAGGCCGGTGCGGGCATCCTTGCCCTTGTCGTCACCATCCATCCCGATTTCGACGACACACCGCTCTTTGATGAGGGCAATACCGGCGCGACCGATGACGATGGCGGGCTCTGGCACAGCCATTGGGTCGTGCTTGGCCCCGATGACGCCTGCGGGGCGGGTGCGCTCAAGGTGATCGACATTCCCGACGGGGCCGCGCCTGCGCTGCCGCTCACCTGGCCGGGGCTGCCCTTGCTGATCGACAGCCCCGGCTGGTCGCCGGTATTCGATGACGCAACGGTCAGCGTGCGCGTGCCCTTCGCCGATATCGGCGCGCTCGAGGCGGCGCGGTTTGACGGGGTGACTGCGGCGCTGCGCGTGAATGCCAACCTGCACGCGCCGCTTTTATGCGTCACCGACGTGTTTGACGTGGCCTCGGGCGACCTGAGCCTGCCCGGTCGCGTGCGCAAATGACAGACCGGTGGCGGGGGACAACCCCGCCGCCCCATCCCCGGAGGCACGGATGACCGACACGCCCGCGTTGCACGCAAGTCAATGGTTCAACACGGACCGGCCCCTGACCCTCAGTGATTTCGGGGGCAAGGTGGTCGCGGTGGAGGCGTTCCAGATGCTGTGCCCGGGTTGCGTGAGCCATGGCCTGCCCCAGGCCATGCGCATCGCTGCGGGACTCGACCCCGGTGACGTTGCGGTGATCGGCCTGCACACGGTTTTCGAGCATCACGCCGCCATGCCGCCGGTGGCGCTTGAGGCGTTCCTGCACGAATATCGCATCCGGTTTCCGGTGGCGGTGGACGCGCCCGGCGATGGGGCGCTGCCGCGCACGATGACGGCATGGGGGCTGCAAGGGACGCCGACGCTGGTGCTGTTTGACCGGTCGGGGCGGATGCGCGCGCGGCATTTCGGACAGATCTCCGACCTCGCACTTGGTGCGCAGATCATGCGACTCGTGCTGGCGGCGCCCGCGCCGTGATACGCGCGCTTGATCGTCGTGGCGGGTTTGGCTACCACTTCGGTACGGTTTCCAATCTGGATCGCCTCTCTTGTCACCCAACGATCACCACCCGCTGACCCTGCGCGACGTCTCCGAGGCGGCGGGCGTGTCGGAAATGACGGTGAGCCGGGTGCTGCGCAACAAGCGCGACGTTTCGGAGGCGACGCGCGTGCGGGTGCTCGAGGCGGCGCGGCGGCTGGGCTACGTGCCCAACAAGATCGCCGGTGCGCTGGCCAGCCAGCGGGTCAATCTGGTGGCCGTGATCATCCCGTCCATGTCCAACATGGTGTTCCCCGAGGTGATGACCGGGATCAGCCAGGTGCTTGACGAGACAGGGCTTCAGCCGGTGGTGGGGCTGACCGGATATCGCCCGGAGAAAGAGGAAAAGGTCCTCTACGAGATGCTGTCCTGGCGGCCCACCGGGGTGATCATCGCGGGGCTGGAACATTCCGAGGCAAGCCGGGCGATGCTGGCCGCGTCGGGGATTCCGGTGGTCGAGATCATGGATGTGGACGGCACGCCGGTCGATTCGGTGGTGGGCATCTCGCATCGGCGCGCCGGTCAGCAGATGGCGCAGGCGATCATCCGCGCGGGCTATCGACGGATCGGTTTCATGGGCACGAAAATGCCGCTCGATCACCGCGCGCGCAAACGCTTCGAGGGGTTCACCGAGGCGCTCGCCAAGGCCGGGATCGAGGTGGCGGACCAGGCGTTTTATTCCGGGGGATCGGCGCTTGCCAAGGGCCGCGAGATGACCGCCGAGATGCTGGCGCGCACGTCCGATCTGGATTTCCTCTATTATTCCAATGATATGATCGGGGCGGGGGGGCTTCTTTACCTGCTCGAGCAGGGCGCGGATATTCCCGGCAGCATCGGGCTTGCCGGGTTCAACGGGGTGGAATTGCTCGATGGCCTGCCGCGCAGGCTGGCCACGATGGATGCCTGTCGGTTGGAGATCGGGCGCAAAGCGGCCGAAATCATCGCCGCCCATGCCGCCCATCCCGAAGCCCCGCGCGCGCCGGTGCGCATCGCGCTGGAGCCGCGCCTGTCCTTGGGCGATACGCTGAGAAAGCCCTGAAAACCGGCGATTTATCGGGCCTCGTGAAAAATAGCCTTTGATTTTCATCCGCGAATCGCCAAAGGCTGCCGCAGGCTTGGCGCAGGGAGGATGTGCATGAAAATCGGGTTTATCGGGCTTGGAAATGTCGGCGGCAAGCTGGCGGGGAGCCTCTTGCGCAACGGCCATGACCTTGTGGTTCACGACCTCGATGCCGGGGCGTGCGACCGCTTTGCCGCGCGCGGGGCCGGGGTGGCGGATGGCCCCGCCGAATTGATGCGCGCCTGTGACGTGGTCATCACCTGCCTGCCTTCTCCGGCGGCAAGTGCGGCGGTGATGGACCGGATGCTCCCCGAGGTGGCCCCCGGCAAGATCTGGCTGGAGATGTCGACCACCGACGAGGCCGAGATCCGCAGGCTCGGGGCGGAGGTGATCGCGCGCGGCGGTGCGGCGGTGGATTGCCCCGTCTCGGGCGGCTGTCACCGCGCCGATACCGGCAATATCTCGATCTTCACGGGCTGTGACCGGGCAACGTTCGAGCGCATCCTGCCGCTCCTGCGGACCATGGGGCGGCGCATCCTGCACACCGGCGAATTGGGCAGTGCCTCGGTGCTCAAGGTGATGACCAACTACCTTGCCACGGCGAACCTGCTCACGCTCTGCGAGGCGATGGTGACGATGAAGGCGGCGGGCATGGATCTGGCCACCACCTATGAGGCCATCCGCATCAGTTCGGGCACGTCCTTTGTCCACGAGACCGAGAGCCAGGTGATCCTCAACGGCTCGCGCGATATCAATTTCACCATGGATCTCGTGCAGAAGGATATCGGTCTCTTCCAGTCGATCGCCGAGCGCCATGGCGTGCCGCTGGAAATCTCTCCGCTGATGATCGAGATCTTCAGGGACGGCGCGGCGCGATATGGCGCGCGGGCGCAGTCCGACGACATCATAAGACGGCTGGAAGAGGCCACCGGCCTCGACATCACCGCGCCCGGATTCCCGGCGGACATGGTCGATGATGAACCCGAAGAGCCGGGCTATGAGGTGCGGCCAAAGGGACGGGACTGAGCTTTGCGTTCGGGGCAATGAGAAACGGCAGGTCGAGGCGCTCGACCTGCCGCAAAACCGAAAGCGTTTTGACCCGAACCGGTCAGCCTATGGCCGCCGCCTTCACGTCCTCGTCGATGAAGGGGACGTATTGGGCGAAGTTGTCGGCGAACATCCGCACCAGTTTGGCCGCCTGTGCGTCATAGGCTTGCGCGTCGTCCCAGGTGCGGCGCGGGTCGAGCAGGACCTCGGCCACACCCGGCACCGAGACCGGCACCTCGAAGCCGAAATTCGGGTCCTTGCGGAAATCCACCTCGCCGAGCGAGCCGTCGAGAGCTGCGGTCAGAAGCGCGCGGGTGGCCTTGATCGGCATCCGCGACCCGGTGCCATAAGCCCCGCCCGTCCAGCCGGTATTCACGAGCCAGCAGGTCGCGCCGTGCTTGGCGATCTTGGCCTTGAGCAGGTTGCCATAGACCTCGGGACGGCGCGGCATGAAGGGCGCGCCGAAGCAGGTGGAGAACACCGGTTGCGGCTCGGTCACGCCACGCTCGGTCCCGGCCATCTTGGAGGTGAAGCCCGACAGGAAGTGATACATCGCCTGCGCGGGCGTCAGCCGCGAGATCGGCGGCAGCACGCCGAAGGCGTCGCAGGTCAGCATGATGATGTTCTTGGGGTGCCCGCCAAGCGCTGTCTCGGAGGCGTTCGAGATATAATGCAGAGGATAGGCGCAGCGCATGTTCGCCGTCAGGCTGTCATCCTCGAAATCAAGCTCCAGCGTGTCCGGATCGAACACCATGTTTTCCACCACGGTGCCGAACTTCGAGGTTGTGGCGTAAATCTCGGGCTCTGCCTCGGGGTCGAGGTTGATCGTCTTGGCATAGCAGCCGCCCTCGAAATTGAAGGTGCCGCGATCCGACCAGCCATGTTCATCGTCGCCGATGAGCGTGCGCGCCGGATCGGCCGAGAGCGTGGTCTTGCCGGTGCCCGAAAGGCCGAAGAAAATGGCCGCATCCACCGGATTGCCGTCGGCGTGGTTGGCCGAGCAGTGCATCGGCATGACGCCTTTTTCGGGCAGAAGGTAATTGAGCAGGGTGAAGATGGATTTCTTGTTTTCGCCAGCGTATTCGGTATTGCCGACGAGGATCAGCTTGCGGTCGAAATTCATCGCGATCACGGTGTCGGAGCGGCAGTCGTGTTTCGCCGGGTCGGCCTTGAAGCCGGGGCAGTTGATCACCGTGAAATCGGCGGTGAAGCTGGCGAGGGACTCGCGGTCGGGACGGCGCAGCATGGTGCGGTTGAACACGCTGTGCCAGGCAAGTTCCGAGATCATCCGCACGTTGATCGCGTATTTGGGATCAGCGCCGCCGACGAGGTCCTGAACGAAATATTCACCGTCCTTCATGTAGGCCAGCATGTCGGCATAAAGCGCGTCGAACCCCTCGGGCGACATGGCGGCGTTGTTCTCCCACCAGATCGTGTGTTCAACCGACGGCGTGCGCACGACATGCTTGTCCTTGGGCGAGCGCCCGGTGAACGTGCCGGTCGAGACGAGCAACGCACCGCCAAGGCCCAGGGTGCCCTCGCCCCGCCGGATCGCGGCCTCGATGAGCGCCGGTTCGAGCAGGTTGTAATGCACGCGGCCGAGCCCGGTGATGCCCTGATCCTCAAGCCGGAAACCCGGATTGACCCGTTCGATTGTCATTCTGTCATGCTCCTTGCTGTCAAAGCGCGCCCGTGCGCGTTTGTCATGAAAGAGGGGCCGGTTCCGGTCCCGGTCGGGCGCAATGTCCCGGCTGGGGCGGTCATAACATGACGGTTTCAAGAAATAACAGCGCGGTTTCACGCAGTTAGCGCAACCAGTGGCAAGTTAGCGCAACCACCGGGGGGCAGGGGCGCGCCGTGACCGCGCGAAACGGGAAAACTGAGTCAATTTAGCCATTGGAAAGATATTTCTGTCTCAATGGAGGTCGCTACTGCGGGCTGATTCGCAGTTTTGGATTGCGAAGTGAGGGAGAAAAGTAGCATAGTGAAGAAAAAAACAGGCAACACGAGCAGCATAAGGATCAATCAATGTCCAGGATCGCCCTTGTGGACGATGACAGGAATATTCTGACATCCGTCTCCATGACGCTCGAGGCCGAGGGCTTCGAGGTGGAAACCTATAACGACGGTCAACAGGCGTTTGAAGCGTTTTCAAAGAAGTTGCCGGATATGGCGGTGCTTGACATCAAGATGCCGCGCATGGACGGGATGGACCTGTTGCAGCGGTTGCGGCAGAAATCGCAGATGCCGGTGATTTTCCTCACCTCCAAGGATGACGAAATCGACGAGGTGCTCGGCCTGCGGATGGGGGCCGACGACTACGTGAAAAAGCCGTTTTCCCAACGGCTTCTGGTGGAGCGCATCCGCGCGCTGCTGCGCAGGCAGGATGCCGCGGTGGGCGGGATCGTGCCCGAAGGGGATGAGCACAAGGTGATCGAGCGGGGCGAGCTGCGGATGGACCCGCTGCGCCACTCGGTGACCTGGAAGGGGCAGGACGTGTCGCTCACCGTGACCGAATTCCTGCTGTTGCAGGCTCTTGCGCAGCGGCCCGGCTTCGTCAAAAGCCGCGATCAGCTCATGGATGTGGCCTATGACGATCAGGTTTATGTGGACGATCGCACCATCGACAGCCACATCAAGCGCCTGCGCAAGAAACTGCGGATGGTCGATCCCGAATTCTCGGCTATCGAAACGCTCTACGGGATCGGGTATCGTTACAACGAGGAATGATGGCCCTTGCCGAGGGAATTGATGTGCGCGACATGCCGCCGCGAAGGGACGGGGACCTTGTCCTCGGGGATGACTTTGTCGCCCCCGACCGGGTAGAGGACAGCGAGATCACGGCGCGGCGTGCGAAGCGCGGCTGGCTGTCGCTGCGCGCCTCGCCGCTGACGCGCAAGATCGTCACCTTCAATCTGATCGCGCTCAACATACTCGTGATCGGCATTCTTTATCTCAACGGATCGCAGGCATCCCTTGTCGATCAGACGATCGAGGGCTTGCGCGAGCGCGCGGCGCTCACTGCCGATGTCGTGGCCGCGCGTCTGCCTCAAAGCGCGCCCGTGAACCTTGCCACAGGCGACGGCGTGGATGTCGCCGATACGCTCGAGCGGCTCGCTGTGCGCGAGGGAACGGAGTTGTTCCTGTTTGACACCGAGGGCAACCTGATCGGTCGGAAAACCGGCGATCTTCCGGGTGCCCGCGGCCTCGAAACCCTGCCCGACACGCCGCTCACCGATCTGATTTCGTGGGTCTGGGGGTCGGTTTCACGCCACTTTGCCACAGGTGCCGACCGCGATCCGGAGGAGGCGCTTGCCAACACGTTGCGCGCCATGGCCGATATCTCGTTGCGCCAGGGCGGACAGGTCCGCATCGAAGAGGGCGCGGGCAGCGTGATCCTTGCGGCCAGCGCCCCGGTCATGCGCGCGGGCGGGCCCGTGGCCGTGATCGCGCTGGCCGACACCTCGGGCGAGATCGAGCGTCTGGCGGCGGGCGAGCGAGAGCGCGTGTTGCAGATGTTTCTCATCGCCACGCTGATTTCGGTGGGGCTGAGCCTCGTTCTGGCCTCGACCATCTCGAATCCGCTGGCCGATCTGGCGGCGGCGGCCGAGATCGGGCGCGAGCGCAACCGGGGCAAGGGGGCGAGCGGACGCATCCGCATCCCCGACCTTACGGCGCGCCCCGACGAGATCGGGCGTCTCTCTGGGGCGTTGCGCGGCATGGTCGGTGCCCTCTACAGCCGGATCGAGAGCAACGAGCAATTCGCCGCCGATGTGGCCCATGAGATCAAGAACCCGCTCGCGAGCCTGCGCTCGGCCGTGGGCACCATGCGCATCGCCAAGCGTGAAGATCAGCGCGAGCGCCTGCTCGAGGTGATCGAGCACGATGTGCGAAGGCTCGACCGGCTGGTGAGCGATATTTCCAACGCCTCGCGGCTTGACAGCGAGCTTGTCCGCGAAACGCAGGAAGCCTTTGACCTTCTTGGCCTCTTGCGCAATCTCGGCACCTATCTGGGCGAGGAGGCCGAGAAGAAGGGGATCGAGTTCATCACCGATTTCCCCAAGGAACCGGTGGTGATCACCGGACTGGAGGCGCGTCTGGCACAGGTCTTTGTCAACCTGATCACCAACGCCATCAGTTTCTGCGACGAGGGCGATGCGATCCGCGTCTGGGCACGCCGCCGCGCCAATCGCGTGCTGGTGGTGGTCGAGGATACCGGGCCGGGTATCCCGCCCGAGGCGCTGGAAAAGGTGTTCCTGCGGTTTTATTCGGAACGGCCCGAGGGCGACTTCGGCAACAATTCCGGTCTTGGACTGGCGATCTCGAAGCAGATCGTGGACGCCCATGAGGGTGTGATCTGGGCCGAGAACATCCACCCGACGCAGGCCGATGCCACCTCGGAACCGCTTGGCGCGCGGTTTGTGGTGGGCCTGCCGGTCTGACCGATGACACAAGGTCCGCTGCCCGGCGAGGTGATCCACGGCAGTTGCGTGGCGCTGGCGGGCCGGGCCGTGCTTATCCGGGGGGCGTCGGGGGCGGGCAAGTCCGCGCTGGCGCTGCGGCTGATCGCGCTGGGCGCGGGGCTGGTGGCGGATGACCGCACGCGGATCTGGCGCGCGGGCGCGCAGGTGATGGCGGACGCGCCCGACACGATCCGGGGCCTGATCGAGGCGCGGGGGGTCGGCATCCTGCACCTCGACGCCACGGGGCCTGCGCCGCTGGCGCTGGTGGTCGATCTCGACGCAAGGGCCGAGGGACGGTTGCCGGTGCAAAAAACGACGGTTTTGGCCGGACTTCGCGTGCCGCTCGTCGAAAACGCGCCCTCTGCTCATTTTCCGGCCTCGATTCTGCTCTATCTCAAGGGAAATGGTCCAATCTGAGGAAACGAACAAAAGCCATGGTGTCCCCCGTTTCATCTGCGGAGCAACCCCATCCGCTCGTTCTGGTGACCGGCCCCTCGGGTGCGGGGCGCAGCACGGCCATTCATGTGCTCGAGGATCTGGGCTTCGAGGCGATCGACAATCTGCCGCTCTCGCTCTTGCCACGCCTTCTTGACGGGCACGAACCCGACAAGCCGCTGGCGCTTGGCATCGACGTGCGCAATCGGGATTTCTCGACGCAGGCGCTCATCGAGGTGATCGACAGCGGCGCATTCGTGCCGCCCGGCGTGATGCAGGTGCTCTATCTCGATTGCCGGCCCGAAATCCTGCTGCGGCGATTTTCCGAGACAAGACGGCGCCATCCGCTTGCCCCCGACGATAGCCCCGAAGTGGGCATTGCGCAGGAGATGGACCTGCTTGGTCCGGTCCGCGCGCGCGCCGATATCGTCGTGGACACCTCCGAGATGTCGCCGCATGATCTGCGCGCGGAGCTTGCCCGCTGGTTCGCACCCCAAGGTGCCGGACGGCTGGCGATCTCGGTGCAGTCGTTTTCCTACAAGCGCGGGATGCCGCGCGGCCTCGATCTTGTGTTCGACTGCCGGTTTCTCAGAAACCCGCACTGGCACGAGGCCTTGCGCGCCCTTGACGGACGCAGCGCCGATGTCCGCGCCCATGTGACGGGCGATCCGCGTTTCGCGGAGTTCTTCGAGCGCCTTTGCGCGCTTCTCGATCTGGTGCTGCCGGCGCATGAGGCCGAGGGCAAGGCCTATCTGGCCATCGGGTTCGGCTGCACCGGGGGACAACACCGCAGTGTTGCCGTGGCCGAAATGCTGACGGCAAGGCTTGCAGAGCAAGGCTGGCCGGTGTCAATAAGACACAGGGAAATAGAGCGGCGTGAGCCGGGGAGCGGGCGGTCATGATCGGAATCGTGATCGTGGCACATGGCGGGCTGGCCCGCGAATACCTGAGGGCGGTCGAACATGTGGTCGGCGCGCAGGGGAGTGTTGTGGCCGTGAGCGTCGAGGGCGATCATGACCGCGCGGGCAAGCAGGACGAGATTTGCGCCGCCGCCGATGCGGTCGATACAGGGGGCGGGGTGGTGATCGTCACGGATATGTTCGGCGGCTCGCCCTCGAACCTGTCGCTGCGCGCCTGCCGCCCTGACAACCGGCGGATCCTTTACGGGGCGAATCTGCCGATGTTGATCAAACTGGCCAAAAGCCGCCACATGCCGGTGCCCGATGCGGTCAGGGCTGCGCTCGAGGCGGGGCGCAAGTATATCGACAGCCACAATGTCTCGGTCGAATGAAGGAATGCAACATGGGTGAGAGCACGCGGCGGGCCCTCGAGATCGTCAATGAAAAGGGGCTTCACGCGCGCGCGGCCGCCAAGTTTGTCGAGGTGGTCGAGGGCTTTGACGCAACGGTCGAGGTGCGTCATGGCGGCCTATCGGCCTCGGGCGACAGCATCATGGGGCTTTTGATGTTGGCAGCGGCGCGGGGAAGCACTATTGACGTCGAAATCGCGGGGGCCGATGCAGAACCGCTGGCCGAGGCTTTGGCGGTGCTGATCGCCGACCGTTTCGGCGAGGAAATGTAGGCCACGCGGCCCCTGACAGAACGGAACGGGACGGACCGAGTGAGCATCAAGGCGCAGCCACAGGCCGGCGAGGAGGCGGGCGGTGAGATCCTCTTCACCAAGTATGACCGCCGCAGCCTGACCTATGCCAACAGTTTCGACAGCCCGGTCACCGCGACGATCATCCGCACGATGGAGTGGTTTACCGGCAAGCTGACCATCATCCGCATGATCCGCGCCTTCGAGAAACGCGGCGCGCCCACGGGGCAGGCGTTCTGGCGCGCGGCGCTCGACACGATGGGGATTCCGCTGCTCACGCCTGATGACGAGGTGGCCAATATTCCGCTCGACGGGCCGGTCGTGGTGGTGGCGAACCATCCGCACGGGCTTGTGGACGGGATGATCCTGGCCGATCTGATCGGGCGGCGGCGCACCGATTACAAGATCCTGACGCGCGCGCTGCTGACCGGCATCGACGAGGTGGCGGCCTCCTACATGATTTCGGTGCCGTTTCCGCATGAGCCCGACGCGCAGCGCAAATCGGTCGATATGCGCGCGCAAGCGATGGCGCATCTCAAGGATGGGGGTGTCATCAGCGTGTTTCCCTCCGGTGTCGTGGCGTCGTCGGACACGCTGTTCGGTCCGGTGATCGAGCGCGAGTGGAACGTGTTCACCGCGCAGATGATCCGGCGCTCGGGTGCGCAGGTGGTGCCGATCTATTTTCCGGGATCGAATTCGCGCCTGTATCAGATGGCCAACCGGATTTCGGCGACGATGCGTCAGGGGCTTTTGCTGCACGAGGTGGTCAAGAGCTGCAACCACCCGCAAAAGCCGGTGGTCGGCGCGCCGATCCCGCCCGAGCGCATGGCGATGCTCGAAAGCGATCCGCGCGGCTTCATGCAATGGCTGCGCGCGCATACGCTCTCGCTGGGAGAGCGGCGGGGCTGACGGGTTGCGCTGACGCAGTGGTCGGACGCCGCGTGCCCTGATCTCTCATGCCGGGCCACGCGCCAGGAAAGTTCACAACTTTCCTGGCCGGAATTTTTTGAAAATTCCGGCGTGAATCAGCTGATCCGGGCCATGATCGCCCGTGGTGTCAGTTGAACCGGTTGTCACGGGGAAAGCCGCGCGGGGCCATGCGGCCCGAACTTGCGCGCTTCGCCAGCCATTCGGTGAGGTCCGTCTCGGTGCGGGTGCGCCCTGCCGGATCGCGCCAGCTCAGGCCCTCGGCAAGCGCGAAGGTGGTGGCGTCCGACAGGCCGCCATCCTTGAATTTCTGGAGCCGCACGCCCTTGCCCCGGCCCAGTTCGGGCAGGTCGGCAAGCGGGAAAACCAGCACCTTGCGGTTTTCGCCGACGCAGGCGACGTGATCGCCGGTGACGGGGCGACAGACCTGCGCGCGGGAGGGCGCGCGAAGGTTGAGAACCTGCTTGCCCGCGCGGGTCTGGGCCAGCACCTCCTCTTCGGGGACGACAAAGCCATCGCCGGTGGAGGACGCCACCAGAAGCCTGCCGCCCGGACGGTGGATGAAAAGCGTCACGATCTCGGCCTCGTTGGGCAGATCGACCATCAGGCGCAAGGGCTCGCCCATGCCGCGCCCGCCGGGCAGGTTCGCGGCCGAGAGGGTATAGAAGCGCCCGTTCGAGCCGAAGACAAGCAGCCGGTCGGTGGTCTCGGCATGGAAAAGGAAGCGCGGGCCGTCGCCATCCTTGAATTTCAACTCGCGATTGAGGTCGATATGGCCGGTCATGGCGCGGATCCAGCCCATGCGGGAACAGACCACCGTGATCGGCTCGCGTTCGATCATCGCTTCGAGCGGCACCTCCTCATTGCTGCCCGCCTCGGCGAAGGTGGTGCGGCGGGCGCCGATGGCGTGGCTCTTGCCGAAGGTCTTTTTCACCTCGCGCAGTTGATCGGCGATGGCGGCCCATTGCAGGCCGGCATCGTCGAGCAGATCCTCGAGCCCGGCGCGCTCGGCCATCAGCGCGTCGCGCTCGGCGCGCAGCTCCATTTCCTCGAGACGGCGCAGGCTGCGCAGGCGCATGTTGAGGATGGCCTCGGCCTGCACCTCCGAAAGCCCGTCCTCGCCCTCGGGGGCGGGGGGCACGTAATCGGCCTCGGAGGTGGCGCGCACGAAGCTGCGGCCCCAGTCCTCGCGCATCAGCGCGGCTTTGGGTTCGTCGTCATAGCGGATGATGTCGATCACGCGGTCGAGGTTGAGAAAGGCCACGATCAGCCCTTCGAGCACCTCGAGCCGGTGGTCGATCTTGTCCATCCGGTGCCGCGACCGGCGCAAGAGCACCTCTTGCCGGAAATCGAGGAAGGCGCGCAGCACCTCGCGCAGCGAGCAGACGCGCGGCGTCACCCCGTCGATCAGCACGTTCATGTTGAGCGAGAACCGCACCTCGAGATCGGAATTGCGGAACATCATCCCCATGAGCATGTCCGCATCGACATTGCGCGAACGCGGTTCGAGAACAAGGCGGATATCCTCGGCGCTCTCGTCGCGGACATCGGCGAGGATCGGCACCTTGCGGGTCTGAATGAGTTCGGCGATGCGCTCGATCAGGCGCGATTTCTGGACCTGATAGGGGATCTCGGTGATGACGATCTGCCATCCGCCGCGCCCCAGATCCTCGATATGCCAGCGCGCGCGGAGCCGGAAACTGCCGCGCCCGGTCAGGTAGGCCTGCGCGATGCTCTCGCGCGGCTCGACGATGACGCCGCCGGTGGGAAAATCGGGGCCGGGGATATGGCCCAGCAAAGTCTCGTCGCGGGCCTCGGGGGATTTGATCAGGTGCAGGCAGGCGTCGATCAGCTCGGCGATATTGTGCGGCGGGATGTTGGTGGCCATGCCGACCGCGATCCCCGACGATCCGTTGGCCAGAAGGTTGGGAAAGGACGCGGGCAGCACGACCGGTTCGCGCAGGGTGCCGTCGTAATTGTCGCGGTAATCGACGGCATCCTCGGCCAGCCCGTCAAGCAGCGCCTCGGCGAAGACCGTGAGGCGGGCCTCGGTATAGCGCGCGGCGGCGGGGTTGTCGCCGTCGATATTGCCGAAATTGCCCTGCCCGTCGACCAGCGGATAGCGCACCGCAAAATCCTGCGCGAGGCGCGCCATGGCGTCATAGATCGCGGCATCGCCATGGGGGTGGTAGTTGCCCATGACATCGCCCGAGATCTTGGCCGATTTGCGAAACCCCCCGGTGGAGGAGAGCCGGAGTTCGCGCATGGCATAGAGGATGCGGCGATGCACCGGTTTGAGCCCGTCGCGCGCATCGGGCAGGGCGCGGTGCATGATGGTCGAGAGCGCATATGTCAGATACCGCTCGCCGATGGCACGGCGGAGCGGTTCGGCCACCGCTTCGGGCCGCATGTTGGGGTCGTTCAGCAAATCACTCATGGATGTTGTGATACCGCCGGGGGGCGGGCGCGTAAAGCACAGAGGCGCGGGGATGCTGTCCGGCATGCGTATTTCCCCTCACGGGGACGGACGAATCGGGTATTGTCGGGATAGCTGCCAAGCTGATTATTTACCGTGTGGTGATGTGGGGGATGCGCGATGTGGCGCTTTGTGTTGATTTCTTTCGTATTCATGGGATGGGCGTTTTACGAGATTAGCGGCGGGGCCGAGTATGTGCCCGCGCCGAACTCCATTCAGGCGCGGGCGCTGTTGGCGGAGCACCGCCCCAAGGCGCGGCCGCTGCGCGAGAACGTGATCCAGATCGCACAGGCCCCGGCAGGGGTGAGCCGCGCGGCCACATCGCTCGAAGAGGTTGGCACGGGGCGCGCGCGGGTTGTGCTTGCCTCGGCGGAGGTGCCCGCAGTCGATCCGCGCATCGTCGTGCCGACAACGGTTGCGCGCCGGGGCGTGCCGGTCGAGGTGGCGACGCCCACCCCTGCCGTCGCCCCCGCCGTCGCCGACGAGCCTGAGCGGGCCGAGGATCGGCGGCGCGTCGTGGGCCGTTCGGTCAATCTGCGCAGCGGGCCGGGCAAGAATTTCGGACGTGTCGGGAGCCTTGCGCGCGACACAGAGGTGATCGTGCTGCGCGACGATGGCGCGGGCTGGGTCAAGCTGCGGGTGATCGAGACAGGGCGCATCGGCTGGATGGCGGCGCAGCTTCTGGTCGCGGCGAACTGAGCCTTGCAACCCGCGCCCGCCCGCGCCAAGAAGGCGGGCATGGATCACAAATCAATCCTCATCACCGGCTGTTCGTCGGGAATCGGCCTTGACGCGGCGCGGACCTTGCGCGCGCGCGGCTGGCGGGTTTTTGCGACCTGCCGCAAGCAGGCCGATTGCGACCGGCTGCGCGCCGAGGGGTTCGAAAGCCCACGCCTTGATTATGCCGACGAGGTCAGCATCAACGCGACGGTGGCGGAGATGCTGGACGCCACGGGCGGGCGGATCGACGCGCTTTTCAACAATGGGGCCTATGCCTGTCCGGCGCTGGTCGAGGATCTGCCGCGCGGCGCGCTGCGCGAGATATTCGAGGCCAATGTCTTTGGCTGGCACGACCTCACGCGGCAGGTGATCCCCGCAATGCGGGCGCAGGGGCAGGGGCGGATCGTGCAATGCTCGTCGGTGCTGGGTCTGGTCGCGATCGGCTGGCGCGGCGCCTATGTGAGCACGAAATTCGCGCTTGAGGGGCTTTCGGACGCGCTGCGCATCGAGATGCGCGGCACCGGCATCGAGGTCAGCCTGATCGAGCCGGGACCGGTCACGACGAGAATCCGCGAGAATGCGCGCGCGCCCTTCGAGCGGTGGATCGACTGGGAGGGCGCGGCGCGGGCCGAGGAGTATCGCACGAAACTGCGGCCCCGGCTTTATGGCGACTACAGCCGCGACCGGTTCGAACTGCCGCCTTCGGCGGTGACGACGAAGCTGATCCATGCGCTCGAGTCGGCGCGCCCGAAGGCGCGCTATTATGTCACGACGCCGACCTATCTCATGGGGGTTCTGAGGCGGATTTTGCCGACGCGGGCGCTGGATTGGGTGATCTCCAAAGGGTGAGCGGGACGGTCGCGGATTTTACGGTTCGCTTTTGCCGCGCGCTGGCCTAGATATCGGCCTCGGGCGCGATGAGGACGGGAGACGACATGCTCAGCGATCCATTCTTTCTTCTCGTGGCTGCGGCCTGTGTGGTGACGGCGCTGATCCTTATCCGGGGCATCTCGACCTTCGGCAAGGAGGGGGTCGAAAACGCCAAGCGCGCCAACAAATACATGTGGTGGCGGATCATCGCACAATTCGTGGCCGTGCTGCTGATCCTGCTGTTCGTCTATGTCCGCAGGCAGGGAGGCTAAGACCATGGTGGTGCTCAACAAGATTTACACGCGCACGGGCGATGCGGGCGAGACCGCGCTTGGCAACGGTGCGCGGGTGGCGAAACACTCCGCGCGCGTCACCGCCTATGGCACGGTGGACGAGGTCAACGCGACGCTTGGGCTGGCGCGGCTTCATGCGACGGGCGAGACCGACGCGGCGCTGGCGCGGATCCAGAACGACCTGTTCGATCTGGGGGCCGATCTGTGCCTGCCGGACATGGAAAAGGACGCCGAGGCCGAATACACGCCCTTGCGCATGGTGGCGGCGCAGGTGGACCGGCTCGAGGCCGAGATCGACGCGATGAACGCGCATCTGGAGCCGCTGCGCAGCTTCGTCCTGCCGGGCGGCAGCCCGCTTGCCGCGCATCTTCATCTCTGCCGGACCGTGTCGCGGCGCGCCGAGCGTCTGGTGGTGGAGCTGGCCGCGCTCGAGCAGGTCAACGAGGCGGCAATCCGCTATCTCAACCGGCTCAGCGACTGGATGTTCGTGGCCGCAAGAATGGCCAATGACGGCGGCAAGGCAGATGTGCTCTGGATACCCGGCGCGAACCGCTGACACATTTCTGTAACGGTGCGGGGGCAGAAACCGCGAAAACGTGGCGTCCCCGGATCATGACGTGACGATTTTGCCCTGTTTTCCCCGCGCCCAAGCCGGTATCAACGCGCGGAAGAGCCAAGCCGGGGGGCGTCGCCGTCCCCCATCACTGTAAGGGAGACCGTGCCGATGAAGGTGCTCGTGCCTGTCAAGCGCGTGATCGATTATAACGTGAAAGTCCGTGTCAAGGCGGATGGCAGCGGGGTCGATCTTGCGAATGTGAAGATGTCGATGAACCCGTTCGACGAGATTGCCGTGGAAGAGGCGATCCGTCTGAAGGAGGCGGGCAAGGCCAGCGAGGTGATCGCGGTCTCCATCGGCGTGAAGCAGGCGCAGGAGACGCTGCGCACGGCGCTGGCGATGGGGGCGGACCGGGCGATTCTGGTCGTTGCCGCCGATGACGTGCATCAGGACATCGAACCTCTCAGCGTGGCCAAGATCCTTGCGAAAATCGTCGAGGAAGAGGCCCCCGGCCTCGTGCTCTGCGGCAAGCAGGCGATCGACAACGACATGAACGCCACCGGGCAGATGCTGTCGGCGCTCCTGGGCTGGAGCCAGGCGACCTTTGCCTCCAAGCTCGAGGTCGAGGGCGACAGCGCCTTGGTGACACGTGAGGTCGATGGCGGGTTGCAGACCATCAAGGTGGCGATGCCCGCCATCGTGACGGTCGATCTGCGGCTCAACGAGCCGCGCTATGCGAGCCTGCCCAACATCATGAAGGCCAAGAAAAAGCCGCTCGATGAAAAGACGGCGGCCGATTACGGCGTCGATGTGAGCCCGCGCCTCGAGATCGTGAAAACCACCGAGCCCGAGACGCGCAAGGCCGGTGTCATCGTCGGTTCGGTCGATGAGCTGGTGGCGAAACTGAAAGAAGCGGGGGTGGTGTGATGGCGGTTCTTCTTCTGGCCGAGGTGACCGATGGTCAGCTCAATGTGGACGCGACCGCCAAGGCGGTGACGGCGGCGGCAAAACTGGGCGACGTGACGGCGCTTTGTGCCGGGGCCTCTGCGGCGGCGGCGGGGGCTGCGGCCGCGAAGATCGCGGGCGTGACAAAGGTGCTGGTGGCCGAGGATGCCACGCTCGGGCACCGTCTGGCGGAACCCACGGCGGCGCTGATCGTAAGCCTCGCGGGCGATTATTCGCATATCGTCGCCCCGGCCACCACGGATGCCAAGAACGTTCTGCCGCGGGTGGCGGCGCTGCTGGATGCGATGGTGATTTCGGATGTGTCGGGCGTGGTTGACGCGGACACGTTCGAGCGGCCGATCTACGCGGGCAACGCGATCCAGACGGTGAAATCGCGCGATGCCAAGAAGGTCGTGAGCTTTCGCACCTCGACCTTTGACGCGGCGGGCGAGCAGGCGGCCTGCGCCATTGAAAGCATCGGCGCGGCGTCCAATCCGGGCCTCAGCGAGTGGGTCGAGGACAAGGTTGCGGCGTCTGACCGGCCCGAACTCACCTCGGCGGGCGTCGTGGTCTCGGGCGGGCGCGGCGTGGGGTCGAAGGACGATTTCGCCCTGATCGAGAGCCTTGCCGACAAGCTTGGGGCCGCTGTTGGTGCCAGCCGCGCGGCGGTCGATTCGGGCTATGCGCCGAATGATTGGCAGGTGGGGCAGACCGGCAAGGTGGTGGCACCCGATCTCTATGTCGCGGTGGGTATCTCGGGCGCGATCCAGCACCTTGCGGGGATGAAGGACAGCAAGATCATCGTTGCCATCAACAAGGACGAGGAGGCCCCGATTTTCCAGGTGGCCGATTTCGGCCTTGTGGCGGACCTCTTCACCGCTGTGCCGGAGCTGGTCGAAAAGCTCTGATTTATCAGGAATTTCACGAAGGGCCTGCGCGCGGCGCGGGCCCTTTTTCGTTGAGCATCGCCGTAAGCGTCGGGCGCAGCGCCTCGGCCACCTCCCGATGGGCGAGCGGTCCGGGCAGGGCTGTGGCGACGCTTTCCTCCATCAGGTCGAAATACATCCCGCGCGTGCCCTGTGCGCGGGCCGTGTGGGAAATGACCGAGGTCACGACGCGCTGCGCGCGTGGTGCGATCGTGTCGAGCATGGCGCGGCTGACAAAGGCCGGGTCGGTGTCGATGCCGCCGCAATCCGCGCCTGAACCCGGCGCATGGTTCGAGAGCCACAGCAGGATCACGGGCGGCCCGATCCGGTCCAGAAGCTGCGCCATGCGCCTGACCCACGCCGCCTGAACGGCCGCGCGCATCTGCGCGAAACGCTGGGGCGAGAGCGCATGGAGGCGGCGCATCATGTGGCGCGTGAAGTGGAATTCGGTGAAATCCACCTCGGGGTAGAGCCGCTCAAGCGGTGGTGTCGCACGCAGGAAACGGTCGTTGCGGCGTGGATGCACGGCATAGAACGGATTGCTGAGGTTCATCCCGCAGGGGATTTGCAGCACGACGGCGCGGGCGCTTTGCACAAGCGGCAGCGGCCCGCCGGACGCAAGCCAGAGATCCGGTCCGGCATTGGGCACCCCGAGATTGAGGCAGGCCGGACCGTCGATTGAGTCCAGCAGCGCAGGCCAGGGCCGCTCGACAAAGGTGCCGTATGTTTCGGTCCCGCCCAGGCAGGCCACATAGCCCCGTCGCAGATCGCGTGCCGGGCCGCGAAAGGACAGCCGCACGCCGCGATAGCGCACAGGCCGATAGTCAAGGGGCCGCCGCCCCAAGCGTTCAAACGCCATGGTTCCCACCCTTTTTCTGTCACCCGGAAACAAGCCTCGCCGATTCGTCTTACCAATCCGCTAAAGCGCGTATTTGAGGCGTATTTTCGCGGAACCCGGCCCTTGCGGCGCATCCCCGCCGGGGCCTATGCTGCGCGGGACAGTCGAGGAAGGGGCGGGCCATGGATATCCGGACGGTGGGCGTTGTGGGCGCGGGGCAGATGGGCAACGGCATCGCGCATGTGATGGCGCTTGCGGGCTATGACGTGCTGCTCAACGATATCAGCGCGGAGGCGCTGGAGAAGGCCGTGGCGATCATCCGCAAGAACCTCGAGCGGCAGGTGAGCCGCGAGAGGATCACCGCCGACGAGATGGAGGCCACGCTTGCGCGGATCACCACGACGGTGGATCTTCCCGCACTCGGCCAGACCGACCTGATCATCGAGAGCGCGACCGAGCGCGAGGACATCAAGCAGAAGATTTTCGACGCGCTGCTGCCGCATCTCGCGCCGCACACGATCCTGACCTCGAACACCTCGTCGATTTCGATCACCCGTCTGGCAAGCCGCACCGACCGGCCCGAGAAATTCATGGGGTTTCATTTCATGAACCCGGTGCCGGTGATGCAGCTGGTCGAACTGATCCGGGGCATCGCCACCGACAAGCCGACTTTTGACACCTGCCTTGGCGTGGTCGAGAAGCTGGGCAAGACGTCGGCCTCTTCCGAGGATTTCCCGGCCTTCATCGTCAACCGCATCCTCATGCCGATGATCAACGAGGCGGTCTATACGCTTTATGAGGGGGTGGGGAATGTGCGCTCCATCGACCAATCGCTGAAACTTGGGGCCAATCACCCGATGGGGCCGCTGGAACTGGCGGATTTCATCGGGCTCGATACCTGCCTTGCGATCATGAACGTGCTGCATGACGGGTTGGCGGATACCAAATACCGGCCCTGTCCGCTGCTCACGAAATATGTCGAGGCGGGCTGGCTCGGGCGCAAGAGCGGGCGGGGTTTCTACGACTATCGCGGCGAGGAGCCGGTGCCGACGCGCTGACGACGGCAGGCCCCCGGCGCCGAAGTGGCGACGCGGAATTTTGAAAAAATTCCGATCAAGAAAGTTTTCAACTTCCTTGGCGCTGATCCCGGACAAGGGGCTTCAAGGTCGCGGTGTCGAGCGACCGTTGCACTCCCGCCTCACACCGCCTCGGCCATCAGCCACACGCCACCCTGAGGGCGCAGCGTGAGGATCATCACCGGGTCGGGGTCGCGTCCCGGCACGGGCGTGAAGCGGAAGCGCGACAAAAGCGTGGCGAGGATGATCACCGCCTCTTGCAGCGCAAAGCTGGCCCCGATGCAGATGCGCGGCCCGTCTCCGAACGGCAGGTAGCTGTAGCGCTCGATGGCCTTGCGATCCGCGAAACGGTCGGGGCGAAAGGCGTCGGGATCCTGCCACAGCCTGTGATGCCGGTGCAGCGCATAGATCGGTATGATCACGGTGTCATTGGGCCGGATCTCGCGCCCGCAGAGTGTATCGCATTTCAGTGCCGTGCGCGAGACGATGCCCGCAGGCGGGTAGAGGCGCAGCGCTTCGTCGATGATCTGGCGAATATAGGGCAGACGTGCCACATCCTCGCCGGTGGCGGCACGGCCCTGCAAGAGGTCCTGCGCCTCGGCGCGCGCGCGGTCCTGGACACCCTGATCAAAGGCGCAGAGATAAAGCGACCAGCCAAGCGCGAGCGCGGTCGTCTCGTGGCCCGCAACGATGAAGGTCAAGAGGTTGTCGCGCAATTCGGGCGTGCTCATCCGGCGTTTGGTCTCGGGGTCCTCGCCGTCGAGCAAGAGGTCGAGCAGGTCGGGCACGCCGGGCTGCGCCCCCCGCGCGCGGCGCGCCTCGACCGCCGCATCGGCCACGCGCTTCATCTCGGCCACCGAGCCGCCCGCCATGATCCGCCCCGGACGCGGCACCCAGTCGGGCAGGCCCAGAATGTCGAACAGCGAGATGCGCCCGGCCTCCGCGATATAAGCGTCGATGCCGCGATGCACGCCCTCGGCGTCAAAGCTGCCATCCCCCGAAAAGGTCACATCGGCGATCACGTCGAAGGTGGTGCGCACCATCTCGGCGGCCATGTCCACCGCGCGCGGCCCCGCGCCTGTGATGCGCGCGGCGCTTTGCTCGGCCGCCGCCGTCATCACGGGGGCGAGGTTCATCACGTTGCGATGCGAAAACACCGGCGCCGCCGCGCGCCGCTGCCAACGCCAATGCGCGCCTTCGGCAATGAAGAGCGACTCGCCTATCGCGGGGCGCAAGAGGTTCTTGGTGACCAGCGACTTGGGGTAATTGTCCAGCTCTTCGAGCAGCATCCGCCGGATTGCGCCCGGATCCGTCACCATATGCCAGCGCTTGCCGGTGCGGCCAGAGACCATGGGCTGTCGCGTGGCGATGTCGGGAATGATCGAAAGCACGTTTTCGCGCGCCGCGCGCAGCGAGCCAAGAATGCCGAGCGGTTCCGTGACGAGCGGCACACGCACGGGCGTCGGGGCTGTGTCTGTCGCGGTCATGTCGTTCCCCTTCCGGATAGGGGGCATATAGGCTTCGGACGTGGGCGGGGCAAATCATTGCGCTCGGGGCGCGGCTGGGATATTGCGGCGCGAGTTTGTGACAGGGATGAACTGCATGATCCGTCTCTTCGCCCTTCTGGGGGGGCTGTTTCTGGCCAACTGTGCCGGGTCGAACGATCTGGACAAGGAAGTGCCTTACATGGGCAATTTCCAGCTTGGGCATAACGTCGTGGTGGCCCCCAACCTGACCAAGGGGCCCGCCTCGCGCGCGGCCACCAAGGAAGAGTGGATCGAGGCCATGACGCAGGCCATCACCGACCGGATGGGGCGGCACGAGGGCACCAGGCTCTATCATCTGGGGGTGAGCGTCGAGGGCTATGTGCTGGCGATTCCCGGCGTGCCGCTGGTGGCCTCGCCCAAATCGGCGCTCATTCTCAACGTGACGGCCTGGGACGATGCCGCGGGCAAGAAGCTCAACGACAAGCCGCACCTCGTCACGGTGATGGAGACCATTTCCGGCAACACGATTTTCGGCTCGGGGCTGACCCAGAGCAAGGAGGTTCAGATGGCGAACCTCAGCCGCAACGCGGCCAAGCTGATCGAGACCTGGCTCAACCGGCAGAACGACGAGTTCGGCTGGTTCGAGGATGACGGGCGGCCTGCGAATGAAAAGATCGGGCTGATTTCGGGGCGGCCCGAGGCGGCGGCGGAGGTGGCGGCGGAGGTGGCGGCAACCGAGGTCACCCCCGGCACATGAGTGCGCCAAGACGCGCTTGATTTTCCCGCCGTAACCCCCTAAACGGCGCGCGAAGCAAGAACCGGGCCGGGCGGCCCCCCAACTGACAAGGTGCCCCGAGAGATGGCAAAGGAAAAGTTTGCACGTAACAAGCCGCATGTGAACATCGGCACGATCGGCCACGTTGACCACGGCAAGACGACGCTGACGGCGGCGATCACGAAGTATTTCGGCGAGTTCCGTGCCTATGACCAGATCGACGGCGCGCCCGAGGAGAAGGCCCGCGGGATCACGATCTCGACGGCGCATGTGGAGTATGAGACCGAGGCGCGGCACTATGCGCATGTCGACTGCCCGGGCCACGCCGACTATGTGAAGAACATGATCACCGGTGCGGCGCAGATGGACGGCGCAATCCTGGTGGTGAACGCGGCCGACGGCCCGATGCCGCAGACGCGCGAGCATATCCTTCTGGGCCGTCAGGTGGGCATTCCCTACATGGTGGTCTA
>NZ_JBRJGP010000006.1:0-223301 GCF_053628555.1 Roseovarius sp. MBR-79 | reverse complement strand
CCAATTCGCGGGGCGATAGCTCCGGCTCGTCCAGCGCCAGCGCCACGATCTGATCCCGCACCGCATCGGGGATGCGGTTCCAGACCCGGGAAGGGCAAGAAGGGCGATCTTCCAATCCCTCAGGCCCATGTTCGACAAAACGGTCATACCACCGATAGAACGTAGTCGGTGGGATGCTGATCTTGGCTAGCGTGCGCCTGACAGGCAGATGCGACTGCTCCACCAGCCGGATGATTTCGAGCTTTTCAGCGGCGGGGTATCTCATTCTTGGTCGCCCCCAGCCCCGGTCATGTTTTTTTTGAGCAGACGGTTTTCAAGGCTGAGATCGGCCACCAGTTCCTTCAGTGCCAAAGCCTCGGCGCGCAGATCCTTCACCTCGCCTGTATTCGCCTGGCGGGCCGTATCACCGGCCAGCCGCTTCTTGCCGGCCTCAAGAAATTCCTTCGACCAGCTGTAATACAGGCTTTGGGCGATCCCTTCCTTGCGGCACAGCTCGGCAATGCTGTCCTCACCACGAAGGCCGGATAGCACGATCCGGATCTTCTCCTCGGACGAATGCAACTTGCGCGTCGCACGCCGGATATCCTTCACGACCTGCTCGGCAGGGGCCTTCGTCGTCACAGGTTTCTTCATCATCTTCAACTCCATCTAGGGTTAAGATGAGCCGCAAACCCTCCGCTATGCAATCAGCCCAAACAGTTCCATGGGCGCTGATGGCCGACAAGAATTCGTCCCAAAGCGGATCCAGCCCGGTCAGCGCCTCGCGGGCGTCGTCCTCGGAGATGTCGTCGGTGTGGACGCGCGCCGCCTTCCAAGTCCCCGCAACGATCTCCGGCTGGCGGAACACGGCGCGCAGCTGGTCAATGACAGCGGCCTCAATCTCGCCCGCAGGCACGCGCCCGACCAGGCACGACCCGGCGCCATGCTTCAGCACCGTCTGGCTGACGTAGTAGCGGTAGAGCCTGTCGCCTTTGCGCGTATGGGTCGGCGAGAACGCCGCACCATCGGGACCGTACAGCAGCCCCTTCAGCAGCGCGGGCGTGTCGGCGCGGGTGCGCGCGGCGCGCTTCCGGGGGCTCTCCTGCAGGATCGCATGGACGCGATCCCACGTCGCGTGGTCGATGATGGCGTCGTGCTCGCCGGGATACCTGCCGCGCCCGCGCATCGACATTTCCGGGCCGCAGGGCGTGCAGGCGACCTTCGATTGGCAGGCCGCGCGCGACAGTGTGGTCGGCCGGATGTGCACCGCCACCCTCGTGAACGACGTGGAGACCTATTGATGCTGACGCTTGATCTGACGAACGCGCCGCGCTGGCATGACCTGGCACCCGGCGTCCGGGTGCAGTTGCGACCGCTGACCACCGCGCTGATGGTGGCGACCCGCAGCGATTCCGCCGTCGAAGCGGTGCCCGAGGAGGCTTCCGACGAAGAGCGGGCTGTCGCCTTCGCCAAGGCGCTGGCGCGGCGGGCGGTGCTCGCGTGGGAAGGCATCGGCGACGCCGACGGCAATTCCATCGAGCCCAGCCCCGAGGCCATCGACGCGCTGCTCGACGTCTGGCCGATCTTCGAAGCCTTCCAGCTGACCTATGTCTCGAAAGGCCTGCTACTGGAACAGGAAAAAAACGCCTCCGCGCTCTCGCCGAATGGTCCTTCGGCGGGGGCGAGCGCTACTGCGACGCCTGCCAAGCGACGTGCGAAGACTGCCCGGCGCGGCTGAACCGGCCGCTGACCCACGAAGGCTGGCAGGTCTGGGACCTCGTAGGTCGCCTCGGCGGTCAGCTTCGCGTACTCCCCGGCGCGGTGATCGGCTGGGACATGTCGGCGGCGCTGGCGCTCGGTAACGCCCTCGGCGTCCCACCCCTCGCCATGGCCGAACTGCTGCCGGTGATCGAGGCGGTGATGGTGGCCAAGCTCAACGAACAGATGGCGTCAGGCGGTCTCGAGCGGCGTGATGCCTGAGACGTCGACCGTGTCGCGCGCTCGCGCGAGATCCCAGGCGCGTTGCAGGTTCATCCAGTATTCCGGGGTGGTGCGGAAGAACTTCGCCAGCCGCATCGCAGTGTCCACGGTGAGAGCGGTTTCAGCCTTCACCAACCGTTCGATCCGCGTGCGGGGCACATGCAGACGCCGAGCGAGCGCGATCGGACTCATGTCGAGCGGCCCGAGATAGAGTTCCTCCAGAACCTCGCCGGGGTGAGAGGGATTCTTCATCAGTGTCATGTCGCGCCCTTTCAATGCCCGTTCAATGATAGTCGACGATCTCGACGTCGGCCGGTCCCTGATCGGTCCACACGAAGCAGATGCGCCACTGGCCGCCCACGCGCACCGAATGCTGTCCCGCCCGGTCGCCTTTCAGTTCCTCGAGGTGATTGCCCGGCGGGAACCGGAGATCCTCGAGAACCACGGCGGCATCGAGCGCCGACAACATCGCCCGCGCTCGCTTGACCAGGTCGGCCGGGAAACCCTTGCCGAACCGGTCTGCCACCGCGTTCGCCGCGCGCTTGCCTTTCGTGCTGACGATCATGAGGGTATGTATCACGACATGATACATATTTCAAGGGGCGCGTGGAGCCGTTCTGCGGGCTGACGTCTTCTTCACAAGGAATATCGGGAATGGCGGAAAAACGGGTCAGCGTCCGCCTCGCGGCCGTGGGTGGACGGCAGGTGCGCGCGGAGCTGGAAGGTGTCGGCGAGGCTGGCGCGCGCGGGTTTGGGCGGCTCAGCCGGGAGATGGAGGCGGCGAATGCCCGGCTTGCCGCCTTCTCGCGCCGGGTGAAGATCGCGGCCGTTGCCGCCGTGGCCGCCGCTGCCGCCGCTGGCGTGGCGATGATCCGCTCCGGGCTGCAGACGGTCGATGCGCAGGCGAAGCTCGCGCAGTCCCTCGGCACCACCGTCGCCTCGATCCAGACGCTGGGCCGCGCGCGATCTGGCCGAGAGTGCGCGTGCCCCGCTGGAAAGCTGGCAGGCGCTTCGCGATGCCGTGCGCGGGAGCGATCAGGATGGCGCGGACGCGCTGACCGGGGCCACTAGCGCGGCCGAGCGGCTGGAGACGGCGCTTGGCGATGCCGGACGCGCTGCCACGGGTGCAGGTGCGACGGCCGGGGCTGCTGCTGCGGCAGCGGAGCCCGACACCGAGGCCGCCGTCACCGGCTGGCAGGCGGTCACGGCGGCGCTGTCGGATTACGCGAGCAAGGCGCGCGAGATCGGTGGCGACATCGGCCAGAGCCTCGTCGGCGCCTTCCAGTCGGCCGAGAACGCGGTGGGCCAGTTCGTGAAGACCGGGAAGCTGAACTTCCACGATCTCGTCACCTCTCTGCTCGCCGATCTGGCCCAGCTCGCGGCGCGGCGGTTCATCCTCGGGCCGATCGCCAATGCGCTCTCCGGCGTGTTCTCCGGGGCGGGCGGCATTTTCGCGAACGTCCTGCATGCGGGCGGGATGGTCGGCTCTGCCGGGCCCTCGCGCATGGTCCCGGCCATGGCCTTCGCCGCTGCCCCGCGAATGCATGGCGGCGGGATGGCTGGGCTTCGTCACGACGAGGTGCCCGCGATCCTGCAGCGTGGAGAGCAGCTGCTGTCGCGACGCGAAGCGCAGAGCTACGGCGCAGGCGGCGGCGTCAATGTCACGATCATGGCCCGCGACGCCGAGAGTTTCCGGCAGTCCCGCACGCAGGTCGCGGCGGATATCGCCCGCGCCGTGTCGCTCGGGCGGAGGGGCATGTGATGGCGTTTCACGAGGTCCGGTTTCCCGACAATATCAGCCGCGGCGCGCGCGGCGGACCCGAGCGGCGCACGCAGATCGTCGAACTCGCCTCGGGCGACGAGAAGAGGAACGCCAGCTGAGCGAACAGCCGCCGCCGCTACGACGTCGCCTACGGCATCCGCCGCGCCGACGATCTCGCCGCCGTCGTCGCCTTCTTCGAGGCGCGCAACGGGCGCCTGCATGGATTTCGGTTCAAGGACTGGGGCGACCACAAGTCCTGCCTTCCCTCGGGCACACCCTCGCCGACCGACCAGACGATCGGCACCGGCGACGGCACGACGACCGCCTTCCAGCTGGTCAAGCGCTATACCTCAGGGGCGCAATCCTGGACGCGCGCCATCGCCAAGCCGGTGGCGGGCAACGTGCGCATCGCCATCAGCGGGGTCGAGCAGCCCTCCGGCTGGTCGGTCGACACCGCCACTGGCGTCGTCACCTTCGGTACGGCCCGCATGCGAGGGCGGCTCGTGCTGAACGGCACGACGGAAATCCGCGGCTCCGTCGGCGAAATCTCCGCCACCCATGTCTCGCTCGCCACCGCGATCTGGCTGCAGACGATGGTCCCTCTGACTGCCGGCGATACCGTCGAGCTCCAGGGGTATTTCCGGGTCGCGGACGGCTACTTCGCCGCCGATCACACCTCGTTCTGGGGCTGCAAGGTCGGCTGAAGGAGGCACGCTGAAACTCGTTCTCTGCAGCAAGCTGCACGCCGCTAGGGGGCTGGAGGTTCATCAGGGGGTGTCTCGCCCTGAAACTGATGAGTGAGTTTGAGAAGTTGCCGACGAAAGGCCGTGCCGTCGGCTGCGAGATCGACTGTGGCGAAACGAATCAGATGTCCATGCACAGAAATGGCTTGGTCCATCGCTTCTCCGATCGTTGGGTGCAGAAGCACGCCCTCGGCGCGGTCCGCCAGCGCGTCGCCCCGACCTGTCTGGGAGCGCAGATAGGCGTAGACTTGGTAAAGATATCCGCTGCGCAGCGTCGCCTCGCGCCGCCAGCCAGCTGTGACAATCTCGGTGAACTTGGTGTCGATCACGATGCGGCGCGCCGACACCACATTTTCGAGCACAATATCGGTCTGCATTACTTCGCGATGCTGGCCGACGACATCTCTGCGCGCCGCTACAGCAAGGCCGAGCATCGCCGCGCGCTCCTGCCGCTGCTGAACGACCGGTCCGAGGGGTCCGTCGAGTTCAAGCACCAGAACATCAGCGCGGTGCTGAAGGGGCTCGGCGAGGACTGGATCCCCGGCTACAAGCCCGCTTTCAACTTCCAGATGACCTTGGTGGATGCCGTGGCGCGGTGGCTGGCGCTGAACCCGGCCTGGCTCGGGCGCCAACCGGGGCTGCAAACCGCCACTGGCCTGCGCGAGGCGACGCAGATCTGGATCAGGCCGCCGCCGACGCTGTCGAACCAGCCGCCCCCGCATGAGCTGGAGCCGATGCTCCACATCGCCCACAAGTTCGACGTGGCAGGCCGGGACGAGCGCAACCGGGCGCTCGGCCGCGCGGGCGAGGAGCGCGTGCTGGCGCATGAACGACCATGATGGCCGAATGCTGCAAGCTATCGCCGGGGTTCTTGTAGCGGATTTGCCCAATAAACGGGATTATCTCGCTGAGCGGAATGTCGTCGCTGAAGGCCGGGATGGTCTGCTGCTGGTTCCAGCCTTCCTGCTTGTATTCCCAGAAGTCGAACGCGCCGAGTAACTGGTTCACCGCTTCACGGTTATGTCGGGAAGCCTCACCGCACGCCCTGGTATGGCGGACATGCACACGTTCCTGCGCCGCCAGCGGAAAGACCCGCACGTTGTCATTATCGATGATATTTCGCGCCGTGCACGCGGTCTTGAAGCGCATCTCAAGCTTCGCGCCGATATTAACGGCGCGGGCGGAGTACTGGAATGCCTTCGAGCGCAAGATTAAAAAGCTCGAAGAGGACCGAATCCTGATCGAAGAGCAGATCGCTTCGGCTGGAAAGCCCAAGCATACCTTTGAGGAGTCGTTCGAACTCGCCATGAATTTCCAGGCAAATCCTTGGTAAATTTGGAAAAATTCAAGTTTGGCTGGGCAACAAATGGTGCTCAGACTGGCTTTTGTCGAGCCTATCGGCTACTGCCGGAATCGGGGTGTTCGAACCCAATAAATTTCTTTCCCCTTCAAGGTGTTAGGGGGTATTTCATCGGCTAATTGCGAAATGGCGCACCCAGTAGGATTCGAACCTACGACCTTCGCCTTCGGAGGGCGACACTCTATCCAGCTGAGCTATGGGTGCCCGTTGAATTTCAACGTCTCACGCGGGGCGGTATAGCCGCGCGCGCGCGGTGCCGCAATCGCTAATTCAGGCCAGGAGGTCATGCGCCAGTTCCAGCGCCTCGACGAGCTTGTCGACTTCGGCCCGCGTGTTGTACATCGCAAACGACGCGCGGCAGGTGGCCGACACGCCCATGTGATCCATCAGCGGGCCCGCGCAGTGCTGACCCGCGCGCACCGCGACGCCCTTCTTGTCGAGGATGGTCGAGATGTCATGCGCGTGCGCCGCGCCCTCCATGGTAAAGGAAAAGATCGCGGCCTTGCTCTCGGTCGTGCCCTGAAGGCCAAGCCAGTTCAGCCCCGAGAGCCGCGCGCGCGCATAACGCGCAAGATCGCCCTCGTGGGCCGCGATGGCCTCCATTCCCACGCCCATCATGTATTCGAGCGCGACGCCAAGCCCGATCGTCTGCACGATCCCCGGCGTGCCGGCCTCGAATTTCATCGGCGGGTCGTTATAGGTCACGGCCTCCTTGGTCACCTCGCGGATCATGTCACCGCCACCCATGAAGGGGCGCATCTCGGCCATGCGCTCATGCCTCACGAAGATCGCGCCAGAGCCTGACGGACCATAGAGCTTGTGACCGGTTATGGCGTAGAAATCACAGCCCATCCCGTCGAGGTCGAGCGGCATGTGAACGGCCGCCTGAGAGCCGTCGACCAGCACCGGAACGCCGCGCGTGTGCGCGGCATCGCAGATGGATTTCACATCAACTATTGTCCCCAGGACATTGGAAAGATGTGTAATTGCAACAAGTTTCGTCTTCGGCCCGATGGCATCGATCACCTTTTGCGGATCGAGATGGCCGGTCGCATCCACATCCACCCATTTCAGCACCACGCCCTGCCGCTCGCGCAGGAAATGCCACGGCACGATATTGGCGTGATGCTCCATGACCGAGAGCACGATCTCGTCCCCCGCCGCCATGCGCGGCATGGCCCAGCCATAGGCCACCATGTTGATGCCCTCGGTGGTGCCGGAATTGAGCACGATCTGCCGCTCGTCCGCCACGCCGAGAAAGCGCGCGATGATGCCGCGCACGGCCTCGTATTTCTCGGTGGCTACATTGGAAAGGTAGTGCAAGCCCCTGTGAACATTCGCGTATTCATGGGAATAGGCCTGCGTCACCGCGTCAATCACCGCGCGCGGCTTTTGCGCCGAGGCCCCGTTGTCGAGATAGACCAACGGCTTGCCGTTCACCTCGCGCGCGAGAATCGGAAAATCGGCCCGGATCGTTTCGACATCATACATGCTCACATTCCTCCGATCATGGTCACGCCAAGCAGGCTGAAAACCACGCTGAGCGCCACCGCCAGCACCACGATGGATGCCACCACCGCACCCGCCGCGCGAAAGAGGCTCCCGAACCCGTGCGCCACATCCACAAAGGCCAGAAGGATCACGATTCCCCAGACCGCCGCCACCAGCACCACCAGCGCGCCGAAAACCGGCACAACCAGTGCCAGCACCACGACGCCAAGTTGCACCAGAAGCCGCAGCACCTGCATCCAGGTGAGCAGGATCAGCACGTCGCCGACGCCACCCTGCCCGCCCATGAAGCGCCCCACATGGGTCAGCGCCAGCACGGTGAAGGCAAGCGCGCCAAAGAGCATGAGTGCAAAGAGCACCGGCATGTGAAAGGCCGGCCCCACCATGCCCATGGCCATCGGGTCAGAGGGCGGGCTCATGCGGATCGAGAGCGTATAGACCAGCGTGTTGAGCACCGCCATGAGCGCCAGCCCCAGCCACCCGGCCTCGGGGCGCACACGCAGCGCCAGGAGGTGCGCGGCGGCCGCGCGCGGCTGAAACAGGGTCTGCCGCACCAATGCCCAGAAATCCGCGCCGTTCATCGCCTGCTCCATCCTGCCTCACGCAGACCCGATAGCCAGAACCACAGGAAAACGCCACACCAGATCGCGCCGATGATCGTCATCCCTGCGCCGGGACCGATGAACCCCGCCACCAGCCCGTGCAGCAACAGAACCGGTGCCGCGGCGAGAAACGCCCAGAAAAGGGCGATCCGCGCACCATACCCCGTCACCCGCCCGCCGATCAGCCGCGCGATCAACTGGCTGATGAAGGCCAGCAGATAGAACATCAGCGGCGCGATCACGATCCAGCCCAGCAGCGCACCCGCAAGGCGCGGGTTGAGCGCCTCGTGGGCCAGATGCGCCTCTCGTGCCAGTCGCGGCCATTGCGCCACGAACACCAGCGCACAGCCCCCCATCAGCAGCGCCAGTGCGCGATCCTCGCGCGGCCCCATGGCCAGAAGCCGCGCCACCACCCGGCGCGGCCCCCGATAGGTGGCCGCAATATCCTGTGCGACGGGCATCAGCCGTGCCGCCGCTCCAGCCAGGCCTCGAAATGGCCGATGATCTCGTCGCGCAGCCCCTCATCGGCGATCTCGGCCACCGCCTCGGCCAGGAAGGACAGCACCATCAGGTCGGTCGCGATGGGTTTCGGGATGCCGCGCGCGCGCAGGTAGTAAAGCGCGTCCTCGTCAATCGCGCCAGAGGTGGACCCGTGCGAACAGGCCACGTCATCGGCGTAGATCTCAAGCTCGGGCTTGGCGAGGAACTGGCTGTCGTCATCGAGCAGCAGCGCCTGGCTGATCTGGTAGCCATCGGTTTTCTGCGCGCCGGGTTTCACGAGGATCTTGCCCTGAAACACGCCCGTCGCCCCGTTTTGCAGCACCTTCTTGAAGACCTGCCGGCTCTCGCCGCGCAGCGCGTCATGGGTGATGAACACCGTGTCATCATGGTGAAAATCACCGCCCCCCATCGCAGCGCCCGCGACATGGGCGCTGGCATCATCGCCCGCGATCTCGATCACGCATTCGTTGCGCGTGAGCACGCCATTCGCTGTCAGGCTGAAGGTCTTGAACACCGCCTCTTGCGCCAGACGGGCAAAGATATGGGTAATCGCGCGGCGCTCATGGTCGGGCCCCTGGATGCGCAGGTGGTGGAAGGCGGCGCTATCGGCCACGTCCACCTCCATCACCTTGTTGAACCGCGCGGCGGCCGGACCGGTTTCGAGAAGGGTCAGCTCGGCCCCCGCATCAAGACGTATGCAATGGTGCAAGATCGCGTCGGAAACCTCTGATTTATGGACATAAACCAGATGGATCGGCTTGCGGGCCTGCCCCGTGACATGGATCAGGACACCGTCGCGCGCCTGCGCCGTGTTCAGTGCGGCCAGCGGGCGCGGCACCGGATCTTGCCCGCGCGCCTCAAGCGTGCCGTAAAGATCGCGCGCCCAGTGGATATCCTGCGCCTCGACCTCCGCCAGCCGCTCGATCCGCACGCCCTCAAGCGCCAGATCGTCGCTTGCCTGCGGGTCAAACACGCCATCCACGAACACGATGCGCAGCCGGTCACGCGCGCCGAACACCTCGGGCACCTCGCCCTGAAACAGCGCGGCGCGCGGGGCCTCGGGCACGGTCAGGCTGTCGGGACGGGTGAATTTCCAGTATTCGTCGCGCCGCTGCGGCAGGCCCATCCCGGTCAGCCGCGCCTGTGCCGCCTTGCGGGCCGCCGTGATCCAGACACCGCCCGCGGGAAGTGGTCGGGTATCCATGGCCGGGGCCTCCTTCGCCTGCGGGCTCGCCATCATGCCACCTCCGTCAGGATGTCGGCATAACCGTTTTTCTCCACCTCGAGCGCAAGATCGGCCCCGCCCGACTTGATGATCCGGCCATCGGCCATGATATGCACCACATCCGGCACAATATGGTCCAGAAGTCGTTGATAATGCGTGATAACCAGAAATCCACGCCCTGCGTCGCGCAATGCGTTCACACCATCGGCCACCAGCTTCATCGCGTCCACGTCAAGGCCCGAATCGGTTTCGTCGAGGATACACATGCGCGGCTCCAGCATGGCCATTTGCAGGATCTCGTTGCGCTTCTTCTCGCCGCCCGAAAAGCCCACATTGACCGGGCGCTTGAGCATGTCGGCGTCGATCTTGAGCGCCTTGGCCTTTTCGCGCACGAGCTTGAGGAAATCGGCGGCACTGATTTCGCCCTCGCCGCGCGCCTTGCGCTGTGCGTTCACGGCGGTGCGCAGAAAGGTCATGTTGCCCACACCGGGGATTTCGACAGGGTATTGAAACGCAAGGAAAAGTCCGGCGGCGGCGCGCTCTTCGGGTTCCATCTCCAGCAGGTCCGCACCGTCGAGCGTGGCGCTGCCTTGCGTGACGGTATAGCCGCCCCGCCCCGAGAGGACATAAGACAGCGTCGATTTCCCCGAGCCGTTCGGCCCCATGATCGCATGGACCTTGCCCGCCTCGACACTGAGGTTGACGCCTTTGAGGATCGCCTTGTCCTCTTCTTCAAGATCGACGTGCAGGTTATTGATTTCCAGCATTTTTATTTCCTCTCAGGTGTTTCTTGCAGCGTCAGGGCCGCAGCATCATCTCGATTGCGGTGGCAAGGTCGCGCGGCGCAAGGGTGAGCGGTGCAATCTCGAATTCGGCCATGCGTCCGATCATCCGGCAGGGCGCGCCGATGAACTCCTCGATCCGGTGGTAATGGCGGCGCGGCGCGTAATCATCGAAGAGAAGCCGCAGGGGCCCCTTGGCATGAAGCGCCGCCGCCAGCGCGCAGCCGGTGCGAAACCGCCCGTCAACCAGCACCAGATCGGGGATGACATCCGTGCGCTCCCAAATCCCCAGCGGATAACGCGCATAGCGCAGATAGCCGCTCTTGTCGGCGGGGTGGCCCCACTCCTCGGTCGGGCCGATATCGGCCCAGATCACCTCGACCGTCGTCCCGGGGGCGGGCGGGTTGGCCTTGAGCCAGCCGCGCATCATCGCCGCCCAGGCCTCGTCGCTCTCGACCGACCAGACGCGTTTTCCCGGCATTTCCGACGCCATCACCGTCGAGCCGCCCGAGCCGTATTCGAGGATCGCCGAAGCATCCTCATAGGCCGCGCGCAGATGGGCGGCCTCGGCCTCGGGCAGGGTCAGCTCGGGGCGGGTGATGGTGGGCGTGTCGGTCATCGTGACGCGGGGGCGCTCAGCCCACCGACCCCTCAAGCGAAATGGCCACCAGTTGCTGCGCCTCCATGGCAAATTCCATCGGCAGCGCCTGAAGCACCTCGCGGCAGAAGCCGTTGACGACAAGCGCCACCGCCTCCTCCTCGTCCATGCCGCGCGCGCGGCAATAGAAGAGCTGATCGTCATCCACCTTCGATGTCGTCGCCTCGTGCTCGACCCGGCTGGAGTTGTTCTTGACCTCGATATAGGGCACCGTATGCGCGCCGCACTTGTCGCCGATGAGCAGGCTGTCGCATTGGGTATAGTTGCGGCTGTTCTTCGCCTTGGGGTGCATCGACACAAGCCCGCGATAGGTGTTCTGGGCATGGCCCGCGCTGATCCCCTTGGAGACAATGCGCGAACGGGTGTTCTTGCCCAGATGCACCATCTTGGTGCCGGTATCGGCCTGCTGATAGTTGTTGGTGATGGCGATGGAGTAGAATTCGCCTTGGGACTCGTCCCCGCGCAGGATGCAGGACGGGTATTTCCACGTCACCGCACTGCCGGTCTCGACCTGCGTCCACATCACCTTGGAGCGGTCGCCCCGGCAATCGGCGCGCTTGGTGACGAAATTGTAGATCCCGCCCTTGCCGGTCTCGTCGCCGGGATACCAGTTCTGGACGGTGGAATACTTGATCTCGGCATCTTCCAGCGCAACGAGTTCCACCACCGCGGCGTGAAGCTGGCTGGTGTCGCGCTGCGGCGCGGTGCAACCCTCCAAGTAGCTCACATAAGCGCCCTTGTCGGCGATAATGAGCGTGCGCTCGAACTGGCCGGTGTTTTCGGCATTGATGCGGAAATAGGTGGAAAGCTCCATCGGGCAGCGCACACCGGGCGGCACGTAGACGAAGGAGCCATCCGAGAACACCGCCGAATTGAGCGTGGCATAGTAATTGTCCGAGACCGGCACAACCGAGCCGAGATATTTCCGAACCAGTTCGGGATGCTCGCGGATCGCCTCGGAGATCGAGCAGAAGATGACGCCGGCCTGTTTCAACTCGGCCTGAAAGGTGGTGCCGACGCTCACGCTGTCGAAAACCGCATCCACGGCCACCTTGCGGCCCTCGGCGGGCGCGTCCTCGGCCCCCTCGACGCCCGCAAGGATCATCTGTTCCTTGAGCGGGATGCCCAGCTTGGCATAGGTGGCCAGCAGCTTGGGGTCGACCTCGTCAAGCGATTTCGGCTTGGTTTCCATGGACTTGGGACGGGCATAGTAATACTGGTTCTGAAAGTCGATCTTGGGGTAATCGACCATCGCCCAGTCGGGTTCCGTCATCTTCAGCCAGCGGCGATAGGCCCCGAGACGCCATTCGGTCATCCACTCGGGTTCCTCGTTCTTCGACGAGATCAGGCGCACGATATCCTCGTCAAGGCCCAGGGGCGCGAAATCCATCTCGATCTCGGTTTCCCAGCCGTGCTTGTAGGCGCTGCCCACTTGCCGGACCGCATCGACCGTTTCCTGATCGACGCCTTCCTTGATCTGCACTTCGTCCACAACCGCCATCGCGTCACTCCAATTCTCAGGCCAGTCTGGCCCTGTGTCGCTGCCAGCGTTTTGCCCAGGCCTCGGCAAAGCGCATGACATCCTCCTCCGTCACCTCCGGCCCGAGCGAGACGCGCAGCGCCGACGATGCGGCGGGCACGTCATAGCCCATGGCCAGCAAGACCCGGCTGGCCTGCACCTTGCCGCTGGAACAGGCCGACCCTGCCGAAACGGCAAAGCCTGCAAGATCGAGCGCCATGACCTGCGTCTCCCCTTTCCATCCCGGTGTCAGGAAGCAGCTTGTATTCGGCAGCCGGGGCGAGTCTTTCCCGACAAAAATAGTCTCATTAGAAATCTCTGCAATAGCGGATTCTAGAATGTTTCTAATTTTTTCCACGCGCGCCCAGACACCGGCGGCCAGATCGCGGGCCGCCGCCTCGGCCGCAGCCCCGAAACCGGCGATACCGATGATGTTCTCGGTGCCCGCGCGGCGGCCCATCTCCTGCCCGCCGCCCCTGATCCGCGCCGCCAGATCGGTGCCGCGCCGCACCACCAGCGCGCCGATGCCCTTTGGCCCGCCCAGCTTGTGCGCCGAGACAAGCGCCATCTGCGCGCCCGACCAGTTGAAGGCGACCGGCAGCTTGCCAAAGGCCTGCGTCATGTCGCTGACGGCAAGGCCCTCGGGCAGGGTCTGGAGGATGCCGGTTTCGGAATTGGCCAGTTGCAGCGTGCTGCGCGCGGGGTCTTTTACGGCAACCTGCCCGTTTGCGCCGACCTCCAGATCCTCGGTGATCCAGGCGCGCACCGCGTCATGCTCGATCCCCGCCCCGACCAGGCCGCGCCCCTCGAGCGCAAGCGCCGCCGCCTCGGTCGCGCCGGAGGTGAATATCACATCCGCCCCCTCGGCCCCGAAGGCCGCCGCGACCTGCGCGCGCGCCCGCTCGACAAGACCCCTGGCCGCGCGCCCCTCGGCATGGACCGAGGACGGGTTGCCGATGACATCCATCGCCGCCACCATCGCCGCGCGCGCCTCGGGGCGCAACGGCGCCGTGGCGTTGCAGTCCAGATATATGCGTTTCATTCCGTCCCTCTCGTGGCTTTCGCCTTGGGGACGGGGCCATGCGCCGTCCCAGTCAGATATGGATCACGCGCCCGTAAGCGTCCAGAACGCTTTCGTGCATCATCTCGCTGAGGGTGGGATGCGGGAAGACCGTATTCATCAGGTCCTCCTCGGTCGTCTCAAGCTGACGGCCCACCACATAGCCCTGAATAAGTTCGGTAACTTCCGCGCCGATCATGTGCGCGCCCAGAAGCTCGCCGGTTTTCGCATCGAACACGGTCTTGATCATACCTTCCGGCTCGCCAAGTGCAATCGCCTTGCCGTTGCCGATGAAGGGGAAACGGCCGACCTTGATGTCATGGCCTTTTTCCTTGGCCTTGGCCTCGGTCAGGCCGACGCTGGCCACCTGCGGGTGGCAATAGGTGCAGCCTGCGATGCTCTCGGGTTTCACCGGGTGCGGATGGCCGCCCGCGATCAGCTCGGCCACCATCACGCCCTCGTGGCTGGCCTTGTGCGCAAGCCAGGGTGCGCCCGCGATATCGCCGATGGCATAGAGCCCATCCACGCCGGTGCGGCAGTATTCATCGGTGACCACATGGGTGCGGTCGACCTTGACGCCCAACTCTTCCAGCCCCAGCCCCTCGGTATTGCCGACGATGCCGACGGCGGAAATCACCGTGTCGAAGTCGTGCTTCTCGACCTTGCCGCCCATCTCGATATGCGCGGTGACGGTGCCCTTGCCCCGGTCGAGTTGCTTGACCATGGCTTTCTCCATGATCTTCATGCCCTGCTTGGTAAAGGACTTCTTGGCAAAGGCCGAGATTTCGGCATCCTCCACCGGCAGGATGCGCTCCATCACCTCGACCACGGTCGTATCGCATCCGAGCGTGTTGTAGAAACTGGCGAATTCGATCCCGATGGCGCCCGAGCCGATGACCAGAAGCTTTTTCGGCATCCGCGGCGGCACCAGCGCGTGCTTGTAGGTCCACACGAGATCGCCGTCCGCCTCCAGCCCCGGCAATTCGCGGGCGCGTGCGCCGGTGGCCAGCACGATATGCTTGGCCGCCAGTTCCTCGGTGCCCTTGTCGGTCTTGACGCTGACACGGCCCTTGGCGGGAAGGCTTGCCGCGCCCATCACCACCGTGACCTTGTTCTTCTTCATGAGGTGTGCGACGCCGCCGCTCAATTGCTTGGCCACGTTGCGCGAGCGTTTCACCACCGCGTCGAGATCATAGCCGATCCCTGTCGCGCTCAGCCCGAACTCCTTGGCCCGGTGCATGAGGTGAAAGACCTCGGAGGACCGCAGCATCGCCTTGGTGGGGATGCAGCCCCAGTTGAGGCAGATGCCGCCCATATGCTCGCGCTCGACGATGGCCACCTTGAGGCCAAGCTGCGCGCCCCGGATGGCGGCCACATAGCCCCCCGGTCCCGCCCCGATTACGATCATGTCAAAGCTTTGCGGTGCCATGCGGTCCTCCATCCCCGAAAACTAGTTCAGCGTTAAACTATTTTCCGAAAGATCACAACGCCGCATTGCAGCACAGGCCGGAAAACCTGCCATGCACGGGATGCAGGGCCGCTCAGGCGGCCTTTTGCACCTGCCGGACAAGCGCGCCATAACCGCCCTCGTCCTCGAACGTGCGTTCCGGCGCGGTCGAGGCGCGGCCAAGCGCCGCGTTGCGATAGGGGAAGCGGCCAAAGCGGCGGATCACCTCGCGATGCGCGCGGGCATGAAGCAGGTTGCCCGGCCCGTGCTCGGGCATCCGTTCGCAAATGAGGCGAATGCAGCGTTCCTGATCGCAGAGATTTTCCGAATGCATCAGGGGCAGGTAGAAGAATTGCCGCGCGGGCTCGTCTATGCGCATGTCCCAGCCCCGGTTGATCGCCACCTTGGCGGCCGCGAGCGCGGCGCGGTCGGTCTCGAAGGCGCGCGCCTCGTCGCGGAACATGTTGCGCGGAAACTGATCAGTCAGGATGACATAGGCCAGCGTCCCGGTGGGATATGTCAGCCACATCGCATAGGTGCCGGTGCGCGCGTTCTCCCAGGCACCGAGAAAACGCGCCCGGATCTCCGCATCGAGCGTGTCATCCTTCTCATACCAGCCCTTCGGGCCAACCTCATCAAGCCAGAAGCGCAACACATCATCAGGCGACACCATGGGATTTTCCTCACTTTCCCTGTCACAATAAATTCATGCTACACCTTAACTTAAGCATTTCTTAGTAAAATGTTACTTCAAAAGGGTCATGTTTCGTCGCTTTTGGCGGATTCTTCGGCGTCCTGCGCGGCCTCGATGGCGATTTCCTGCGCAAATTCCACCGCCATCGGCGAGGAGGAGGGCGAGACCGGCATGTAGCTGTCGGTCTGCGACGGCGTCGGCGCAGCACGCTGCGTCATGCGGTAGAGCGCATAGACCACGAGCGCGGCCATCAGCACGGCGATGTAGAGGAAATAGCCCTTGGGGCCCATGACCCCCATCATCCAGCCCACCATCAACGGCCCGGCAATCGCCCCCAGCCCGTTGATGAAGACCATTCCGCCTGCCGCTGCGGCCATGTCGTCATGCTCCAGAAAGTCGTTGGTATAGGCGATGAGCAGCGAATAGAGCGGGTTGGACGAGCCGCCCACCAGAAAGGCCGCCGCCAGCAGCAGGCGGTAATCCCCCGCCGAGGCCATGCCCAGCACCGCGCCAAGCGCCGTGACCAGCGACACGCCCGCGATGAGCTTGCGCCGGTCCATCCGGTCCGACAGCCACCCCAGCGGATATTGCGCCAGCACCGCGCCGATATAGAAGGACGCGACAAAGGCCGAAATCTGCCCCACGCTCAGCCCCGCTTCGGCCCCGTAGACGGCGGCCATGCCGAATTGCGCGGCAAAGACGCCCCCGGTGAGAAGCATCCCCACGCAGCCCAGCGGCGAGATTTCCAATATCCGTCGCAGCGACAACGGCTTGGTCGAATCAAAGGCGGGTGTCGGGCTGACCGACAAGAGGATCGGCGCGAACGCGAGCGACACCAGCACCGAGGGGATCACGAAGAGCACATAGCCCGACGGGTCCGCCAGCACCATCAGGCCCTGCGCCGAGACGATCCCCACCATCTGCACGATCATGTAGAGCGAGAGCGCCTTGCCGCGCGTGGCATTGGTGGCCGAATTGTTGAGCCAGCTTTCGGCGGTCACATAGACCCCCGAGAAACAGAACCCGATCAGCACCCGGCCGAGGGCCCAGGCCCATGGCTCGGTGATCGTGGGATAGAGGATCAGTACCGCCGATATCATCGAGCCGAGCGCGGCAAAGACCCGCACATGGCCAACGCGACGGATCATCTCGGGCGCCATGCGCGAGCCGAACAGGAACCCAAGGAAATAGGCCGACATGACCACCGACATCTCGTAGGTGGAAAAGCCCTCAAGCGCGCCGCGCACCCCCAGCAGCGTGCCCTGCATGCCGTTGCCGACCTGCAAGAGCATCATCCCGAGAAGCAGCGCCCACGCACCTGAAAGGACCTTCAGCATCGTTTCCCCTTTCCATCCGCCCCACCCTGTCGCCGGAGCGCGCGCGCCGCACCGCCAATTGCGACTCAATCCGTCGCGGTCGCGCCCGCCCTGTCAGGCTTTGGCCCCGGGATCAACAGCGACGCGTCGCCATAAGAGAAGAAACGGTATCCTTCGGTTATGGCATGGGCATAGAGCGCGCGGATGCGCGCGGCCCCCATCAGCGCCGAAACAAGCATCATGAGCGTCGATTTCGGCAGGTGGAAATTTGTCATCAGCGCATCGGCGACGCGAAACTCGAAGCCGGGATAGATGAAGATATCGGTCTCGCCCTGCCACGCCGCGATCTCTCCGGTGGCGCGCGCCGCCGTCTCGATAAGGCGCAGCGCGGTGGTCCCCACCGGGATCACCCGGCCACCCGCCGCGCGCGTGGCCGCGATTTCGGCGGCGGCACGTGCGCTGACCTCGCCCCATTCGGCATGCATCCTGTGGGTGGTGATGTCCTCGACCTTGACCGGCAGGAAGGTGCCCGCGCCGACATGCAGCGTGACATGGCTGAACACGACACCGCGCGCCGCCAGATCGGCCAGAACCACTTCGTCGAAATGCAAGGATGCGGTGGGGGCGGCCACGGCACCGGGGCGGCGTGCCCAGACGGTCTGATAATCCTCGCGGTCCTGCGCATCGGCGGGACGGCGCGCGGCGATATAGGGCGGCAGCGGCATCGCACCGGCGGCGTTGAGCGCGGTGTCGAAATCCTCACCCGCAAGGTTGAAGCGCAGCCGCGCCTGCCCCTCCCCGCGCGCCTCGAGCGTGGCCGAGAGCGTGTCGGAGAAAACCACGACCTCGCCCTCGCGCAGTTTTCTCAGCGGCTTGACCAGCGCCGACCATGTCCCGTCGGCCTGCGGCTCCAGCAGCGTCACCTCGATGCGCGCGCCCGCGCCCCCCGCCCGCGCCCGGGTGCCCGACAGGCGGGCGGGGATCACCTTGGTGTCGTTCAGCACCAGCCGGTCACCGGCGCGCAACCAGTGCCCCAGATCGGCCACGGTGCTGTCAGTGATCGCGCCCCCCTCGGCCACCAGCAGCCGCGCGGCGCGGCGCGGGCGGGCGGGCCGCGTGGCAATCAGCGCCTCGGGCAGGTCGAAATCGAAATCAGCCAGCTTCATCTGTCGTTTCTCTCAAAGTCATCAGGGGCGCGCGGCGCGACGCTCTGTCCCGAAACCGCGGGCGGCGCGCCCTCCACCTGCGGCGCGGGCCGCCGGAACATCTCGCGCAGAAAGCCGGGGGCCAGCGCCGAGAGGGGATTGACCGCCACCACCGGATTGTCAACCGACCCGCGCAGCGTGAAGTTGAACCCGATGAGCCCCTCGCCCGCGCGCGGCGTCAGCGCACCGCCAAGGGCGTTGAGTACGTAGACCGGCGAAAGCACGCCCTGCATGTCCATGCGCTTGCGCGTCAGATCGAAAAACCCGTCCATGGAAATGCCCACAGAGGCCCCGACAGCACTGCCCTCAAGCAGCGTCAGGCGGTCGGGCGTCAGGCGAAACCGGCCCGCCACCTCGGCGAAATGCAGACCCTGCCCGTTGAGCTGTTCCAGGAGGCCCACCACACTCACGGCGTTGAGCAAGGTCGAGAGCGCGGGCGCGCGCTTGATGCGGATCTGCTCGATGGAGAGCACCCCGTCATAGCTGCCCTCGCCCTCGGCGGGCCGGAGCGACATGTCGAGCGTGCCGTCGCGCGCATCCTGCAACATGTCCGCCGCCGCCAGCAGCGCGCCAGCGTTCTGCGCACGGATGCGGAATGCACTGCGCCCGGCCATCGGCACGATATCGCCGGTTATGTCGGCCTTGCCGTTCACCTGCGCGGTAAAGCGGCCCTGCGTCCCGCCGCGCGTCTCGAGATCGGCGCGGAACCCGGTCAGCGCGATGCCGTCAGTGATGCGCAATTCGTCAAGGCGCAGGCTGACCGGTCCGCCGTCGCCGGTGCCCTCTCCCAAAGAGCCGCCCCGCAGATCGACGCGCCCGCCCGTTACCTCCACCCCCGGTGTCACGTTCGCGCCGCGCCCGATCAGCGCCGCCTGCACATCGAGCCAGTCGCCCAGTTCAAGCCGGGTGAAGCGCGCCGCCTCGAGCGTGCCCTCCGGCGTCAGCCGCACCTCGCCGCGCGCGCGCAGGCCGCCCGCGTCAATCGCCAGCGTGTCGATCTGCGGCGGCGTGCCAAGCGTCGCCGCCACATCCAGCCGCCCGGTGGCCTCCGGTGCCAGCGCCCAATTCAGCTCGGGGATGCGCACCCCCAGCCCCGCCAGATCGGAGTTGAGCGCCACCTGCCCCACGCCCTCCTTGGGCAACGCAATCTCGACCGTCGCCTGCCCGCGCCCCGACACCGCACCGGGCGGCAGGCCGATCCCGAACTCGTCGATGAACGCCTGCGACAGCTCCACCCTACCGCGCACCCGGCTTTCACCGCCCGTGCCGGGACCGAGCGGCATGGTCCAGGCCCCCGAAAACGGCACTTGCCCTAACCGTGCATCGCCGCTGATCTCGATTTCGGTGTTATCCGCGGTGATGCCAAGCGTATCGGCGGTCAGAACGCGGCCCTTAACAAGCGTGTCGCTGCGCAGCGCGCTGAGCGTGCCTTGCGCGTCAAAGGCCACCTCCTCGGGCTTCAGCCCCTTCTTGAGGATCAGGTCAAGCCGCCCGGTGATCTCCGCTTGCCCCTCGGCCAGCGCCACGTCGCGCCCGGCCTTCTCCATGAACCGGAAGGGCGGCGCATCAAGCAGCGACAGGGCGGCGGTGATCGGGCCGCTGACCCGCAGATGGGCCTCGGCGGGGGTCTCCTTGATCCGCAGGTCAGGGATGATGAAGGAGGTGCCGGAAATATCGAGCCGCCCGCCCTCTGCCGGGGTGACATGCCCGCGCTCGGCAAAGATGCCGAGCCGGTTGTCACGGATCGAGCCATGGCCCGCCGCGCCCTCGATGGGCGGCACGTCACGCACGTAGACCGCCGAGAAATCCGCGAAGTCGAAGCCCAGAAACGCATCGGGCGGCGCGTCGGGTGTCACGCTCAGGGCCAGTTGAATGTCACTCAGCCGCGCCGACAGAACGTTCTCGGCCAGCCAGGCGCGCGCCTTGTCCTTGACCGTCAGCGGCCAGAGCGCAAGCAACCGCTCGGGCGTGATCGCGTCCATCCGCCCCTCGATGACCGCCGACCAGCCAGTGACCTCGGCCCGCGCCCGTCCGCTCAGGCGCAGCACCTGCCCCTGATCGCGCAGCCGGAAGTCGCCCAGATCGAGCGCGAAGGGCGCGAATTCCAGCCGGATATCCGCCCCCGCCCCCTCGAAGACCACCGGCGCGGGGTATAGCCCCGCCGGATTGGCCGCGATCTCTCCCAGCCGGATCTGCGCCTCAAGCCCGCTTGGCCAGCCTGCCTCCATGCCGATGAGCCGCGCGCGCCCCTCGGCGCGGGCACTGCCCCAATCGCTCTCGACCGACAGCTCGTTGAACGTGATCTCCTGCGCGTCCGGGTCGTAGGTCAGGTAGCTGCGCGCCGACCGGAACGGGATCGGCGAAGTCGCCGGGTTGGGGCGCAAGGCCCCCTTGCCGATCTGAAGCGTGGCACTCAGCGGCCCAAGCTGCCCGCGCTCATCGACCCCGGCGCGCAAAGCGCCGGAAATCGGTGCCTCCAGCGCGCCCAGCCACGCGAGCGCCGGAGATTGTCCGGCGATCTCGCGCGCAGGCCAATCCTCGAAGCGGATGCCGATATCCGCCGCCGCGTCACCGACCCGGCCCTGATAGCTCAGCTCCAGCGAACTCGCATAGCCGCGCGCACCCAGCACGGTGACATTGCCACGTAGCGCGATCGCATCGCCATTTCGGGTGAGCGATGCCCGTCCGCCATCGGCAGACCACGCCACGCCCGTGCGCGCATCCTCGTAACGCAGGCTGATGTTCTCGGCGCTGACCTCGCGCAACGCGGCAAGCGCGGGCTGTGCCAGCATCGCGCCGATCTGTTCGGTCAGCGGCCGGTCGCTCGCGGGATGACGCCCCGTGCCATTGCCGCCCTCGAAAGCGACCGACAATTCGCCTGTCTCGCGCCGCCAGAGCGCCAGCCGCCCACCGTCGAGCCTGACCCGGGACAGCTTCACCTCGCCACCGAGAAGCGCCGCGCGCGACAGCGTGACCTCGAGCGCGGCCAAGTCAATCAGCGGCGCGCCGCCCGCATCGCGAAGGCTCACGCCGCGCAAGCTGACGCGCGGCGCCATTCCCTCGCCGAGGCCCAATCCCAGCGTCTGAAACGTCAGCCGGTGCTCGGGCAGCGCCGCGCTGATCTCCTGCGCCGCGCGGTCGCGCAGCCAGCCCGGCGCGCCCACCCCTGCCGCCAGCACCCCGAGCAGCGCCACGGCGATCACCAGAACGAATGTCGCGCAACCAAGGCATAACTGGCCCAGATGATGCAGCATCGCACGCGCCCACGGGCGGCGCGCGCCCGGCGGGGGCGCGGGCGCTGCGGGGGCTGGCGTTTTGGTTTCGGTCATCTGTTCCGGTTTGGGGACTGTGGTTTGGCCCCGGCTCTGCCTCACGACTTTATTCTCGCCTTTTGCAGCCTAATATGGAACTCACAAATTCGCATCACAAGCCCGAGAGGTTGCCATGACCGACACGCTATCACCTGCCCCCGATGTGACCCTGCCGCGCGATGGCGGCGATGCGGTCCGCCTTGCCGCCTTGCGCGGCGCACCGGTGGTGCTGTTCTTCTACCCGCGCGATGACACCTCGGGATGCACCAAGGAGGCGGTGGCCTTTTCCGGCCTCAAGGCCGAGTTCGACGCCCTCGGCGCGCAGGTTTTCGGCATTTCCAAGGACAGCGTCGCCAGCCACGAGAAATTCCGCGACAAACATGGCCTGACCGTCCCGCTTCTGTCGGACGAGGACGGCGATACCTGCGAACGGTTCGGCGTTTGGAAGGAAAAAAGCATGTATGGCAAGACGTTCATGGGCATCGAACGCTCCACCTTCCTGATCGACGCCGAGGGGCGGATCGCGCGGGAATGGCGCAAGGTCAAGGTGCCGGGCCATGCCGAGGAGGTGCTCGAGGCGGTGCGCGCCCTGTGACCATGACGCTGGCGGAAATGGCCATCGCGGTGCTCAACACCGCCGACGGGCGCGAGAAAACTGCCCTGTCGCGGCGGCACGCGGCGGCGTGGCGGGCGGCGGGCACGGCCCTGCCTGTGGGCCGCGCCACACCGCCCGACCGCCCCGCGCGCCCGGGCAAACCGGATCTGCTCGATCCGCGCGACGTTCCCCGCCGCCGCCCCGGCAGCGCGCAGGGCCGCCTTGCCATGCTGCACGCGGTGGCGCATATCGAATTGAACGCGGTGGACCTGCACTGGGACATCATCGCGCGGTTTACCGACACCGCCATGCCCATGGGATTCTACGATGACTGGGTCAAGGCGGCGGACGAGGAATCAAAGCATTTCAACCTCCTGTGCGACTGCCTTGAGGAGATGAGCAGCCATTACGGGGCCCTGCCCGCCCATGCCGGCATGTGGCGCGCCGCCGAGGACACCGCCCATGACCTGATGGGCCGCCTTGCCGTGGTGCCCATGGTGCTCGAGGCGCGCGGGCTTGACGTGACGCCGGGCATGATCGCGCTTTTCGAGGGGGCGGGCCTGACCTCGGCGGTCGCGGCGCTGCGCGTGATCTATGCCGAGGAGGTGCACCACGTCGCCTATGGCTCCAAGTGGTTTCACTTTCTCTGTGGGCGTCACGATCTCGACCCGAAGGAGGCGTTTCACGATCTGGTGCGACGCTATTTCCACGGCCAACTCAAGCCGCCCTTCAACGAGGAAAAGCGCGCCGAGGCCGGTTTGCCGCCCGATTTCTATTGGCCGCTGGCCGGGACGCGCACCGCCAAGGCCTGACCAATAGCGCGCGCCAATCGGCGAAAATCCGCCAAGCTGGCGGAATATCACCGATAAATAATCCTCCCGTGGTCAAAAACCTTGCCCACCCTGTCCTCGCTGTCTAATCACCTGTCCAAGACGCCCGGCACCGATTGAAGAGCGTCACCCGGAAAGGATAGGAAGGACGACCATCCGCGTGCGCACACGACTGGCCATAAGACTGCATGACATCCTCGAGCGCTATTTCCCCGAACGTCGGGTGTTCCTGCGTTCGGACAAGGATACGCGGTTCATCCGCCTGCGCCCCGTGACACAGTTGATCGCCACCACCGGGGCTGCGGCCATGGTCGCCTGGGCGATCATCGCCACCTCGGTTCTGGTGATGGATTCCATCGGGGCGGGCAATTTCCGCGAACAGGCCAAGCGCGACCTGCAAGGCTATGAAAACCGCCTCAATGCGCTTGCCTCCGAGCGTGACAAGCGCGCCCAGGAGGCGGTGGCGGCACAGGAACGCTTCGCCTCGGCGCTGGCGCAGATTTCCGCGATGCAATCCGAGCTTCTGCGTTCCGAGACCCGGCGGCGCGAGCTTGAGACCGGGATCGAGGTGATCCAGAGCACGCTGCGCCGCACGATGACCGAGCGCGAGCTTGCCGGCAAAGAGGCCGCACGTCTTGCCGCCGCACTGGAGGGCGGCGGCGTCCTGACCGAGGCGGGCGGCAACCGACCCGGCGATGCGACGGTGGATTTCCTCTCGGCGGCGCTGGCGGATGCGGCGCGCGAGCGTGACCAGACGCTTGCCGATGCCGAGGAAGCCCTGCGCCAGGCCGAGGACATGGCCTATGAGCTGCGCCTCGTGAACGAGCGTAACGCCGAGATTTTCGGCCAGCTCGAAGATGCCATGACCATCTCGGTCGAGCCGCTGGAACGGATGTTCCGCAATGCGGGCCTCGATCCCGACCGCCTCATCAACACGGTGCGGCGCGGCTATTCGGGGCGCGGCGGGCCGCTCATGCCGATATCGCTGTCGACGCGGGGCGAGGCGCCGTCGCCCGAGGCCGAGCGCGCCAACCGCATCCTGGGGCGGCTCGACGAGTTGCACCTCTACCGTCTGGCCGCCGACAAGGTGCCGCTCGCCCTGCCCGTGCGCGGCGGTTTCCGCTACACCTCCGGCTTCGGCAACCGCTGGGGTCGGCTTCATGCCGGGACCGATTTCGCGGCGTCCCACGGCACGCCGATCTATGCCACCGCCGATGGTGTCGTCGATCATGCAGGCTGGCAATCCGGTTACGGCCAACTCATCAAGATTGACCACGCCTTCGGAATCGAAACCCGCTATGCCCATCTTTCCAGAATCCGTGTGAGCCCCGGTCAAAGGGTCTCGCGCGGGGACCGGATTGGTGATATGGGCAACACAGGACGCTCTACCGGCACGCATCTTCACTATGAGGTGCGCGTGGACGGCAGGCCGATCAACCCCATGACCTATATCAAGGCTGCGAGAGATGTTTTCTAAGAGCAAGATCAACGAACCTGCGCAAAAACCCGCCGAGCCGAAGCCCGCCACGGAGAACCGTCTCGACGCGGCCCGCCCCGATACGGGCAGCGATTACCGGCCTGCGGCCCCCAAGGCCAAGCCGCCCGCCTCGGTTCTGTCCTCGGATCTGCACATTCAGGGCAACCTGCGCACCACCGGCGATATTCAGGTCGAAGGCACGATCGAGGGCGATATCCGCGCCCATCTTCTGACCGTCGGCGAGGGCGCGACCGTCAAGGGCGAGGTGATCGCCGATGATGTGGTGATCAACGGCCGCGTCGTGGGGCGTGTGCGCGGCCTCAAGGTGCGGCTGACCTCCACCGCGCGGGTCGAGGGCGACATCATCCACAAGACCATCGCCATCGAATCGGGTGCGCATTTCGAGGGTTCCGTCCAACGGCAGGAGGACCCGCTCTCCAGCAACAAGGGCGGTCAGAAACCCGCCCCGCAGGCACCAGCACCCGCCGCACAGGCACCGAAACCGGCAGAGCCGAAGCCCGCCCAGGGCTGAACCCGGTCGCAAGATCATGACAAAAAGGCACCCTGCCCCGGCAGAGGTGCCTTTTTCGTGAACCTCAGAATTGCAGGCTCAGCCCCAGGATCGGCCCCGAGAAGCTGCCTTCGAAGCCTCTGCCGCCATCGTCGTAATCGACATAGAGATGCCGGTAGCCCGCCGAGAGAAACAGCCGGTCACGGGCCTGCCAGTTGACCGTCGCCATAAGCTGAGACGTGAGGTCCGACCCGGCGCCGAATCCGCCGACATCGGCATAGCCGATCACCGACCAGCGATCATTCAGGCGGAGATTGGTGCGCGCGGCGATGATCGGATCGGTGAAATCGACCGAGAGCCCGGCCGCCAGACCCGGCACCGGCGTTCTGGCGCGCGCCTCTATGTCCCAATGCCGCAAGCCCACAAGGTAATCCACCGTCGCGCGCTCCGTCGCCAGCGCGCGATAGCCTGCGGCAAGCGTGAACGAGCTCTGTTCCAGCCGTCCGGTCACGGGCAGGCCGAGACCCGGCACCGTGCCGCCGCGCGAACTGCGCGAGGCGGAATAATCCCCGAGCAGCACAAAACGGTTTTGCCGGTATAGGCCGGAGAGGAAGAACGCGCTGTCCAGATCCTCGAGCACGTCGCGCAGCCCCTCGCTGAACCGCAGGGACGGGCCGCCCGCCACGGGCCGCACCGTGCCGCCAACGCCGCTGCCCCAGATATACGGGGTAAGCTGGAATACCCGCTCTTGCGCCGAGGCCGGGAGCGTCAGCATGACCAGTGCCAGAGTGACGGCAATCCGGCGCAGCATCAAAGCGCCTCCTTCACCACCGCCCCGCCCTTCATGATCAGCGCAAGGCTTTCCTCGGGCCGCTCAAGCCAGTCAAGCCCCGCCTCTGGCTCGCCCGTCACCACCAGAAGATCGGCCATCGCCCCCGGCGCGATCACCCCGAGCCGCCCGTCATAGGAGGCGCGCGCGCCGGACATGGCCAGCAAGTCGCCCGCCGCGCCCGTCGCCATGCGCAGCGCCTCCAGGGGCGGCATGAAGCGGGTCAGCTTGGCCAGTTGACGGCCCTGCGACGCGGCACCTTCGGGGTTCATCAGGATATCGGTGCCAAAGGCCATGTTTACGCCCTCCGCGCGGCCCATCTCGAAGGCGCGCACCGTGCCTACCGACACCTCGTCGGCCTTGGCCTGCTGGCGCGCGTCGGCGCGGGGGTTTGAATCCTCATCCGATAGAAACGGCTGGATCGACCACCACGCGCCCGTATCGCGCATCATCCGCACCGTGTCCGCATCGGCCAGTTGGCCGTGCTCGATGGATCTGACGCCTGCGCGCAAACACCGCTGGATGCCTTGCGGCGTGTAGACATGCGCACAGACATAGGTGCCCCAATCCTCGGCTGCCTCGACCGCCGCACGCATCTCGTCTTCGGTGAATTGCAGGCTTTCGAGCGGATCGTAGAGCGAGGTGACGCCGCCCCCGGCCATGATCTTGATCTGGCTCGCGCCCTTCATCAACTGCTCGCGCGTGCGCCGCAGAACCTCGGCGCGCCCGTCGGCAATCGCCACCACGCCCGCCTTTTCGCTGTAGCTGAGATCGCCATCGGCGCGCGGCACCTCGTTCACCATGCGGAAATCGCCATGGCCCGAGGTCTGCGAGATCATCGCGCCCGCCGCAAGAATACGCGGCCCCGCCACCACGCCCCGATCAATCGCCAGCTTCAGCCCGAAGGCCGGGCCGCCCACATCGCGCACCGTGGTGAAGCCGCGCAAAAGGGTCGCCCCCGCCTGCCGCCCCGCCATCAGATGCACGAAGCCGATATCGGCGCTCATCGCCTGAAGCTGCGTCACCCCCACAAGCGTTGAATGCCAATGCGCGTCAATGAGGCCCGGAATGACCGCCCGCCCGCCGCAATCCACGCGCCGCGCGCCCTCGGGACCCTGCCCCGCCGGAATGAGCGCGGCGATGCGCCCGCCCTCGATCAGGATGTCCTGCCCCGCCTGCATGGCAAGGGTTGTCCCGTCGAAATACCGCAGGTTCGTCAGAAGGATCGGCTGGCCCGCGTCCTGCCCATATGCGCGCTCGGGTGCCAGACCAAAACCCGCGAACAGCCCCAGGACGGCCGCCATGCCGCCCAGCATCTCGCGGCGGCGCAAGTCGGCCTCGATCCGGGCAAAGGCCGCCTGCGTGACCGGCGCGCCGCAGAGGCAGAAATCAAGCGTTCCGCGCGCAAGCGCCGCATTACAGACCTGGCACATACCATCCCTTTCCGGCCCCGCGACGCGGACCGTCTCTATTTTGCAGGCGAGATAGACATATGCCCGCTGCATCACCCATTCTGTCCCGAGTTTGTGACATTCCGTGATTTCTTGCAACACCATCCCGCCGTCAACGGCTGAATCGCCCGGGTGCCGCTTGCCCGGCACGCGCGGATTGGCTGTTTCCGTTCCGGTGGGAAGGGCGTAAAAGGTCGCAACAGCAGTGATCAATCATGCCCCGGACGGGCCGCTCTGCAAGCACGGAGAACCCAGACAATGACCCCCTTTGCGATCGCCGGCGTTCAGATGTATGTCAACGCCCTGCAACCGAATGTCGATGGCATGTTGCATCGGCTGGATGTGCTGATGGCGCGTTTTCCCTGGACGCAGATGGTCCTGTTCAGCGAGCTTGCGCCGTTCGGGCCGCTCGACAAGTTCGCCCTGCCCGTCGAAAACGAGGTCATCGACCGCTTTTGCGAGGCGGCGCGGCGCTATCGGCTCTGGCTTGTGCCCGGCTCGATGTTCCTGACCTCGCCGGTGGACGGGCGCATCTACAATACCGCCGTCGTGATCGACCCCGACGGGCAGGTGATCCGCCGTTATGCCAAGATGTTTCCCTTCCTGCCCTACGAGGCCGGGATCGCGGCAGGCACGGATTTCTGTGTCTTCGATGTGCCCGATGTGGGCCGTTTCGGGCTGTCGATCTGCTATGACATGTGGTTTCCGGAAACCACGCGGGAACTGACCAGTCAGGGGGTCGAGGTGCTGCTTCATCCGGTGCTGACCGGCACCACCGACCGCGACGCGGAACTGGCCATCGCGCGCGCCACGGCGGCGCAGTTCCAATGCTATGTGTTCGACGTGAACGGGCTTGGTGCGGGCGGCGTCGGCAAATCGCTGGTGGTCGATCCGACATCGCTGGTGCTGCATCAGTCGGCGGGTCAGGAAGACATGTTCCCGATCGAGGTGGATCTGTCGATGGTGCGCCGTCAGCGCGAGACGGGCATGAAGGGGCTGGGGCAGGTGCTCAAGAGCTTTCGTGACAGATCGGTTGATTTTTCCGTTTATGACCGCAACAGTGGCACGGACGACTACTTGAAGACACTTGGGCCGCTTGAAATACCCCAACAGGGCTCTCGCGCGGGGTTGCATGTGGATGTCCCCGCCGATGCCGAGGCGGAGGCACGCAATCACAAGCGGGCGCTTGGATACGGAACGACCCCTTTCGAGGGTAGAACAACGGTAGGTTAGACCGCAGGATTACGGGCCATACCGGCCTTTGACCATTGATCGCGTTCTGGCCCGACAGGCGGGAGGCTGATCGATGGACTCGGTAAGTGACTACTATTCGGCAACGCAGCTGCGCTTTGACCGCTGGAGCGCGTTGCGCGAGGCGACAACCTCGATCGGCCGGGAAACCGAGGCCAGAAAGATCGCCGCGCTGAAATCGCGGGTATCCGACCTTTTCGAAGCCCTCAAGGTGATAGAACCCTACTGGGCCTTTCCCGGCATGTCGGCCTTTGATCACCTGTGGCGTCATTTCGATCACGGCAATTTCGAGGATCTGGCCTTTGGCGTCCAGCGGGTGACGCGCGCGCTGACCACGGGGGCCTACCGGCGCCGCACGATCCCGCTGGAACGCGACAGCCTTGACGACGAGGAACACAATGACGAGGCGATGCTGTCGCCCGAGGCGCGCGCCATGGCGCGCCCCTATTTCGAGGTGCTGATCGTCGACAATGTCAACGAGCAGCAGGAACGCTGGTTGCGCTCCAACGTCACCCGGATGCGCCGCGCGGAGGATCCGTTCCACTACGAGGCGGTTGTCGTGCCCAGCCTCGAGGATGCGCTGATCGCGGTGCTGTTCAACCACAACATCCAGGCCATCGTGGTGCGCCCCGGTCTGGTTCTGAAATCCAGGAATGAAAACGAAATCCTGGCAAAATACCTCAGCAATGCCAGCGGATCGGACAATATCGACGAGATGCTGCCCGAGAATTATGGCCCCGAGCTGTGCCGCCTGATTGACCGGGTGCGCCCGGAACTGGATGCCTATCTCGTCACCGAACGCTCTGTCGAGGATATCGCGGGGCTTGATCTGGGGATTTGCCGGCGCGTCTTCTACAATCAGGAAGACTTCATGGAATTGCACCTCAACATCCTGCGCGGGGTCGAGGCACGCAACAAGACCCCGTTCTTTACCGCGCTCGTGAACTATTCCAAGCAGCCCACCGGCGTGTTTCACGCGATGCCGATCAGCCGTGGCAAGTCGATCAGCCGCAGCCACTGGATTCAGGACATGGGCGCGTTTTACGGCCCCAACATCTTTCTGGCGGAAACATCGGCCACGAGCGGCGGGCTCGACAGCCTGCTGGAGCCGCACGGCCCCATCAAGCAGGCGCAGGAACTGGCCAGCCGGGCGTTCGGCTCCAAACAGACCTTCTTTGCCACCAACGGCACCTCGACCTGCAACAAGATCGTGGTGCAGGCGCTGGTGCGGCCCGGCGATATCGTGCTGGTCGATCGCGATTGCCACAAATCGCACCATTACGGCATGGTCCTCGCCGGGGCCGAGGTGGTCTATCTCGACAGCTATCCGCTCAATGAATACTCGATGTATGGCGCAGTGCCGCTGCGCGAGATCAAGCATCAGCTTCTGGCGCTGAAGGCGGCGGGCAAGCTTGACCGTGTGCGGATGCTCTTGCTCACCAACTGCACCTTTGACGGGCTGGTCTACAACGTCGAGCGCGTGATGGAGGAGTGTCTGGCGATCAAGCGCGATCTTGTGTTCCTGTGGGATGAGGCGTGGTTTGCCTTTGCCCGTTTCAGCCCGACCTATCGCCAGCGCACCGCCATGCGCACCGCCAACAACCTGCGCAAGCGGCTGCGCACCGACGGACACCGCCGCACCTATGAGGCGCAGCAGGAGGCGCTGGCCGATGCCCCTGACGAGACATGGCTCGACACCCGTCTTGTTCCGCCGCCCGATGCGCGCGTTCGGGTCTATGCCACGCAATCGACGCACAAGACGCTGACATCGCTGCGGCAGGGCTCGATGATCCATGTCAACGATCAGGACTTCAAAGGCGAGGTCGAGCAGTCATTCCACGAAGCCTACATGACCCATACCTCGACCTCGCCGAATTACCAGATCATCGCGTCGCTTGATGTGGGCCGCCGTCAGGTGGAACTGGAAGGGTTCGAATTCGTGCAGCGCCAGATCGAGGCGGCGATGTCGATGCGCAAGGCGATCAGCAGCCATGCGCTGTTGCAGAAGTATTTCAAGGTGCTGACCGCCGGTGACATGATCCCCGAACAATACCGCCAAAGCGGCGTCACCAGCTATTTCGACAACGAACAGGGCTGGACCGATATGTGGGATTGCTGGGAGCTGGACGATTTCGTGCTCGACGCCACCCGCGTCACGCTGGCCGTGGGCGGGACCGGATGGGATGGCGACACGTTCAAGACCGATATCCTGATGGACAAATACGGCATCCAGATCAACAAGACCTCACGCAATACCGTGCTCTTCATGACCAATATCGGCACCACGCGCTCGTCGGTCGCCTATCTGATCGAGGTGCTTGTGGAAATCGCCCGCGATCTTGACGATCTGCTTGACGACGCGTCCAAGATGGAACGCCTGTCCTTCGACCGCCGGGTCAGGAACCTGACAGAAAACTACCCGCCGCTGCCGGATTTCAGCCGCTTTCACGATGCGTTCCGCCCCGACAACCTGACGCCCGAGGGCGACATCAGGACCGCCTATTATCTCAGTTACGACGAGAAGAACTGCGATTATCTGGAACTCGACGGCTCGCTCAAGGACGCGCTGGAAGCCGGGCAGGAGGTGGTCTCGGCCAGCTTCATCATCCCCTACCCGCCGGGGTTCCCGATCCTGGTGCCGGGGCAGGTGATCAGCAAGGAAATCCTTGCCTTCATGCGCGCGCTCGACGTCAATGAGATCCACGGCTACCGCGCCGATCTCGGTTTGCGCGTCTTTACGCCAGAGGCCCTGGCCGCCTTGCCCAAGGCCAAACAGATCAAGACCGCAGCCGAATAAGGGAGGACATGAAAAAATGCCCACGACACTGAGGAACATCTCCGAGATACGCCGCTTCTTTCATCGCAACGAGGACCCGATCTATTTCATTTCGGCGACGAACTTCAATCTTCTGGGGCTTGATGAATGGGTCAAGAATTTCAAATACATCTGCTATATCGACTGTTACGGCGGCAAGCATCCCAACGTGTTCTGCCCCTCCGAGCAGCCCCATGCCGAGTTTCAGTCGATCGAGGACATCAACAACTACCTGCTTCAGCACAAGGAGGTGATTGATTTCATCAAGCGGCGCGGCGGCAAGCCGAAATTCGTGTTCCTTATGTTCGACGAGGAAACCGAACGCCTGTCCAGGGAGCTTGGCGCCGATGTCTGGTTTCCCAAGGCCAAATTGCGCACCGCGATGGACAACAAGATCGAGACCGTGCGGATCGGCAACAAGGCCGGGGTTCCTTCCGTGCCCAATGTTCTGGCCGAGGTGACATCCTACGAGGATCTGCGCGCGACCTGCGAAAAGGCCGGGATAGGGCATGATCTGGTGTTGCAATCGGCCTTCGGCGATAGCGGCCACACAACGTTCTTCATCAAGTCCGAGGCCGATTTCCGCCGCCACGAACATGAGATCGTGGGCGAGGGCGAGATCAAGATCATGAAGCGGATTGATTGCCGGGGGTCAGCCATCGAGGCCTGCGCCACCAAGGAAGGCACCATCGTCGGCCCGCTGATGACCGAGCTTGTGGGCTTCAAGGACCTCACCCCCTATCGCGGCGGCTGGTGCGGCAATGAAATCCTGTCCACCGCCTTTCCGCCCAAGGTGCGCCAGAAGGCGCGCGAACTGACCTTCAAATTCGGCGAACAGCTTCGCAAGGAGGGCTATCGCGGCTATTTCGAGCTTGATTTCCTGATCGACAAGAAGACCGGCGACCTGTGGCTGGGCGAGCTCAATCCGCGCATCACCGGGGCGTCGTCGATGACCAACCACGCCGCCTTTGCCCATGCCGATGCGCCCTTGTTCCTGTTCCACCTGCTGGAATTTTCCAAGAAGAAATTCGATCTCGACGTGGACGAGTTGAATGCCCGCTGGGCCAACCCGGACATGATCGACAGTTGGTCGCAGATGGTGATCAAGCACACGGATGACAGCGTCGATATCTGCACCGCCAGCCCCGAGACCGGCATCTACAAGATGCTCGAGGATGGCCGCGTCGTGTTCGATCGTTTCGACTATCACCGCCGCGCGGTTGAATCCGAGAACGAGGCGTTCTTCCTGCGCATCCTTCAGCCCGGTGATTACCGCTACGAGGGGGCCGATATCGGTATTCTGGTCACGCGCGGGCGCTCGATGACCAAGGGCTTCCAGTTGAACGAACGCGCCCGGAAATGGATCCACGGCATCAAGCAGGGCGTTGCGGGCAATCCCTTGCCGGTGGTCGATGCAGGCCCCGCGCTCGCGGACCCGGCGTTCAAGATCCTGTAGGAAAGGCCCATGCTCTGGCGTGCCTTGCGTGAAGACCTGCCCGGCCCGAAATGGGCCGGGCTTTTCGCCGATTACTGGCCGCATTACCGGCGGTGGTGGCTCAGGGATGGCGACGGCGCACGCCCGAAGTACCTTGAAAGCCGCCGCGCCCTTGAACACCACATGCCCGAGATCGTGCCGCTTTACGATACCTTGTGCGACCTCGCGGGCGGTGGCGATCAGGCGGCGCGCTTTCTCAGCTTCTATTGCCCGCCGCCCTATCTTTCGGGATGCAGTCAGGCGATCTGGACCGGCGAAGAGCCGGTGCTGGTGCGCAATTACGATTACGACCCCAAGGCGTTCGACAGCCTGATCCTGAATACCTGCTGGCAGGGGCGGCGCGTGATGGGCACCTCGGACGGCCTGTGGGGGCTGGTTGACGGGATGAACGACGCAGGCCTTGCCATCTCGCTGACATTCGGCGGGCGGCGCGTGGTCGGCAACGGCTTTGGCGTGCCGCTGATCCTGCGCTATGTCTTGCAGACCTGCGAGACCGCCGAGGAGGCAGGTCGCGCGCTGGCCCGCCTGCCCACGCACATGAGCTATAACGTGACCGTGCTCGATGCCAAACGCAAATACCTGACCGCGATGATGGCCCCCGACCGCGCCGCGATCATCACCCATGCCGCCGTCGCCACCAACCATCAGGAAAACATCGACTGGATCAGCCACGCGCGCTTTACCGCCACGGTCGAGCGCGAGCGCTTTCTGCTGCACCGGCTGGCCCTGCACCGCGACCCGGAGGACAGGTTCATCAACGCCTTCCTGCGCCCGCCGCTCTATTCCACCGCCTTTTCCGTGGGCTTCGGCACGCTCTACACAGCCGTCTATCGCCCGCGCCTGCAACAGATGGAGATCCGCTGGCCGGGCGCGGTCTGGCCGCAGTCCATGAACGGGTTCGAGGAAGGTGCCCGCCGGGTGCAGATCCCCGGCGCGGCCTAAAACGACGGGCGATCGGCCCCCGTTGCGCATCGACCGCAAAACGTGACTGCCGGAAAACTTGCCTTTCGCGCGCGGTCTTGCGACAACCGTATCAGCGTCACTTGACCAAGGCCCGCCCCGGATGCGTTTCGCTCTGATTGCCCTTGTTGTCCTGACCTCCGCCGCTTGGGCCGAGCCGCGCGGCACGTTCCGCCACGCCCATAACGTGGGATTCGGGGCGCAATCGAGCCTTGATCCCGCCTCGAAGGGCCGCGTTCTCCAGATCATCGAGAAAATCCAGAGCCGCCTTGTGCGCCCCGGTCGGGGCGGCACGCCCGAGCCGGATCTCTCGACCCGCTGGTTTCCCAATGAAGACGGCACGGTCTGGACATTCCAGATCCGCGAGGGCGTGCGCTTTCACGATGGCCGCCCGCTGCGCGCCGAGGACGTGGTCTATTCCATCGCGCGCGTGATCGACCCAGATTACGGAAGCCCCGCCCGCGCCGCCGTCAAGATGATCGAGCATGTCGAGGCCACCGGCCCGCTCAGCGTGCGCATGACGCTGTCGTCCACCTTCGCCGATTTTCCCCTGCAACTCATGGACCCGCGCCTGCGCATCATCCCCGAGGGCTCGGGCGATACGGTCGATCAGACAGGCATCGGCACAGGTCCTTTCAAGGTCGAGAAGTTCGACCCCGACGGCATCACCGTCCTCGCCGCCAACAAGGACTATTGGGAGGGCGCGCCACGGCTTGCCCGGATCGAGGTGATCGGTGTACCGGACGCGCAGGCGCGGCTTCAGGCGTTTCTCTCGGGTCAGCTTGACATGGAGCGCGGGATCGCGCCGGTGCTGCGCCGCGCGCTCGACAAATCCCTGCGATATCAACTTCTTGAAATCCCCACGGGGAACTGGATGGGGCTGAGTTTCCGCAATGACGTGGCCCCTTTCGACGATGTGCGCGTGCGCCGTGCGCTGCGTCTGGTGGTGGACCGCGAAGAGATGCTGCAACTGGCGCTTGACGGCGGCGGGGTGATCTCCTGCGACACGCCGGTGGCCCCCAACGACCAGTATCGCGCCGAGATGGACTGCCCGCGCGATCTTGAGCGCGCCCGCGCGCTTCTGGCGGAGGCGGGCCACCCGGACGGGCTCGACGTGAAGATTCACGTCTCCTCGCTCGATCAAAGCTGGCCGGTGATCGGGGTCGCCTTTCAGGAACAGGCTGCCCCTGCGGGCATCCGGGTCGAACTGGTGAATGCCGCCGCCGATGGTTACTGGTCGAATGTCTGGATGAAAAAGGACGCGTTCGCCACCTCCTGGGGGGAACGCCCCGCCGATCAGGTCCTGAACGAGGCCTTCCATTCCGAGGCCAAGTGGAACGAAAGCCATTTCAACAACCCGAAATTCGACCGGATGCTTGGCGAGGCGCGCGCCGAGCTTGATTTCGACCGGCGGCGCACGCTTTACCACAAGGCGCAATACTACCTGACAGAGACATCGGGCACCCTCATCCCCTTTCATGTGACACAGCTTGTGGTGCTCTCCAAACGGGTGACACATTTCGATCCGGTTCCCAATGACGCGCTGCGCTGGCATCTCGTGGCGGTGATGGATTGAGGGGCCTTGCCGCGACTGCGGCGCGCGCCTAGGCTCGTCCAAACGGCCCGAAGGACCCCCCACCGATGCGCGCTGCCCTGCTCACCCGTTACGACACCCCCGTAGAGATCACCCAGGTGCCCGATCCCGACTGTCCGCGCGATGGCGCGCTCATCGCGGTGCGCGCCTGCGGTGTGTGCCGCTCGGATCACCACGCCTGGAAAGGGGCCGATCCGGACGTGGTGCTGCCCCATGTGATGGGGCACGAATTCGCGGGCGAGGTGATCGAGACCGGGCCGGAATGCCATGCCTTCCGGGTGGGCGACCGGGTGACCGCGCCCTTCATCCTCGGCTGCGGCACCTGTCCCGATTGCCGCGCGGGCGAGCCGACGATCTGCGATCATCAGCAGGTCATCGGCTTCAGCCAGTGGGGTGCCTTCGCCGAGCGCGTTGCGATTCCGCGCGCCGATTTCAACCTCGTGCGCCTGCCCGAGGGAATGGACTATGCCGTGGCCGCCGGGATGGGCTGTCGCGTCACCACCTCGTTTCGCGCCGTGGTGGACCGCGCGCAGATCCGGCCCGGCGAGTGGCTGGCGGTGCATGGCTGCGGCGGTGTGGGCCTCTCGGCGATTCTCATCGGCGCGGCGCTCGGCGCGCGCATCCTTGCGGTCGATGTGACGCCCGACGCCCTTGCCATCGCCCGTGATCTGGGGGCCACCGCGACGCTTGACGCGCGCGGCGTGGGCGATGTCGGCGCGGCCGTCCGCGACCTGACGCAAGGCGGCGCACATGTCTCGCTCGACGCCCTCGGAATCACGGCGACGTTTCACAACTCATTGAAAAGCCTGCGCAAGATGGGCCGTCATGTGCAGATCGGAATGCCGCTCGGGGCCCACGCCACCCCGGATCTGCCGCTGCTCGATCTGGTCTATTCCCGGCAGATCACGCTCCACGGCACGCGCGGCATCGGGGCGCACCGCTTTGCAGCCCTTTTCGACATGATCGCGGCAGGGCGGCTTGATCCCGCGCGGCTCATCACCCGGCGGATCGGGCTTTCGGGTCTTGGCGCGGCGCTTGCGGCAATGGATGGCTATGGCGGCGGTGCGGGGGTGACGGTCGTCGATGACATGGCGGCCTGAGCCTGCCGCATTTTCGCCACAATAGCGTGCTCTCCTGAAAGGATAATCAATGGCAGGGGCACCTGTTTGGCGGCCCTGCCTCAAAAAAAGGAAGAGGCAGATGCCACAGGCAACACCCCCAAAGGGCGGGAAACCCGCGCCCTCTCCGGGCACGGGCAAACCGAAACCCGCGCCCGCCCCGACATTCCGCGATTACGCCAGCATATGACATGAAAAAGGCCGCACACCAGAGGGTTGCGGCCTTTCCTGATGTGGTTCTCAGATCAGCCGACCAGTTCGAGACCCGAGAAGAAATAGGCGATCTCGACGGCGGCGGTCTCTGCCGCGTCCGAGCCGTGGACCGAGTTTTCACCGACGCTCTCGGCGAATTCCGCGCGGATCGTGCCCGGTGCGGCATCGGCGGGGTTGGTGGCCCCCATCACTTCGCGGTTCTTGGCCACGGCGCCCTCACCCTCGAGCACCTGCACGACAACCGGGGCTGAGGCCATGAATTCGCACAGCTCGTCATAGAACGGGCGCGCGGCGTGCACGGCATAGAAAACACCGGCCTGCGCCTTGGTCAGGTGGATGCGCTTTTGCGCGACGATCCGCAGCCCGGCCTCTTCGAACTTGGCATTGATCTTGCCGGTGAGGTTGCGCCGGGTGGCGTCGGGTTTGATGATGCTCAGCGTGCGTTCCACAGCCATTTCAGCCTCTTTTGTCAGGGTTTGCGCCGCGCGGGATTGCCCCGCGCGATCAGGTCGCGGCCCCGATAGCATGGGGGCCGCGTCATGAAAAGCGGCGATTGACGGGGGCGGCGCATTGCGGCATCTCCCCCCCATGCTGACCATCAACGACATCACCTATGCCATTGCCGGAAAGCGCCTTCTCGAAGGGGCCTCGGCCACCATTCCCGAAGGCCACAAGGTGGGCATTGTCGGGCGCAACGGCACCGGCAAGACCACGCTCTTTCGGCTGATCCGGGGCGAGTTGGCGCTCGAGGGGGGCAGCATCAGCCTGCCGCCGCGCGCGCGTATCGGCGGCGTGGCCCAGGAGGTGCCGGGCAATGACGTCTCTCTCCTCGACACGGTGTTGAGCTTCGACACGGAACGCTCTGATTTGCTTGAAAAATCCACTTCAGAGACCGATGGCGCACGAATCGCCGAAATCCAGACACGGCTGGCCGATATCGACGCATGGTCCGCCGAGGCGCGGGCCAGCGCGATCCTCAAGGGGCTGGGGTTCACCTACGAGGAACAGGCCATGCCCTGTTCGGCCTTTTCGGGCGGCTGGCGGATGCGGGTGGCGCTGGCGGGGGTGCTTTTCGCCGCGCCGGACCTGCTGTTGCTGGACGAGCCGACCAACTATCTCGATCTCGAAGGCGCGCTCTGGCTGGAAACCTATCTCGCGCGTTATCCGCACACCGTGCTGATCATCAGCCATGACCGCGGGCTGCTCAACCGCGCGGTCGGCGCGATCCTGCATCTCGAGGACCGGAAACTGACGCTTTATCAAGGCGGTTACGACAAGTTCGCCGAGACCCGCGCGGCGCGGCTCATGGCTGCGCAATCGGAGGCGAAAAAGCAGGAACAGCGGCGCGCGCATCTGCAATCCTACGTGGACCGCTTCCGCTACAAGGCCGACAAGGCGCGGCAGGCGCAGGCGCGGATCAAGGCGCTGGCGCGGATGCAGCCCATTTCCGCCCCGCAAGAGGCGGCGCTGCGGCGGTTCACCTTTCCCGAGCCGGAAGAGCTCTCGCCGCCGATCCTGCGGCTGGAGGGGGCTTCGGTCGGCTATGACGGGGCGGCGGTGCTGAGCCGTCTGGACCTGCGGATCGACCAGGATGACCGGATCGCGCTTCTGGGCCGCAATGGCGAGGGGAAATCCACTCTTTCCAAGCTCTTGGCGGACAAACTTGATGTGCTTGAGGGCCGTGTTCACAAGGCCGCCAAGCTGCGTGTCGGCTATTTCGCGCAGCATCAGGTGGACGAGTTGCACCTTGACGAGACGCCGCTCGACCATATCCGCCGCCTGCGCCCGACCGAGACGCCCGCGAAGCTGCGCGCACGCCTTGCAGGCTTTGGCATCGGGCCGGAACAGGCTGAAACGCTAGTGAAAAACCTATCGGGCGGGCAAAAGGCGCGGCTCTCTCTGATGCTGGCCACGGTGGACGCGCCGCATATGCTCATCCTCGACGAGCCGACCAACCACCTCGATATCGAGAGCCGCGAGGCGCTCGTGGAGGCGCTGACGGCCTATACCGGCGCGATCATCCTCGTGAGCCACGACATGCATCTTCTGGGGCTGGTGGCGGACCGGCTCTGGCTGGTGAATGGCGGGCGCGTGGCCCCGTTCGAGGGCGATCTTGACGGGTATCGCGCGATGCTTCTGGGCGGTCAGGACAGCGACAAGCCCGCACCGCCCAAGACCGCCAAGCCGAAGAAACCGTCGAAAGAGGCGATTCTGAAGCTGCGGCAGGACGTGAAGAAATGCGAGGAACGCATTGAAAAACTTCATGTCATGGAAAAGAAGGTCGCTGACAAGCTGGCCGATCCGGCACTTTATGACGACATCCACGGCGTGACCGAGTGGCAGAAGAAATATGCCGAGATCGAGAACGGGCTGGCGCTGGCCGAGCAGCTCTGGCTCGAGGCACAGGAGCGGCTGGAGGCGGCGGAGCGTTAGGATCAGCCGGTCTCAGGCGACGGTTCGACGCCTGACACCCGCCATCTGCGTCACGCCCGTCTCCATGGCCGCGATCACTCCTCCTCGGATGACGTCCGCATCCTGTAGACCACCCCGCAGAACACACCGGCAAACAGGCCCAGAACGCCCCAGGTGATCCCGTTGGCAATGGCAAAGCGAACGGTCTCACCGACTGTCACGCCACCCGCGAAGAGATTGACCAGGATGTAGATCAATGGAACGGCAAAAAGCCCAAAGCCCGCACCGCCGGCCGCTCCGAGAAGCGCCCACGTCCTATAGGAATTGGTTGTCATGATCCTGTCCTGCCTTTGTGTTTCATATGTCATGCCAAGTGGGTGTTCGGGCGACCATCGGCGTATTTGCTGCCGCCCGATACCGTCTCGAACGCAAACAGGCGCTGCCGGGAAAGGACCGACCCGCCACGCCTTTGGAAATAGCGACCACCGAACGGAAGTCACCAGATCGCGGAAATTTTTTGTCGCCTGTCTGAGCGCATCGCACGCCATGGCGCACCGCCCAAAACCGCGATAGGCTACGCGCCATGGACACCGCATTCCTCATCACCGCCTTTGTCACGCTCTTCGTGATCATCGACCCCATTGGCATGACGCCGCTTTTCGTGGCGTTGACGCAGGGCATGAGCACGGCACAGCGGCGGGCGATTGCCATTCGCGCCTGTGTCACCTCGGCGCTTTTGCTGATCCTTTTCGCCGCGCTCGGAGAGGCCGTGCTGGGGTTCGTCGGCATTTCCATGCCCGCCTTTCGCATCGCCGGGGGGATGCTCTTGTTTCTGACCGCGCTTGACATGCTGTTCGAGCGGCGCAGCCAACGCCGCAAGGGACAGGCCGACGCCGCCGAAGAGGATGAGGGCGACGATCCGTCGATCTTTCCCATCGCCATTCCGCTGATTGCCGGACCGGGGTCCATCGCAACGGTGATCCTGCTCGCAGGGCAAAAACCGGGGATCGAGGGGCTGGCCTATGTCATCGGGGTGATGCTGTCGGTGATCGTTCTGGTGTTCCTCATGTTTCTCATGGGCAGCCTGCTGGAACGCGCATTGGGCAAGGTGGGCATCAACGTGGTGACACGGCTTCTGGGGATGCTTCTGGCGGCGCTGGCGGTGCAATTCGTGCTTGACGGCTTGCGCGGCTTTGGCCTGACGGGCTGAGCGCCTATATCACGCGCATGGAACAGCTTGACACAACCCGTCTTGTCTATCTGGTGATCCTTGGCGCGGTCATCGGGCTCTGGTTCTTTGTGCAAAGCCGCGAGTCGCTCGGGAAACTGGCGCAATATGCGGCGATCTGGGGGCTGATCTTTCTGGGCGCCGTCGCAGTGGTGGGCCTCTGGGGCGATATCCGCCAGACGGTGCAGCCGCGCCAGAGCGTGATGGCCGAGGGCCGGATAGAGCTGCCGCGCGCGCCGGACGGGCATTATTACCTGACGGCGCAGGTCAATGGCGTGCCGCTGCGCTTTGTCGTCGATACCGGGGCGAGCCAGATCGTGCTGAGCCGGCAGGATGCGCGGCGCGCAGGCATCGACACGGGCAGCCTTGTCTATACCGGGCGCGCCTTCACCGCCAATGGCGAGGTGCGCACGGCACCGGTGCGCCTTGACCGCGTCGAGGTGGGGGCGATCCGCGACGGCGATGTGCGCGCGGTCGTCAACGGCGGCGACATGGCCGGATCATTGCTGGGCATGGAATATCTGCAACGCTTCTCAAGGGTCGAGATCACCGGCGGGAAGCTGGTGCTGGAACGCTAGGATTTCGGCAAGGCCCTCTTGCAAATCGCCACCGCGCCCCCAAGCTAAGGCTCATGACCATGCAAGACATCTTTCACCTGCCCGACCCCGAGACGCAGCCCGAGTTCTACGCCGATGTGCCGGCCAAGCGGCTCGTGGCCTTTGTCGCGGACACGGTGGTGATCCTTGGGCTGAGCCTGCTGATCGTGCCGTTCACGGCCTTTACGGGCCTCTTTTTCTTCCCCGTTCTGATGGCCGTGGTGGGGTTCGCTTACCGGGTCGTGACCATCGCGCGCGGCTCGGCCACGTGGGGGATGCAGCTCGTGGCGATCGAGTTCCGTGCGCGCGACGGGGGCCGCTTCGATACCGGGCTTGCCTTTGCGCATACGCTCGGGCTGGCGATTTCCCTTGGTCTTCCGGTGTTGCAGGTCATCTCCATCGTGCTGATGCTGACACAGCCACGCCGTCAGGGGCTGAGCGATCTGGTGCTCGGCACGGTCGCGGTGAACCGTCGTGCGGCGATGTGACAGGGGCGTGACAAGGCTCTTGGCGACACGGGAATGTGTTGTTATCGTCCCGTTGAGTCTGCCGGGATACCTTGGGATACTTCATGCGCCACACGCTGCCGATCGCGCCGCAATTCTATGTGACGGCCCCGCAACCCTGCCCCTATCTGCCGGGGCGGATGGAGCGAAAGCTGTTTACGGCACTTCAGGGCGAAGGTGCGAAACGGCTCAATGACGGGTTGTCGAAACAGGGGTTCCGGCGGTCGCAAAACGTGCTTTACCGGCCCTCCTGCACCGATTGCGCGGCCTGCCTCTCGGCGCGGATCAACGTGGCGGCCTTCACACCCACCAAGAGCCAGAGCCGCACGATCCGTCGCAATGCCGGGCTGATCCGGCGCGCCACCTCGCCCTGGGCCACCGAAGAGCAATATACCCTGTTCCGGCGTTATCTCGAGAGCCGCCATGCGACCGGCGGCATGGCGGATATGGACACGTTCGAATTCGCCGCGATGATCGAGGAAACGCCGGTGCGCACGCGGGTGGTGGAATATGCCGATCCCGACGGTTCGCTGGTGGCGACCTGCCTCACCGACATTCTCGATGACGGGGTGAGCATGGTCTATTCGTTCTTCGAGCCGGACCGGCCCAAGGCATCGCTTGGCACCTATGTGATCCTCGATCATATCGAAATCGCCCGCGAAAACGGGCTTCCCTATGTGTATCTCGGCTATTGGGTGCCGGGCAGCGACAAGATGGGCTACAAGGCCGCGTATTCCGGGCTGGAGGTCTATGCCGGGGGGCGCTGGCAAAGAATGCGCGATCCCGACGAGTTTCGGGCACACGCGCATCCCTTGGTGAACGATCCGATTTCCGAACAGGTGGCCAATATCTCGCTGCCCGATACCCGGCCCGCGCGGCCCAAGTTCTGAGCCTCAGTTTCCCGCGCAGCCCCGGATATCGACCGCGTCGCCGGTGCTGAGCACGGTCAGGCGCAGTCCGCTGCGATCAAGCAGAAAGCCACGCCCGTCGGCGTGATAGACCTCGGTTTCTGCGCGCAGGCGGGAACCTGTGCGCGCGCTTTCGGACTGCGCCACCCATAGGTCCGGATTGCTGGTCTCAAGCACGACCATCTCGGCCGCGCCCATCTGTTTCATGTCGATTTCGGCCACGACGCGAAGTCCGCCCTCGATCGGGGAGACGGCACAGGTGACGCGGCCCACGCCGGCCTCGGCGGCCGTGTAGGGGCGCGCGGCAAGCGCCGCGGCAATGCGCGGATCGCGCGGGCCCGCGTCAAGCGGCAGTTCAAGATGCACCCGGGCATCCACCGGCACGCAGATATCGTTGCAGATCCCGATTTCGACATCGGCAGAGAGGGTGATGGGCTGTCCGGCGCGCGTGGGTGTCAGGCGCACAGGCAGGATAAGGTCATGCACATACCCGATTGTGCGCATCCCGTTGGTGGTGGTCTGTTGCGGCGTCGGCCACAGGATTTCCACCGCACCCAGATTGCGCGAGCCGCGCCAGTCGAAGCGCGGCGGAATCCCCGCCTCACCCGGCGCGCGCCAGTAGGTTTTCCAGCCAGGGGCCAACTCGAACCGCAAAGCAGCCACCTGCGTTCCATCGGCATCGCGCCACCCCGGAAGCACGGTGACGCGCACCATGTCGTCAGGCGAGCGCGCAGCCAGTGGGCCGGTCAGCGCAAGCGCCGCGAGGACAAGCGAGATGAGCGCGGTTCTAATCATGACTGTCAAATGGGGCAATTCGCCCGCAAAGCCAACTCACATTCGAGCGAGAATTCTTGCCAAAGCGTCAACACGCCGCTTGCGCCGGCCAAGGCGGCCCCCCATTCTCGGGTCATGAGCGACACCGATCAAGACACCGCGCCGGTCGATCTTACCGGCAAATGTCTCATCGCCATGCCGGGGATGGGCGATCCGCGTTTTGCGCTTTCGGTGGTCTATCTCTGCGCGCATTCCCCCGAGGGGGCGATGGGGCTGATCATCAACAAGCCGACCGAGGATTTGCGGATGGCGGACCTGCTCGACCATCTCTCGATCACCCCCGGCGACGCGATGCGCAACCTGCCGGTGCATTTCGGTGGCCCTGTCGAGCATGGGCGCGGCTTCGTGCTGCATGATGACGGCTACCGCTCGAACCTGGCAACGCTGACTGTGGATCGCGGTTTCGGCATGACCGCCACGCTCGACATTCTGGAGGATCTGGCCGCAGGGCACGGACCGGAGCGCGCGATTCTCGCGCTTGGCTATGCCGGCTGGGGGCCGGGGCAGCTGGAGCAGGAACTGGCACAAAACGGCTGGCTCACCTGCGAGGCGGACAGCGATCTGGTCTTTGCCACGCCGGATGCGGGAAAATGGGAGGCGGCGCTGGCGCGGCTGGGTGTCTCGGCGCTGATGCTGTCGTCGGAGGCGGGGCGCGCCTGACGCGCCCACGCCGGGCCTCCCCCGTCTCAGCCGATCAGCGCGCCGAATTTTTCTTCCAGGTAATCGAGCAGCGGCTCCGCGCTGACCGGTGCGCCCGAGGCCCCGGCAATGAGATCGGCGGGCAGGTAGACCCCGCCATGCCGCTGCACCCGCTCGCGCAGCCATTCGCCCGCCACACCCGGCTCTCCGGCGGCGAGATGCGCATCAAGATCGGGCAGATCGGCGCGCAGCGCGGTGTGCAGGCAGCCGGCATAGACATTGCCAAGGCTATAGGTCGGGAAATATCCATAGAGGCCGAGCGACCAATGCACATCCTGCAACACCCCCTCCGAGGCGCGCGCGACCCGGTGGCCGAAATCCGCGGCGAAACGGTCGTTCCACGCCGCCTCCAGATCACGCACCGCCAGGTCGCCGGAAATGAGCGCCCGCTCCAGATCAAAGCGCAGCATGATATGCAGGTTGTATTGCACCTCGTCGGCCTCGGTGCGGATATGGCCGGGATGGACGCCATTGACCGCGCGATAGAAGGCGTCCTCGTCCGCAATGCCGAAATCGCCGAAGGCATCGACCATCCGCCCGAAAAGCCAGCCGCAGAACGCCCGGCTGCGGCCCAACTGGTTCTCGTAGATGCGGCTCTGGCTTTCATGCACCCCCATCGAGACGCCCTGCCCCAAGGGCGTCAGGCGGTAATCAGGGTCGATCCCCTGCTCGTAGCAGGCATGGCCGGTCTCGTGGATCGTGGAATAGAGACAGTTGAACGGATCGCGCTCGCTCACCCGCGTGGTGATGCGCACATCGTCGCCCGAGCCGGAACTGAACGGATGCACCGCCAGATCAAGCCGCCCGCGCGTGAAGTCATAACCGAACCGCCGCGCCACCTCGCGCGCTAGCCGCATCTGCGCCTCATGCGCGAAATGCCCGTTGACCGCGGGCCAGGGCGCATCAAGCGCCGCACCGCGCAGGGCCACCAGACGCGGGCGCATCGCGGCAAAGAGCCGTTCCAGCGCCGCCGCCGTCATCCCCGGCTCGTATTCGTCCAGAAGGGCATCATAGGCATCAGCGCCATCCGCGACCGCCGCCGCCTCCTCGCGTTTCAGCGCCAGCACCTCGGCCAGCGTGGGCGCGAAAGCCGCGAAATCGTCGGCGGCACGCGCCTCGGCCCATATGCCCTGCGCCCGGCTTGTCAGCCGCGCCAGCGCCACCGCAAGGCGCGCGGGCACGCGTGTGGCCCGCTCAAAATCGCGGCGGATGAGGCGCAATTCGGCCATGCTCTGCGTGTCCTCGGGGTCGGCCTCCTCCTCGGCTTCGGCCAGCAGGTGCCCGCGCGCGGGATCGGTGCGCCGCTCGTGCAGCACCGCCTGCATGGCACCCATCTCCTCGGAGCGCTGCTCGGCCGCGCCGCGCGGCATCATCGTCTCCTGGTCCCAGCCAAGACGTCCCGCCACCTGCGCCAGAGCGGCACTTTCGCGCTCGCGCGCCATCAGATCGTCATGGGCCGCCATGTCATCCTCCCCGGATGGATTGCGCGCGCGGATAAAGGCTCAGGAATCGCGCGCGCAGAACAAGCACCCAAAGCACGACCGCCACGAATTGATGCGTGATCGCCAGTTGCCAGGGCGCAATGTAAAGCACCGTCATGATTCCCAGCAGCATTTGCAACAGCAGAACGGCAAAGACGGCATTGAATGCCCCGCGCGTGGTGCCATGCGCGCTGCGCCGTCCCCGCAGCCAGACCACGATCCCGAAAGCCAGGAGCAGATAGCCGCTCATCCGGTGAATGAACTGCACCGTGCCGGGGTTCTCGAAGAGGTTGCGCCACCAGGGCTTCAATTCCATCATGTCGGGTGGCAAAAAGCCCCCGGCCATCAGCGGCCAGTCGGTATAGGTGCGGCCTGCGTCGATCCCGGCCACCAACGCGCCGATGAGGATCTGCAACAAGGCGAAATGCATGAACCCGGTGGAGAGACGGAACAGCCGGTCCTCGCGCCCGCGCCGCGCCTGCATCAATTCGCGCTCCTCGCGGCCAAGCGAAAAGACATACCAGGCGATAAGGCCGAGGATCACAAAGGCAAGCCCCAGATGCGTGGCCAGCCGGTAGGAGGCCACCGCGATCATCTCGCCCTGCAACCCCGAGGACACCATCCACCAGCCGATTGCCCCCTGCGCGCCGCCAAGCGCCCCCAGAAGCAAGAGCCGCCCGGTCCAGCCGCGCGGAATCTGCCACGCGACGAGGAAGCCGAAAAAGCCGATTGCCCAGACAAGGCCGATCACGCGGCCCAGTTGCCGGTGGCCCCATTCCCACCAGTAGATGAATTTGAATTCCGCCAGGGTCATGCCCTTGTTGAGCAATTCATATTGCGGAATGGCGCGATACTTGTCGAATTCCACCTGCCAGTGCGCCTCGGACATGGGCGGCAGCGCGCCCGTGACGGGCCGCCATTCGGTGATCGAGAGACCGCTATCGGTCAGCCGCGTCAGCCCCCCGACCGCGATCATCACCACCACCAAGGCGAAGAGCCCCATGAGCCAGAGCCGGATACCCCGCCGCGCGCCGCGACGCCCTGTGTCGATGAGCCCGCCTTGCGGCACGGGCCCGGGGGCGCGCGCCTCGCCCACCTCCTCGAAAATGCTGCGTTTTTTGGCCATGTTCCGCCTCGTTCCTGATCGCGCCAGAGATTAGGCCGCGCGCCCCACGCCTTCAACCACGCCCGGCCCACCGGACCATCTGCCGCATGATGCCGTGCAGGATCCGCACATCGGCGCGCGTCAGAGGCATCCGGCTCCAGAGATTGCGCAGGTTCAGTTTCATCCGCGCTGCCTTGTCCTCGGGGAAAAAGAACCCCGCCGCGTCCAGCCGCTCCTCGTAATGTGCGGCCAGCCGGTCAATCTCGGTCAGATCGGCCCAGTCGGCACCGGCCATGTCCACGCGCGCGGCCACAACTTCCGTGGTGACGCGCCGCCAGTCATAGCCGCAGAGCAGCACGCATTGCGCAAGGTTGAGGCTGGGAAAGTCGGGATTGACCGGCACGGAGATGAGCGCGTTGGCGCGCGCCACATCCTCGTTTTCCAGCCCCGCGCGCTCTGGCCCGAAGAGCACCGCCACCCGCTCGCCCTCCGCTATACGGCGGGCGGCCTCGGCCATGGCGTGTTCGGGGGAAAAGACAGGCTTGGTCAGGCCGCGCGTGCGCGCGGTCGTGGCCATCACGTAAGAGCAATCGGCAATCGCATCGCCCAGATCACCAAAAAGACCGGCCTCATCCAGCAGCCGCCCCGCCCCGCTGGCCATGGCACCCGCCGCCGGATTGGGCCAGCCGTCGCGGGGGGCGACAAGGCGCATCCGGTCAAGGCCGAAATTCCACATTGCCCGCGCGGCGGCACCGATATTCTCGCCCATCTGCGGGCGCACGAGCACAAAGACGGGCTGGCGAGGCTGCGGGTCGGTCATCTGCGATCAAGCGCGCGAGCCGGTTACTCGGCCGCTTCCGCCGGACCGGAAGACTGCTCCGGGCCGCCGCCAGTGCCACCGTCATTGCCACCATCATTGCCGTTGCCGTTTTCCGGCTTGGGCTTGCGGGTGCGGGGCCTGCGCGTGGTTTTTTTCACCGGCGATGCCTCCGGCACCTCGGCGGGTCGCGTCTCGTGGCGGCTCTCGGGCGTCTCGACAAGGCCGCTCTCCTCGCCGGTCACAGGCGCGAAAATATCGGGCTGCGGGGCCTGTGCGGGGTCCGGGCGTTCGCCCTGCCCGCCATGGCCACCCTGGCCGCCCTGCCCGCCATTGCCGCCCTGCCCGCCATTGCCGCTCTGGCCCCGGTCCCGGTCATTCTGGCGGTCGCGGTTCTGGCGCTCGTGCTCCTCGCGCCGCGCTTCCTGCTCGCGCGCCGCCTCGTTCAGCATCCGCTGATAATGCTCGGCGTGCTGCTGGAAATTCTCGGTCGCCACGCGGTCGCCGGAAAGCTGTGCGTCGCGGGCAAGCTGGTTGAACTTGTCGATGATCTGCTGCGGCGTGCCGCGCACCTTGCCCTCGGGGCCGGAACTGTCGAACACCCGGTTGATGACATTGCCGACGGTGCGGTTGCGGTTGTTCGACTTGTTGCGCGAACGTGACTTCGTTGGTCTCATATGTATGTAGTCCAGCCTTGTGGTCTGAGTGCCGCTTGATCCGGGCGATGCGCGGTTGCGCGAAAATATGCCGGGTCGGACATGTCTTGGCTTGATCCTCGCGCGGGATGCCGGTCAGGGCCTCCGCCTGCGCGATGTCCCCACTAACCACGCGGTCCGCCCCCTGACAAGCGAAAAGCGCGCGACTCCCGGCGCGCAGCGCGGTTTTTCGCCACTCTCACGCGGTTTTGTCGGGCAGGTGAGCGCCCACCACCCGGTCCCGCCCGTCGAGATCGGGCATCACGCGGATGCCTGTCAGCCCCGCAGCGGCGAAAATCCCGGCCACCGCCGCGCCCTGTCGCCAGCCGATTTCCACAAGGATCCGCCCCCCCGGCACCAGATGCGCGCGTGCGCCATCCGCCAGCGCCCGATAGGCCGAGAGGCCATCACCGCCATCGCCAAGCGACATGTGGGGATCGTGGCCGCGCACCTCGGGGGCCAGCCCCGCCATCTCGGCCTCGGAGATATAGGGCGGGTTGGACACGACCAGATCGAACCGCCCGTCGATTCCGGCGAACCAGTCGCTTTCCACCAGATCGAGCCGCGCCGCCACCCCGTGCCGCGCCGCATTGGCCCGCGCAACGGCGAGCGCGGCGGGTGACAGATCGCTCGCCACGCCCTGCGCGCCGGGCCACTCGGCCAGCAGCGTCACCGCGATGCAGCCCGTTCCCGTGCCCAGATCAATCAGCCGCGCGGGCGCGGCTCCCTCCAGCGCCGCCGCGATCAGGCATTCGGTCTCGGGGCGCGGGTCGAGCACATCGGGCGTGACGGTAAACTCCCGGCCCCAGAAGAGCCGCCGCCCGAGGATCCGCGCCACCGGCTCCCGGCCCGCGCGCCGCGCCAGCATCGCGTGGAGCCGCGCCGTGGCCCCGCCCCCCATCTCATCGCCGAGATGCAGCGTGAGCCGGTCGCGCGCCACCCCCATCGCCTCGGCCAGAAGCGCGCGCGCATCCCCCCCCGCGCCATCGATTCCCGCGGCCTCCAGCCTGCGCACGGCCGCGCGGAGCGCCTCGGCCCCGGTCATGTCATCTCGGCCAGAAGCCGCGCCTGCGCATCCGCCGTCAACGCCTCGGTCAGCTCGTCCAGATCGCCCTGCATCACCTGATCGAGCTTGTAGAGCGTGAGGCCGATCCGGTGATCCGTCACCCGCCCTTGCGGGAAATTATAGGTGCGGATGCGCTCGGACCGGTCGCCGGATCCCACCTGCGCCGCGCGCTCCGCCGCGCGGTCGCCATGCGCCTTCTGCCGCTCCATGTCGAAAAGCCGCGCGCGCAACACCTCCATGGCGATGTCGCGGTTGCGGTGTTGGGATTTCTGGCTGCTCGTGACCACAAGGCCGGTGGGGATATGGGTGATCCGCACGGCCGAATCGGTGGTGTTGACATGCTGCCCGCCCGCGCCCGAGGATCGCATCGTATCGATGCGCAGATCGTTCGGATCAATGCGGATATCGACCGCCTCCGCCTCGGGCAGCACCGCCACGGTGGCGGCAGAGGTATGGATGCGTCCGCCGCTCTCGGTCTCGGGGACGCGCTGCACGCGGTGGACGCCCGATTCGAACTTGAGCCGGGCAAAGACCCCCTCGCCGCGCACCCGCGCCACCAGCTCGCGGATGCCGCCCAGTTCGCTTGTCTGTTCCTCGATCACCTCGAAGGCCCAGCCGTGCGCCTCGGCGTGGCGCTGATACATGCGCATGAGGTCCGCGGCGAAAAGCGCCGCCTCCTCGCCCCCCGTGCCGGGCCGGATCTCGAGGATGGCCGGCCGGGCATCGGCAACGTCACGCGGCAAGAGCGCGAGATGCAACGCGCGCTCCATCTCCGGAAGCCGGGCCTCTATGTCGGCCACCTCGCCGACGGCCAGTTCGTGCATCTCGGGATCATCGAGCAAGGCCCGCGCCGCCGCCAGATCGCTCAGCGCCTGCCGGTAGGCGCGGATTTCCTCGACCACGGGGCGCAGCTCGGCATATTCGCGCCCCAGACGTGCGATATCACCGCCACCCGCCGCCATCTGCGCCTCGATATAGTCGAAGCGTTCGGCGATCTGCTGCAATCTGTCCATGGGCACCATGGGGGCGATCCTCTGTCCCATCATCGTGACTTGGTCAAGGCCAGTTTCGTTGCTATACTATGCACATGAGATTGCTGTTGCCCCTTCTGTTGCTCGCGGCCACGCCCGCGCTTCCCGATGCCACCATCGGCGGCAAGACGGTGGAATGCTATTGCACCGACACGCAGGGCGCGCGGGTCGAACTGGGCGAAATGATCTGCCTGCGCGTGGATGGCAAGATGTTCATGGCCAAATGCGGCATGTCGCTCAACGTGCCGATCTGGCGCAAGGTCAGCGACGGCTGCCTGTCATCGGGCCTCGGCCAGACGTTGCAGCCAGCCGTCGACACGGGCGGCGTTGACGCCCAGATCTGAGCGCCCGAACCGCAGCCGTGCGAAAATCTCCAGCATCTCGTCCGACTGCCTCACCGTCGTGTAATCGGGAAAACCCATGACGCGCGAGCGCGTCACATAGGTGATCATCCCCTCACCGACCGAGCCTGCCAGGACCCGCGTGCGCGGCGTGGCGCGAGCAATCGCATCGAGCGCGGCCAGATCGCCCGCCACCCGGCGCATCGCGCCCCCCTCAAGATCGCGGTTGGTGATCGTGCCGGGCATCTGGTGCCAGCGCGCGGGGTCCGAGGGCGCCAGCCGGATGAACGCGACAAGCGCCACCGAGAGCGCCAGAACGACAAGCGCGGCGAGGCGCAGCACGGCCTAGCCCGCCTCTGCCGGATCGAGCGTGTCGGCCAGGGCCTCGGCGCGGGCGGCGATCTCGGCCAGCGTGTCGATCACCGCAGCTGGCACCACCGGCACCTCCACCCGCTCGGCCTCGGGCGCGGGCGCGCCGCGAAGCCCGGCCAGTTCCGCCTCGGCCTGCGCCAGCCGGTCCTGAAGATTGGCGGTCTTGTCGGCCAGCATCAGCCCCGCCATCAGCAGCATCCGCACCTCGGGGATGCGCCCGATCTGCGCGGCCAGAACGGCCGCCTCCTCGTCGAGCATCCTGGCCGCGCTCAGCAGATACGGCTCTTCGCCCGCCTGACAGGCCACCTCGAAAGCGCGCCCGCCGATTTCAATCGTCACTTCCGCCATCATGCGTCCTCCGTCTGGCCGTCGGCCCCGGCCACGGCGCGGTCGATCTCCGAGAGCACAAGCGCCACCTCGTCCCGATCCGCCTCGCGCGCCGCGCGCAGCGCCTCGAGCTCGGCCATCATCGCCTTGTTGATCAGATGCGGCTCGGCCACGCCCGCCTCGTGGGCCGCGCGCAGGGCCGCGTTGCTATCGCGCAACTGGTCATTGGCGCGGCGCAGCAATTGCAGATCGGCATCGAGCTTGCGCAACGCCTCGCTCTGCGCGTCGCCCTTTCCTGTCGGTGCGGTTTCCGCCTCGGCCAGCCGCGCGTGGAGCACCTTCACCCGCTCTTCAAGCTGCGCATTGGCGAGCTTTTCCTCCTCGAGCGCCTCTTGCAGCGCCGCGACATCGACGCCGTCCTCGCGCGCGGCGGCGGCCCTCGCCGCCTCTGCCGCATCTGCGCGCGCTTCAGCCTCGGTCCTGGCCTCTTCAGCCGCCGTCACAAGGGCCTCTGCCTCTCTGCGCGCCGCCTCGGACGCCGCTGCGCGGGCCACAGCCTCGGATTTCGCGGCCTCGGCGGCGCTTGCGCGGGTCTCGGCCTCCGACAGCGCAGCCTCCGACGCGCCGCCCTGGTTCGTATCGTCCATTGCCGCGCGCGCCTCGACCCCGCGCCCGATCCGGTCGAGCGCCTCCATGATGCGCGCCTGCAACTCGTCGATCTGGCTCATCTTCCCGATCCCTCGCTTTCCTGCCTTGCTTTTTTGAAACCAAAGCCGCGACGAATCAACAGGCAGCCCGGTTTTGTGCAAGTCTAGCCCGTAAACACGCCGAATGCGCCCCCCATCGGGGGCCCGCGCTTGATCTTCCCGGTCGGGCTGATATTGAGCGGGGCAATCGCAGCCACACTCAAAGGACGCTCCCCTTGGACATCGCCGCCCTGCGCCAAGCGCACCCCGATCACTGGATGAAGGCCACCGCCATCCGCGCGCTCACGCTCGACGCGGTCGCCGCCGCCAATTCCGGCCATTCCGGCATGCCCATGGGCATGGCCGACGCCGCCACCGTGCTCTACGAGAAGCACCTGAAATTCGACGCGGCCAACCCCGACTGGCCGGATCGTGACCGGTTCATCCTGTCGGCGGGCCATGGTTCGATGCTGCTTTACGCGCTCCTGCATCTGACCGGCTATGCCGACATGACGATCGAAGAGATCCGCAATTTCCGCCAATGGGGTGCCAGGACGGCGGGCCACCCGGAATACGGCCATGCCAAGGGCATCGAGACCACCACCGGCCCGCTTGGTCAGGGCATCTCCAACGCCGTCGGCTTTGCCATGGCCGAGGAATCCTTGCGCGCGCGCTTCGGCGCGAAACTGATGGATCACCATACTTACGTGATCGCCGGCGACGGTTGCCTGATGGAGGGTGTCAGCCAGGAGGCGATCGGCCTTGCCGGGCGGCACCGCCTGTCGCGGCTTATCGTGCTGTGGGACAACAACAACATCACCATCGACGGCACCGTTGATCTGGCGGACCGCACCGATCAGGTCGCGCGCTTCCGCGCGAGCGGATGGGAGGTGATCGAGATCGACGGGCACGATCCGGTTGCCATCGACGCCGCCCTGAGCGCCGCCAAAAAGAGCGACCTGCCCACGATGATCGCCTGCAAGACCCATATCGCGCTTGGCCACGCGGCGCAGGACACCTCCAAGGGACATGGCGCGCTGACCGACGCCGCACAGCTTCGGGCGGCCAAGGATGCCTATGGCTGGCCCCATGGCCCCTTCGAGATCCCCGCAGAGGTGAAATCGGCTTGGGAGGCCATCGGGCGGCGCGGCGCGGCGGCCCATGCCGACTGGCAGGCGCGGCTTGCCGCCTCGCCCAAGAAGGCCGAGATCGCGCGCATCTTCGCCCGCGAGGTGCCTACCAAGCTCTCGGCCCGGATCAAGGCGCTCAAGAAGCAGGTCAGCGAGGAGGCCCCCAAGGTTGCCACCCGCAAATCGAGCGAGATGGTGCTCGAGATCGTGAACCCGATCCTGCCCGAGACCATCGGCGGCTCTGCCGATTTGTCGGGCTCCAACAACACCCGCTCGGGCGACATGACCGTCTTTGACGTGGATAACCGCAAGGGCCGCTACATTCATTGGGGCATCCGCGAACATGGCATGGCGGCGGCGATGAACGGCATGGCGCTGCATGGCGGCATCCGCCCCTATGGCGGCACCTTCATGTGCTTTACCGATTACGCCCGCCCCGCCATGCGTCTGGCCGCCCTGATGAAAATCCCGACCGTGTTCGTGATGACCCATGACAGCATCGGTCTGGGCGAGGATGGCCCGACCCACCAGCCGGTCGAGCACCTGGCGATCAGCCGCGCCACGCCCAACACCTGGGTGTTCCGCCCCTGCGACACGGTCGAGACCGCCGAGGCGTGGGAACTGGCGTTCAGCACCAGGGAAACGCCGTCGGTCCTGTCGCTCACCCGCCAGAACCTGCCCACGCTGCGCCGCGAGCACAAGGCGAAGAACCTCACCGCGCAAGGCGCCTATGTGCTGGCCGATGCGACAGGCAAGCGTCAGGCGATCCTCATGGCCACCGGTTCGGAGGTCGAGATTGCCATGGCCGCACGCGATCTGTTGCAGGCCGAGGGCATCGGCACACGTGTCGTCTCCATGCCCTGCTGGGAGCTCTTCGAGGAGCAGGATGACAGCTATCGCCGCCGCGTCCTGCCTGCGGGCCCGGTGCGCGTGGCCATCGAGGCGGGAATCCGCTTTGGCTGGGACCGCTGGCTTTACGGCGAGCGGGGCCGCCGCGAGAAGGGCGATTTCGTCGGCATGCACGATTTCGGTGCCTCCGCCCCGGCCGAAGTGCTCTACGAGAAATTCGGCATCACGGCCGAAGCGGTGGCCGCCAAGGTCAAGGCCATGCTCTGAGCGCGCCACGCGCCGACATCAGCCTTTGCCTTTGCCCGTCTCACCCTTGGGCCTGACCCGAGGGTCTCCTGCCAGCAGGAGATCCCCGCCTGCGCGGGGATGACCGGGCGCACGGAGACGAGGTCGCCCCACCTCGCCCGGCAATCCCGGCCCTTTGCCGAATCCGACGCGATCATGTCGAAAACGTATGGTTCGCCGCGCCCGGTCCTGCGATGCTGGGCCTACCATGCGCCTTCTCATCTCCTTCACCGCGCTTTTCCTGTCGGTCGTGCTCCTGCAACTCTCGACCGGCGGCGTCGGGCCGCTCGATGCGCTCTCGGGGATCGTTCTGGGCTTTACCACCACCGAGATCGGCCTGCTTGGATCGGCCCATTTCGTGGGCTTCTTCATCGGGTGCTGGTTCGCGCCGCGCCTCATGGGCTCGATCGGGCACTCACGCGCCTTCGCCGCCTTCACCGCTGCGGGTGCCATCGGCCTTCTGGCGCATATGATGGTGACGAACCCCTATGCCTGGGCGCTGATGCGGGTGGCGTCGGGGCTGTGCGTGGCGGGGTGCTACACGGTGATCGAGGCCTGGTTGCAGGCCAAGGTCACCAACGAGACGCGCGGGCGCACCATGGGGGTCTACCGGGTGGTGGATATGGGGGCGTCTCTGGCGGCGCAACTGATCATCTCGGTGCTGACGCCGGCCGCCTATGTCTCCTACAACCTGCTGGCCATGCTGTGTTGCGCGGCGCTTTTGCCGCTCACCCTGTCGCGCCTGCGCGAGCCAGAGACGCCCGAGGCCCCGCGCCTGCGCCCGATGCTGCTTGTCGCCTGCTCGCCGCTCGCCACGGCGGGGGTGCTGGTGGCGGCACTGTCGAGTGCGTCCTTCCGCATGGTCGGGCCGCTCTATGGCCAGCAGGTCGGCCTTGCCATCGACCAGATCGCGGGGTTTCTGGCCATCTTCGTGCTGGGGGGCGCGGTGGCGCAATATCCGGTGGGCTGGCTGGCGGATCGCCATGACCGCCGCCGGGTGCTCATCGGCCTCTCGCTCGCGGCGATCCTGTCGTGCCTCACGACCGCGACCATCGAGGGGCTGGGCACCCCCGGCATTCTGGCCACGGCCTTCTTCTTCGGCATGACAACGTTTCCGATCTATTCGATCTCTGCGGCCCATGCCCATGATTTCGCCGACGCCTCCGAGCGGGTGGAGCTTTCGGCCGCGCTCATGTTCTTCTTTGCCGTGGGGGCCATCGCCGCGCCGCTCATGGCCTCGACGCTGATAGAGGCCTACGGCCCGCCTGCCATGTTCTACATGATCGCCATGGGCCACGGGGCGCTGGTGGTGTTCGGATTCTGGCGGATGTGGAAGCGACCCGGCGCCGAAACCCGCACCGCCTATGTCTGGTCGCCGCGCACCTCGTTCCTGATCGGACGGCTCACCGGACGCAGCCGCGACAGGCGCTAGGTCGCCTCCGGGGCGAGGCGCTGTGCGAGGGGGGGGGCGGTTTTGGCGTTGAGGGGACGTTGACGGCAAGGTCCCCTTGCGCGGAATCGAGGCGCGCCTTGGCGCGCCACTTCTCTCTGTCTTGGCCCCACTATGGCCCTGCCAGTTCCACAAGCCCCGATCCAGCGCGCTGGCCTCATTCGCCTTTCCCGGGCGGACCCAAGAGCGTGCAGGCGATTGAACTTCCCGCTTATCTCGTGCAATGCGTCGCGCGGCCTAGACGGTTGGGAGAGCGCGCGCAAGGCCAACAGAGCCATGATCCCGAACGTGGAGAGGGGAATTCCGGCGCGCTGCTACCGCCGTCGCCCGGTCGCCCCGTCGTGCGGCCTCACCCCCTCACGCCCGCGAACCGCACCTCCCAATCCTCGCGCTGCTCGTCGGTGATCTTGGCAAAGAGCACCTCTGGCACCTCGAAGGCGTGGCCGGGTTTGAGCGCCTCCAGCGCCGTGGCCGCGTCGCCGGGCCAGCCCCCCTCCGGCGTGTGCATCGCGGCCAGCATCGACGCGGCGGCGTCGGGGATGAACGGCGCTGAAAGCACCGCATAAAGCCGTATCAGGTTGAGCGCGAGGCGGATTTGCATGGCGGCCTGTCCGGGATCGGTCTTGAATGTGGACCAGGGGGCTGCCTCTTGCAGGTATTCGTTGCCCTCGACCCATATGGCGCGCAGGGCGGCGGCGGATTTGCGCACCTCCATCGCCTCCATATGCGCCTCATATTCGCGGATGCGGGTTGTCAGGCGGGCGATCAGCGCCTCTTCCTGTGGGCCGTATGATCCGCCCTCGGGCACCGCCTCGCCGAATTTCGAGCGGCAGAACTTGGTCACGCGGGAAACGAAATTGCCCAGAACATCGGCGAGGTCCTTGTTCACCGATGCCTGGAAATTCTCCCATGTGAACTCGGAATCCGAGCTTTCGGGCGCGTGGCTCAGGAGCCACCAGCGCCAGTAATCGGCGGGCAGGATCTCGAGCGCCTGATCCATGAACACGCCGCGCCCGCGCGAGGTGCTGAACTGGCCGCCGTCATAATTGAGGTAATTGAAGGACTTGATGTAATCCACCAGCTTCCACGGCTCGCGCGACCCAAGGATCGTGGCGGGAAAGCCGAGCGTGTGAAAGGGCACGTTGTCCTTGCCCATGAATTGCGTGTAGCGGACATCATTCGCGCCCTTGTCGGTGCGCCACCAGCGTTCCCAATCCGCGCCCTTGCCCGCCTCGACCCATTCCTGCGCGCAGGCGATATATTCGATGGGGGCGTCGAACCAGACATAGAACACCTTGCCCTCCATCCCCGGCCAGTCCTCGTCGCCGCGCTTGACCGGGATGCCCCAGTCAAGGTCGCGGGTGATGCCGCGATCCTGAAGCCCGTCGCCATCGTTGAGCCATTTCCTGGCAATCGAGGTGGTGAGGACCGGCCAGTCGGTCTTGGAATCAATCCACGCCTCAAGCTCGTCCTTCATCTGAGACTGGCACAGGTAAAGATGCTTGGTTTCGCGCATTTCCAGATCGGTGGCCCCCGAGATGACCGAGCGGGGATTGATCAGGTCAACCGGATCGAGCTGCTTGGTGCAGTTGTCGCATTGGTCGCCGCGCGCAGAGTCGAACCCGCAATTGGGGCAGGTGCCCTCGATGTATCGGTCGGGCAGAAAGCGCCCGTCGGTGGGCGAATACATCTGCGTCTCCGACACCTCGCGGATGAGGCCCTCCTCATGCAGGCGCTTGGCGAAATGTTGGGTCAGCCGGTGGTTTTGCGGCGAGGAGGAGCGCCCGAAATGATCGAAGCTGAGGCGGAAGCCCTCTGCGATCCGTGCCTGAACGCTGTGCATTTCGGCGCAATAGTCGGCCACCGGCTTGCCCGCCTTGGCGGCGGCCAGCTCGGCTGGGGTGCCATGCTCATCCGTGGCGCAGAGAAACAGCACCTCATGCCCCCGCGCGCGGCAGTAGCGGGCGTAGAGATCAGCGGGAAGCTGGCTGCCCACCAGGTTGCCCAGATGCTTGATCCCGTTGATATAGGGAATCGCCGAGGTGATGAGATGCCGTGCCATCCTGCCTGTGCCCTTGTCCTGCGTCGCGCCCCGTTTAACGTGGAAGTTGGGGCAGTTCCAGTGGGCGACGTCTGGCGGATGGTGGGCAAGGGTGTTCCGGCCTGTCACGGGCGAGGCGGCTGTGGGGCGCGTGGCGGAGGTGCCACGGAACGCGAGGGCCACACGATCAAGACTTTCCACACCCCGGACGATCTGCCCGGCCCGCTCGCACGAAGTTTGACCTCATGGAGCGGGCGGCGGGGCCTGACCGATGACCCCGCGAACGATCCGCATGACGCGATGCTCTGCCGCGTCGCCTCGCACCAGATCGACAAGTCAACGGCAATCGCCGCGCTGGCTTGGGATGATGCGACGAGGGGCAAGACGGTCCTGATTGCCTGATCTTGCAGACAAAGTCGTTCATGTCGCCTTGGAGGACGATGGCGCCGGTTTCGATATCATCTCTTTTGAACCCGATGGCACTGCGGCCTCCGCTTCGGACATGGTTGCAGGGTCACGCGCCTGAGGGGCGTAAACCGCAGCTTGCCTGTGTCTCGTCCACGGTTATTGTCTGCCATGACAAAGAGGTAGCAGAGCCGGTGACGGCGCTCAATTGCTGTTGCACGTCGGCGCTTCGTCGTTTAAACGGGGCATCGCGTGGCCCCAATGGCTCGGCTGGTAGAGCACTTCATTCGTAATGCGCGGGTCCGCCCGAGAATGACGTTCGAAGCCAGCGGGTTGGGGCTGGTGACTGAAAGTTAGTAAGGCCATAGTATGGCCGTGTGTGAAGGGTTAAGCCGCTTTAGCTCAGTTGGTAGAGCACATCATTCGTAATGATGGGGTCAGGTGTTCGAGTCACCTAAGCGGCACCATTAAAATCAGGCAAGTTCCTGTTTTTAATGGAAAAAATGATAGGCCACTTTTATCTTATCCCCCTAATTATACACCCTTTGTCTCGCGCTCAATCGGACAGAGTTGACGTGAAAGACAGCGTTCCTTGTCTGGCGAAACTAGCCCCACAATGTTGACACACTCCAAGCCCACCGATAGCCTCGAACTATATGGGTTCGTCAGGTACAGGGCATGAGAGTAAACAGACATTTTATTTCCGTATGGGTTGTAGCCTTTTTAGCAGGATGCAATGCATCTACCTTTTCCAAGATTGAGGAAAGTAAGCCTGTTAGCTTATCCCCCGCGCAGGTCGCGCAAATACAAGACACTGTTACCAAAGGATTTTTCGACCCGGAATCAGCGCAATTCAGAGACGTTCGAGCCGTTTAGGTTTCGCTTTCCAACGGTTCACGCGAGGTCAGGGTTTGCGGAGAGGTAAATGGGAAAAACAGGATGGGGGGATACGTTGGCTACGAAATGTTCGGCGGCACGTTGAGCAACGGGCGATTCCAGCGCGTTGATTTTTTTGCCCCCTGTGAAGCGTGGTAACAAAAACGATACTCAGCGCCCGTTGTCGAGAAATTTAGTGCCAGTGAAGCCCAGCCCTTGCACGCACAGTGAAGGTTATACCGCACCGCGCGTCACCCTCCAAGCTTGCCAACGCTGACGCTGCGCCTCTGCGATACGTTCGCGGCCCTCGGGTGTTCGCGGCCCGGTGCTCATTCCGCCGTGAAATTTGCACCGCCGCTTGCCCGGTAATGGCTTGGCCCGGCATGGCGTCCCCTTGCGCGTCTCTGCCCCGCACCTTTTAGGGGGTGCCATAATTCCCGTGCCGCCTAACACCCCACCCCGCGCGCGCATTAGTGGGCGGAAATTCTCCCGTCGGGCAAGGAAACGGGCGGAAGGGTAAATATGCCTCTGCGACAGTTGGCCATAGCCCAGCGCGTTCAATATCCGCTCCGGTGCCCAGCCGCGAAGGTCAACCGTCGGCTTGCCTTCCCAATACTTCACCGAATCGGGGTGCAGCCCGGCCAAAGCAGCAAGCGCCGGGCGCGATAGCCCCTTTCGCCTTCGCAGGGCGCGCAGTTCATCGCCGGTCATGTCGTCGTTACCCATGCACGCCGCTTTCCGCACCAGTGCCGCCCATCCGGCCCATGTCGCTCCCATGCGGTCAGGTCGCGCCATGCGTCGAGCGACACAACGCGGCCCGTCCATGTCAGCGGGTTTCCCGCGACGGATACCCGCGAACTGCCCCAACATGAGATACAGTGGCCAGATCGGCGCTGTTATCAGGATTGCCCACCAAGGCTGTCCGGTGAAAAGCATGACCAGAGCGATGATGATCGCGACAAACGCGTAAATCCAGAGCGCGGCTGGGGCCGTGGCATTGTCCATTGCGCGAGCCTCAGCCTCTTCTTCCGCGCATCTTCATGCGCTCTCTCACACGCATCACCGCCGCGTCCGGTTGATCGTCCTCATCGGGTTCATCATTGAGCATGCTTCGAGGCTATGCGCCGGGGCTGACTCCAATCAAGGGAGTTCACTGACCCTGAGGGACTTTTTGCCTCCAAAGGCTGACATCAATGTGGTCGAAAATGTGGTTGTAGCTCGGATTTAAGACTTATTTCATAAATCTTTTCAGTATCTTATGTTGTTTTAGTGGCGGAGCCGATGGGATTCGAACCCACGAGACCCTTCCGGGCCTACTCCCTTAGCAGGGGAGCGCCTTCGACCACTCGGCCACAGCTCCGTTGATGCGTATAACGGGGCGGGCGGCGGGAACACAAGGCTGAATTTGCCCTGCGTTCCGAAAGCCTTCGATCAGAGCGTGATCACCGTGGAGCCGGTGGTCTCGCGCGCCTCGAGGGCGCGATGCGCCTCGGCGATCTCCTCGAGCGGGTAGCGCCGGCCGATGGTGGGGCGCACCGCGCCGCTGCCGACCTTGTCGAAGAGGTGCCGCGCCATGTCCTGACAGCGCGCGTGATCGGCGAGAAAGGTAAAAAGAGTCGTGCGCGTCATCTTGAGCGAGCCCTTGGCCGCCAGCGTCAGCAGGCTCACCGGCGCGACCGGGCCCGAGGCATTGCCGAAGGAAATCATCATGCCGAGCGGTTTGAGGCAGTCGAGCGAGCGCTCGAACGTGTCCTGCCCGACCCCGTCCATCACCACATCGACGCCCGCGCCACCGGTCAGCGCCTTGACCTCTTCGACGAAATCGCCCGAACGGTAGTTGAGGCAGGTCTCGGCCCCGTTCTCGACCGCGAGCGCACATTTCTCATCCGTCCCGGCGGTGCCGATCAGGCGGATACCTATGGCGCGCGCCCATTGGCAGGCCAGAAGCCCCACGCCCCCGGCGGCGGCGTGAAAGAGCACGCTCTGTCCCTTTTCCAGCGGCCAGACCCGGTGAAAGAGATATTCCACCGTCATGCCCTGCAACATGATCGCGGCGGCCTCCTCGAAGGAAATCCCCTCGGGCAGCGGGCAGACCTGGGCGGCGGGCATGACGCGGGCCTCCGTGTAGGCCCCCGGCGGGGTGGCGGCATAGGCCGCGCGGTCGCCGGGTTTGAGATGGCTGACGCCCGCGCCCACGGCCTCGATCACGCCTGCGGCCTCCATCCCGAGGGCATGAGGCAGGGCGAGCGGGTAAAGCCCGGTGCGCTGATAGACGTCGATGAAGTTGAGGCCACAGGCCTCGTGGCGGATGCGGATCTCACCCGGACCCGGCGCGCCGACCTCACGCTCGACCAGCGTCAAAACCTCGGGGCCACCGGTTGTCTCGATTACCACAGTGCGTGCCATGACGCGTCCCTCCCTGTCCTGTTCGCGGCGCAGTCAACACCAGCGGTCAGGGCATGGCAAGGCTCAGCGCACCAGCACCACGGGCACCTTGCAGGAGCGGACCATTTCCGTGGTGGTGGAGCCGATGATCAGGCTGCGGATGCGGCTGTGGCCGTAGGCACCCATCACCACCATGTCAAAGCCCGCCTCCTCCACCAGCTTGCCGAGCGCCGTCTCGGGCTGGCCCGCGACCACATCCGTCTCGGCCTCGATCCCGGCGGCGACCAGAAGCGCGCGGGCATCTTCCAGCCCCTTCCTGACGTCCGGCGTGGCCGGGCCGACCGTCACCACATGCACCTTCAGCCCGGAGAAAAGCGGGCTGCGCGCGATGTGATCGACCGCCTTCATCGCCGAGGTGCCGCCGTCATAGGCCACGAGCACCTTGTCGATGGGCTGAAACGCGCGGGAGGCCACGAAAACCGGCTTGTGACTGGCGCGCACGATGCGTTCGAGGTTCGATCCCAGATGGCCCTTGGCGAAATCGGCGGCCTCGCCGCGCTTGCCGATCACGATCACGCGGGCGTCATGCTCGACCTCGGCCACCGTCTCGACGATATCGCCTTGCCGCAGGCGGGTGGTGATCTCGTTGATCTCGGCCTTCTCAAGGATCGCGCGCGCGTCTTCCAGGATCGCCCGCCCGCGATGCGCCACCAGCTTCGCGCGCTGCGCGTCAAGCTCGGCCAGTTCCTCCAGCAATGCCGTGCGCGCGCCCAGTCTGATCGCGCCTGAAAGGTCCTGCTTCTCCGCCCCTTCGCGCCGCCCGAGCACATGCAGCAACTCGACCGCCGCGCCGGTGCGCTGCGCGATCCAGGCCGCGTGGTCGCAGACCGAGGCCGAATAGATCGACCCGTCCACCAATGCGATCACCTTGTCCGTCATGGTCATATCCTCCCTCAATGCGCCATCAGCTTGTCCATCGCGCCCGGCTTGTCATGAATGGCAAGCTTGTCGACGATGGTTTCCGTGGCCTCGTTCATCCCGATGATCTCGACCTCGGCCCCGTCGCGGCGGAATTTGAGGATCACCATGTCAAGCGCCTGAACCGAGGAAATATCCCAGATATGCGCGCGGCTCACGTCGATGATGACCTTTTCCAGCGCTTCCTTGAAGTCGAAAGCGTTCATGAAATCCTCGACCGAGCCATAGAAAAGCTGCCCCTCCACGACGTAGGTGCGGTGGCTGCCGCTCTTGGTTATATGGCTCGTCACCTTGAAAAGCTGCGCGATCTTGCCGGCAAAGAAGATGCCCGACAAGAGCACGCCCACCAGCACCCCGATGGCGAGGTTGTGGGTATAGACCACCGTCACCACCGTGGCGATCATCACGATCGAGGAGGAGCGCGGATGCTCGCGCAGGTTTCGGATCGACGACCACGAGAACGTGCCGACCGAGACCATGATCATGATCGCCACGAGGGCCGCCATCGGGATCAGGCTGACCACATCGCCGAGCCCCACCACCATCGCCAGCAGGAATACCCCCGCCGAAAAGGACGACAGCCGCCCGCGCCCGCCGGATTTCACGTTGATGATCGACTGGCCGATCATCGCACAGCCCGCCATGCCGCCGATGAAACCGGTCGCGGTATTGGCGATGCCCTGCCCGACCATCTCCTGAGAGCGGTTGGATTTGGTGTCGGTCAGGTCATCGACGATGTTCTGGGTCATCAGGCTTTCCAGAAGGCCCACGACCGCCACCGCCATGGAATAGGGCAGGATGATCATCAGCGTCTCGAAGGTCAGCGGGATTTGCGGGATCAGGAACACCGGCAATGTGTCGGGCAGCGCGCCCATATCGCCCACGGTGCGCACATCGAGACCCATGAAGTAGGCGATTGCGGTCAGCACAACAATGGTCACCAAGGGCGACGGAATGGCGCTTGTCAGCAGCGGAAAGAGATAGATGATCGCCAACCCCGCCGCCACCAGCACAAAGGTGATCCATGTCACGGCGCGCGGATCAAGCTCGGGCAGTTGCGCCATGAAGATCAGGATCGCCAGCGCGTTGACAAAGCCGGTCATCACCGATTTCGACACGTAGCGCATGATGAAGCCCAGCCGCAGCACCCCCGCCGCGATCTGGATCAGGCCCGCCAGCACCGTCGCGGCCAGCAGGTATTCCAGCCCGTGATCACGCACCAGCGTGATCATCAGCACCGCCGTCGCGGCGGTGGCCGCCGAGATCATGCCCGGCCGACCGCCGGTGAACGCGACCAGCACCGAAATCGAGAAGCTGGCGTAAAGCCCCACCTTCGGGTCTACGCCCGCGATGATCGAAAAGGCAATCGCCTCGGGGATGAGCGCCAGCGCGACCACCAGCCCGGCGAGGATATCGCCCCTGACATTGCCGAACCATTGTGCCCGATAGGCGTCGAGAGAAATCATGCGTTCATACGTTCCTGCCCGGCGCATTTGGCCTCCGGGCTGTCCTTGTTCGTGTGTCTTTCGGGGAACCGGCAACCGGTGGCACCGACATGCGCCTTTCCGCTCCGCCATATGATCTCTCTCTATCCGGTGGGTGCGGTGCTGCCAACCGAAAATCGCCGCATTGCAGCGTTGCGCCCTGCGCAAGTCAGAGGACAACTTGCGTGTTCCCGGGTTGCGCGCGCGGCGCTTGTTGCCCGCAGTCGGGCGGGGTAGAGAGGGATCGAAGGCAAGAGGGGCAGCTACATGCGCATTCTGATCACAAATGACGACGGCATCAACGCACCGGGCCTTGCGGTGCTTGCGGAAATCGCCACCGCCCTTGCGGGCGATGCCGGTGAGGTCTGGACCGTGGCCCCCGCCTTCGAGCAATCGGGCGTGGGCCATTGCATCTCCTATACCCGTCCGATGATGATCAGCGAAATGGCCCCGCGCCGCTATGCCGCCGAGGGCAGCCCGGCCGATTGCGTGCTGGCCGGGCTTTATGACGTGATGAAGGACGCGCGCCCCGATCTGGTACTCTCGGGCGTCAATCGCGGCAACAACTCGGCCGAGAACGCGGTCTATTCCGGCACCGTGGGCGCGGCGATGGAGGCAGCGTTGCACGGTGTGCCCGCGGTCGCGCTCAGCCAGTATTATGGCCCCGCGCAGCGCGACACCCCCGACCCGTTCGAGGCCGCGCGCGTGCACGGCCTGCCCGTGCTGCGCCGCCTGCTGGACAAGGGTGTGTGGACGCGCGACGATTACGGCATCTTCTACAACATCAACTTTCCGCCCGTCCCGGCGGCGGATGTCAAGGGCATCCGCGCCGCGCGACAGGGCTTTCGCCGCGACATGGGCTTTGGCGTGCAGCCCGCGCATTCCCCCTCGGGGCGGCGGTTCCTGTGGGTCACGGGCGCGCCGCAGAACATGCCCACCAGCCCCGGCTCGGACGCGGATGTGAACCTTCAGGGCTATATCTCGGTCACGCCGATGCGCGCGGATCTCACGGCGCATGACGCGCTGGAGGCGCTGAAAGCCATCGAATGAGCGACGGGGACGATCATATCGCCGAACGCAAGATGCAGTTCCTTTATGCCCTGCGCTCGCGCGGTGTGACGGATGCGCGCGTGCTCACCGCGATGGAGCGGATGGACCGTGGCCCCTTCGTGCGCGGCTATTTCACCGACCGCGCCTATGAGGACATGCCGCTGCCCATTGCCTGCGGCCAGACCATCAGCCAGCCCTCGGTGGTGGGGCTGATGACGCAGGCGCTGAAGGTCACGCCGCGCGACAAGGTGCTCGAGGTGGGCACCGGTTCGGGCTATCAGGCCGCGATCCTGAGCCAGCTTGCCCGCCGCGTCTATACCGTGGACCGTCACCGCCGCCTCGTGCGCGAGGCGTGCGAGATTTTCGCGGCACTCGATCTGACCAATATCATAGCGCTCACCGCCGATGGCAGCTTTGGCCTGCCCGAACAGGCGCCCTTCGACCGGATCATCGTGACGGCAGCGGCCGAGGATCCGCCGGGGCCGCTCTTGGCGCAACTCAAGATCGGCGGTATCATGGTCTTGCCCGTCGGTCAGTCCGACGCGGTGCAGCATCTCATCCGCGTGACCCGGCACGAGACCGGATACGAGTATGACGAGCTGCGCCCGGTGCGCTTCGTGCCGCTGGTCGAGGGGCTGGGGCGAGATGGGTAGGGGCCCGCACGGGCACGGCGCGACAAGAGGCGCAAAGGCAGGACGAGGCAGGAAACAGGGAGTATCGAGGATGCGACAGTTACCGCGACATCTGGCGATCGGCACGGGGCTGGCTTTGGGGCTTGCCGCCTGTAGCCAACCGCTCGACATCGACATGCGCGGGGCCTTCGGCAACGCGCCCAGCACCGCCGACGCGGCGCGCACCGCCAGCACGGCGCGCCCGCAGCCCGACGAACGCGGCATCATCTCCTATCCCGGCTATCAGGTGGCGGTGGCGCGGCGCGGCGATACGCTCGCGCGGCTGGCCACCCGTATCGGGGCCGACGCCGAGGAGCTTGCCCGCTTCAACGGCATCCAGACCGGCGACATCCTGCGTGACGGCGAGATCGTGGCCCTGCCCCGCCGTGTCGCCGAACCGACCGGCGGGCCGATCCGGCCGCCTTCGGGCGTCGATATTGCCTCGGTGGCGGGCGGGGCCATCGCGCGCGCCGATGCGCAACAGGTCCGAACCACGACACTCGCCCCCGCGGCGCAGGTGGGCACAGAGCCCGTGCGCCACCGGGTCGAGCGCGGCGAGACGGCCTTTTCCATCGCGCGGCTCTACAACGTCTCGGTGCGCAGCCTTGCGGACTGGAACGGGCTCGGACCCGATTTCGCCGTGCGCGAGGGTCAGCATCTGCTCATTCCCGTGGCAACGCCCGGCGCGACGCCCCCGCCGCGCGAAGCGGCGGCCGCCCCGGCCGCCGTCAGCCCGCCCGGCTCCGGCTCGCCCACACCCACGCCGCCAAGCGCGGCACAGCCCCTGCCCGCAGAAGAGACCCGGCCGGTCGCCACACCGACCCCGCCGGTCGCCGCCCCGGACCTCGGCCAAACCGCAACAGGCAGCGCGCGCATGGCGCAGCCCGTCGAAGGCTCGATCATCCGCGACTATGCCAAGGGCCGCAATGACGGCATCGACATCGCCGCCACCCCCGGCGCGCCCGTGAAGGCCGCCGATGCGGGCACGGTTGCCGCGATCACCGAGGACACCAACGGCATCCCCATCATCGTGATCCGCCATCAGGGCAGCCTGCTCACCGTTTATTCGAACGTGGACGCGCTCAGCGTCAAGAAGGGCGATACCGTTGCACGCGGCCAGAAGATCGCCGAGATCCGCCGCGACGGCGCGGCCGCGCTGCATTTCGAGGTGCGCGACGGGTTCGAAAGCGTCGATCCCAACCGGTTTCTCAATCCCTGAGCGCTCAGCGCGTCAGCGGCGGCGGGGGCGCGGCACAATGCCCGCCGGTGGCCGCCAGACCCGAGCCGAGCGCAATCATCGGCGGGGCGTTATAGGGGTTGAGCGGCTGCGACTGCGCCTGATCGAGCGCCAGCAGCCCGGCCACCCCCAGCGCCACCAGAAGCGTCACATGCACCCGCCTCATCGCCGCGCCTCCAGACCCAGCGAGGGCCGTAGCCTGATCCCCACCCAGGATCCGGCAAAGGCCGCCGCGAACCAGACCCAGCCATGCGCCGAGCCGGTGGCGATGCCGCTGAAGAACGCGCCGATATTGCAGCCGAAGGCCAGCCGCGAGCTGTAGCCCAGCACCAGCCCTGCCACGATCACCGCCACCCAGGCGCGCGCGGGCAGCACGCCCACAGGCGAGGCAAGACCCGCCCGCCACCACGCCACCAGCGCCGCGCCGCCGATGAGGCCCAGATCGGTGAGCGAGGTGATATCCAGCAAAAGGCTGGCCTTGACCTGCGCCGCATTGGCCGGAGCCGACCAGAAGACCGACCCCGAGAGATCACCGCCCACGGCCACCACACCCTTGGCCACCCAGAGACCAAGGCCGTAGACCACGCCCCAGGGCTGTCCCGCCACGACCAGATGCAGGATGGCCAGCGCCGCCAGCGCCAGCAGCGCGCCCCAGTATCGGGCAGGCAGCCGGTGACTGCCGCGGCGTCCGATCACGAGCGCCAGCGCCGCCACCCCGGCCAGCCCGAGAAGCGTGATGCCAAGTCCGCCCGTCCCTTCCAGCGCCATGACCGGCAGGCTGCCAAGCGCGGTCCACCAGCTCAGGTGCCAGGCGCCTGCGAAACTGCCGATGGCGAAGAAGGGCAGCGCCACCGCGCCGATGGCATTGCCGCTCCCGGCATTGACCAGCGTGCCCGAGCCGCAGCCAAGCACGATCTGCATCGCCGCGCCAAAGACGAAGGCCCCGCCAATCATCGCCAGCCCGATGGGCGCATGGGCCCCCTTCAACTCGGCCCCGTTGGCGGCCAGCAGCGGCAGCGCCGCACAGGCGACAATGGCAATCGCCAGAAGCTGCGCCAGCAGGCCAGAGGCGTCGCGCTCGAGGATCATCCGCCGCCACGGCCCGGTAAAGCCGAAGCGAAAACCTTCAAGCGTGAGGCCGAACCCCAGCCCGATCAGCAGCACCAGCCCCGAACGTGGCCCTGCGAACAGCGCCACAATCAGGACGGTCGCCGCCACGAGGGCAAGCATCAATGCGCGCGGCACAAGGCCCGGCGCGGTGGTGGCAGCGGGCGTGGCCGTGGTCATGTTCTTGCCTCAGTTCTTGCCAGTGATCTTGTCGAGCAGGTTTTGAAACAGCCCCGGCACATTCGCCATCTCGAGCCCGGCATTGGACCAGCCGACGACCGATTCGGGATACATCCGCACGCCCTCGATCCCCGCCAGTTCGCTCAGCGCGAACCAGTTTGTCGCGGCCCAATGCCCGGTATTGCAGAAACTCACCAGCCGGTCGCCGGGACCAAAGCCGTTTTCCTCGGCCAGTTGGCGCACGAGGTCCGGCTTGATCAGCGACGGCTCGCTTTGGCCGAACCAGCGATCATGGGTGAAATATTGCGATTGCGGGATGGTGCCGGGACGGGCGGCGGCGGCGTGCTTGGTCTCGCCTTTCCAGAACGCCTCGGGGCGCGCGTCGATCAGTTGGGCATTGTCGCGCCCGTCGACGATGGCCTGCACATCCTCCCGCGTGGCAAGCCATTCGCGCGAGAAACGCACGGTGATATCCGAGGGCGTGACCTGCGATGCGGGGCCGGTCTCTTGCGGCGCGTTGGCGGCAGCCCAGGCGTTCATGCCACCGTTGAGAATGGCCAGCGTCTCGACCCCGCTTGATTTCAACGTCCAGTAAACCCGCGCGGCCGCGCCGAAATCGGTCTGGTTGGTGCCCTGATGGACCACGACAACGGGCGTATCGGTGGAGATGCCAAGACCGCGCAGCACCTCGGTCAGATGCGCCTCGGAAACAAGCTCGCCGGGGTTCTCGGCGGGGCCGCGAAAGAGACCGTAGGGCGCGTTGAGCGCGCCGGGCACATGGCCGTTGGCGTAGGCATCGCCCGCGCGGATATCGAGCACGACAGGAGCCTCGGCGTCAAGCGCAGCGCGCAGATCGGAGACATCGACAAGCGGTCCGAGCGCGTGTGCCGCCATCGGGAACACGGCGAGCGCGAGGGCAAAGAGGGATTTGCGGAAGCGGGCGAACATGAGCGGGTCTCCTTTCGCGCGAAAGCTGACGGTTGCGCGATAGATACGCCCCAAGCCCCGCCGCAACAAGCCTCGTCACGCAGTCTGACGCACGTTTGAAACCCCGCATCGCGCCAGAAGTGACTGGACAAGCGGCGCGCTTGGCCCAAGCATGGCCGGAGCCGGAACATTTCGAAAAGGACCGCGCATGGCCAAGCCGCCCTTTACCCTCGTGCAACTCTCGGTGCTCGAGGCCATCGCGCGCTGCGGTGGGATCGGGGCGGCGGCGCGCGACCTGGGATTGTCGCAGCCGTCGGTCTCGAACCACCTGTCGCAGATCGAGGAGAAACTGAGCGCGCGCCTCTTTGACCGCTCCGGCCACCGGCTTGAGGCGAACGCGCTGCTGATGCCCCTTCTGCCGCGCCTGCGGGCATTGTTGCAACTCTCCGACGAGGTGGCGGACGGGCTTGGCGGCCTGGCCACGCTCGATTCTGGGCGCCTGGCCATCGGCTACACCACGCATCAGTTCATCATGGACATTCTCGCCACATTCCGTCTGCGCCATCCCGGCGTGCGGATCGAGGCGCGCTGCCATGGCTCGCATGACCTGCTCGAGGGGCTGCGCCATGGCGCGTTCGAGGCCTGTTTCGTCACCCTGCCCGAGCCGGAGCCGGACCTTGTCTGCCTCGAATTGCGGCGCGAGGATGTGGTTCTGATGGTCGGGCGCGACAGCGCGCTTGCGACCCGCGCGCAGGTGTCCTGGGCCGAGGTGGGCACGCTCGACCTCATTCGCCGCGAGGGGGCCTCGGGCACGCGACGCCTCTTTGACGCCTATGCCGCGCGGCAGGGCGTCAGCCTGCGCACCGCCATCGACCTTGGTTCGTGGGAATCGATGCGCCTCGCCGCCGCGCAGGGCGTGGGCGTGGGCATCGCCATGGCCGGCGAGATCGAGCCGGACGATCCGCGCATCGTGGCCGTCACCCTGCAAGAGCCGGTGCCGCGCCTCGGACATTACCTTGTGACCCTGCCCGAACAGCGCGACATGGGAGCGGTCGCGGCCCTCTTCGAGATCGCCGGGCTGCGCAAGCGCGCCGCCTGATAGGGAACCTTCCGTGAGCATTTGATAAGCAAATGAATGTTAATGTTTCATTTATCCGTTACAGAATCGTGCAAAGGGATGACAGATTTGAAATTAGCGGTAACATCCCGCCACCAACACCTGGAGGAAAACCGATGCGTCCCAAGAAAATATCGCTGCTTGCCAGCACCACGGCGCTTGCCCTGAGCGGCACCATGGCCTTTGCCGCCTGCCCGCCTGCCACCGTGGCCGACATGAAGGGCCTTGCGCCCGCCTTCCCGCAGCAATTCGAACTGGCCGAGTTGCAGTCCGCCGCAAGCTGCACGCTCGATCTGGCCGAGAACCCGGCCATGGCCGACCTCAATGCGCGCATCACGGGCAACCCGGATCTGCCGCCGGTGGCCGCACGCCTGCCCGATGAGCCGCTGGTCGTGGCACCCTATGCGGCCATCGGCCAATATGGCGGCGTGCTGAGCGGGGCGTCGCGCGGCACCGAATCAGGCACATCCGACATGCTGTCGGTGCGTCATGTCAACCTCGTGCGCTACGCCGATGATCTCAAGACCATCGTGCCCAACGTGGCCAAGGGCTGGTCGTGGAACGCCGATTACACGCAACTGACCTTTACCCTGCGCAAGGGGCACAAATGGTCCGACGGCGCGCCCTTCACCGCGCATGACGTTGTTTTCTGGTATGATGACGTGCTCACCAATCCGGCGATCACCGAAACCACCCCCGGCCGCTGGCTCTTTGGCGGCGAGCCGGCCCGCGTCGAGGCTGTGGACGATGTCACCGTCACCTTCACCTTTCCCACGCCGCAGCCCAACCTCATCAACCGCTGGGCGATGGATTACGGCCAGACCTTCCTGCCGCGTCATTTCCTCGGCCGTTTCATGGACAAGCACAATGACGGGGCCGCCGCGCTGCGCGCCGAACATGGCTTTGCCAGCGAGAAGGAGGCAATCGACTTCTATTACGGCGCGTCTGACTGGAAAGACGTGCCCTCACCGCTCATGAAGGACCCGGCCAAAGCCGCCGCCCTCGGCGCCGCCGTCAAGCCGACGCTGGAGAGCCATATCGTCGTGGCCGAGGATTCCAACGGCCGCCGCCTTGTCGCCAACCCCTATTTCCATATGGTCGACACCGTCGGCAACCAGCTTCCCTATATCTCGGAGATCCGCGAGGATTATATCCCCGAGCGCGACGTGGTGAACCTCAAGGTCATGAACGGCGAGATCGGCTGGAAGCAGCAGGCGATGGAGCTGAACGATTTTCCGCTCCTGAAGGAGAACGAGGCCAAGGGCAACTATACTGTCAATCTTGCGCCGACACTGGGCGAGACGGTCTATTACTCCTTCGCGCGCAACCACAAGGACCCGGTGCTGCGCGACATCTTCAACGATCCGCGGTTTTCGCAGGCCATGTCACTGGGCCTCGACCGCGACGAAATCCGCGAGATCGTCTATCTCGGACAGGGCACGCCCGCGCAGGCCATCCCGGTCGAGGCGCGCACCGTCGATTTCGTGCCCGACTATGCGCTCACGCAGTTCCTTGATCATGACGTGGCGGCGGCCAATGCGCTCCTCGACGAGATGGGCCTTGCCCGCGACGGCAGCGGCAAGCGCCAGCGCCCCGACGGCAAGCCGCTCGCCGTCCGCATCCTCTTCGCCAGCCAGGGCAGTCCGGTGCAGTTGCACGAGTTGTCGCGCGGCATGTGGGAAGAGTTGGGGCTGACCGTCGATCTGCGCGAGGTGACATCGGACGAATATCGGTCCAGCGCCAATGCCAACGACGTGGACGTGTTCATCTGGAAAAATGACGGCATTTCGGGCCCGTTCATCGCGCAGGACGCCACCATGCTGGTGCCGCCCTTCGGCGATTTCTTCAACCCCGGCGGCGGTTTCGAATGGGCCAAGTGGCACCAGACGAACGGCGCCGAGGGGATCGAGCCGCCCGCCGATATAAAGAAACTGTGGGATCTCTCCGAACAGTTCCTGTCAGAGCCGCTCGGCACGCCCACGTCGAGCCGGATCGGCGAGGAGATCGTGCGCATCCATGCCGACCAGATGCTCAAGATCGGCGTCGTGGCGGAAATCCCGTCGCCTTACGTGCATCACAACAGCGTGCAGAACGTGCAGCCTCTCACGTCCAAGACCTATGACTACTACTGGACCTATCCCTACCGTCCGCAGCAGTGGTTCATCGCCAACTGAGGACTGAGCGCCGCCCGCCCCGGCCTTGCGCCGGGGCGGGTGCCGCCTGTGGGGGACACAGATGGCCCGTTTCCTGATCGACCGGATCGTCGGCATGGTCGTGACGCTCGTTCTCGTCTCGATCATGGTCTTCGTGATCATGGAACTGCCGCCCGGCGACTATGCCGAGCGCTATGCGTTCCGCAAATATTCCGGCACCGGCGTCACCATGACCGAAGCCGATGTGCAGGCGATCCGGGTCGAGCTTGGCCTCGATGCGCCAGCCGTGACGCGCTATCTGGACTGGATCGGCGGCATCGTGCTGCGCGGCGATTTCGGACCGGCCTATGCCTTTGACACCTCCGTCAACACCATCATCAGCGGCAAGGTCTGGCTGACGCTGGGGCTGCTCTTTGCCACGCTGATCGTGACCTACCTGGTCTCGATCCCGGTGGGCATCTATGCCGCCGTGCGTCGGGGCGGGTTCGCCGATTACGGGCTGACCGTATTTTCATATCTCGGCCTTGCGCTGCCGAATTTCCTTCTGGCGCTGGTGATGCTCTATTTCGCCAACCGCTGGTTCGGGGCCTCGATCGGGGGGCTCTTCAGCCCGCAATATTCCGATGCACCGTGGTCGGGGGCGAAATTCTGGGACCTGATGAAGCATCTGTGGCTGCCCGCCGCCGTGCTGGCCTGGTCGGCCATGGCCTATCAGATCCAGACCGTGCGCGCGACCATGTCGGACGAGTTGGGCAAGCTCTCGGTCATGGCCGCGCGCGCGCGCGGCGTGCCCGAGGGGCGGCTTTTGCTGAAATATCCCGCGCGACTGGCGATCAACCCGGTGGTCTCGACCATCGGTTTCGACGTCAACCGGATATTCTCGGAACTGCCCATCGTCGCGGTGGTGCTGGGGCTGACCGAACTGGGGGATCTCTTGCTCAAATCCTATCTCGATCTCGACATGAACGTGGCGGGCGCGATCCTTCTGCTGCTGACGGTGGTGATCGTGGTGATGAATTTTGTCTCCGACCTGCTGCTTGCTTGGCTCGATCCGCGTATCCGGCTGGGAGGCTGACATGACCGACAGGCCCGACACCCCCGAGAACCGCACCGAGACCGCCGCCGAACGGCGCGCGCGCCGCCAGCGCGAACGCTATTATTCGGCCAGCCAATGGACGCTGATCTGGTGGCGCTTCCGCCGTCACCGCGCGGCCATGGCCGCCGCTTGCGTGCTCGGCCTGATGGTGATTCTCGGCCTCTTCGCCGAGTTTTTCGCGCCCTACGGCACCACAGAACGCAACCGCGACTACCTGTCCGGCCCGCCGCAGATCCCGATGTTCTGCGACGATAACGGATGCAGCCTGCGCCCCTTCGTCCACGGCACACGGACAGAGCGCGACCCCGTCACGCTGCGCGCCGTGGCCATGCCCGACCCCGAAACGCGGCGCTACGTGGCGTTTTTCGTCGAGGGCCAGCCCGCGCATCTGCTGGGCGTGATCCCGATCGAGACCCGGCTGTTCGGGCTGGAGGACGGCGCGCGCCTGCACCTCTGGGGCACCGACCAGATGGGGCGCGACGTGTTCTCGCGCACGCTCTATGCCACGCGCACCTCGCTCTCCATCGGGGTGGCGGGGGTGCTCATCTCCTTCGTGCTGGCGCTGGTGATCGGGGGCGCGGCGGGCTATTTCGGCGGCATGGTCGACAACGTGATCCAGCGCATGACCGAGGTGGTGCGCGTGATCCCGATCATCCCGCTTTACATGGGGCTGGCGGCGGCCATGCCCAAGGACTGGTCCTCGACGCAGGTCTATTTCGCCATGACCATCATCCTCGGCCTCTTCGGCTGGCCGACGCTGGCGCGGCGCATCCGAAGCCAGCTTCTGTCGATCCGGAGCGAGGATTACGTGCTTGCGGCCGAACTGGCCGGCGCGCGCCCGGCCCGCGTGATCGCCACCCACATGCTGCCGTCGTTCACCAGCTTCATCATCGTCGATCTGGTGATCTCGTTTCCCTACATGATCCTGTCGGAAACCGCGCTCAGCTTTGTCGGCCTCGGGCTGCGCCCGCCTTCGGTCTCGTGGGGGGTGATGCTGCAACAGGCGCAATCGGTGCAGGCCATCGAACAGGCGCCGTGGCTCTTCATCCCGGCGGGTTTCGTCGTGCTGGCGGTGCTGGCCTTTACCGTTCTGGGCGACGGGTTGCGCGACGCGGCCGATCCCTATTCGGAGGCGCGCTGATGCTGACGGTCGAAAACCTCACGATCAGCTTTCGCACCGACGAGGGGCGCGTCACCCCGGTGCAGGGGGTGGGGTTTTCGGTCGCCGAGGGCCGCACATTGGGCATCGTCGGCGAGAGCGGCTCGGGCAAGTCGGTCTCGACCAAGGCGCTGATGCGGCTTCTGCCCGGCAATGCCGAAATCGCCCGAGAGGCGCGGATGCGCTATACCGCCAAATCCGGCGAGGAAATCGCCATCGAGTGCTTGAAGCCCAATGCGCGCGCGCTGCGCCACCTGCGCGGCGGCGAGATCGGCATGATCTTTCAGGAGCCGATGGCGAGCTTCTCGCCGGTCTACACCATCGGCAACCAGATCATGGAAACGATCCGCCTGCATCGCGGCCTCAAGGGGCGCGCGGGCCGCGATCTGGCGGTGGACATGCTGGACAAGGTCGGCATCTCCAACCCCGGCGCGCGCGTCGATCAATACCCACACGAACTCTCTGGCGGGATGCGCCAGCGGGCGATGATCGCGCTGGCGCTGTCCGCCGGGCCGCGCCTGCTGATCGCGGACGAGCCGACGACAGCGCTCGATGTCACCATTCAGGCGCAAGTGCTCGACCTCATGCGCGGGCTGCAACGCGATCTGGGCATGGGGATGATCTTCATCACCCATGATCTCGGCGTCATTGCCCATGTCGCCGACGACGTGGCGGTGATGTATCTGGGCACCATCGTCGAGACGGGCACGGCGCGCGAGGTGCTGAAATCGCCCGCCCATCCCTACACGCGCGGCCTGATCAAGGCGATTCCACGCGCCGACAGGCTCGATGCGCGGCTCGAGGCGGTGCCGGGAGACATCCCCTCGCCCTCTGCGCGGCCCGCGGGCTGTCCGTTCCATCCGCGTTGCGCCGAGGCCATCGCGGGGCTGTGCGACCGCGAAACGCCGCCCGAGGTCACGCTTGGCGTGGGCCGCCGCGTGCGCTGTCACCTGCACGAGACAAGGGCCGTGGCATGATCCCCGACAAAAGCCCGCTCCTTGAAATCCGCGATCTGGAAGTAAGCTTCGATCTTGGCAAGCGCGGGTTCTTTTCCGGCAGGCGCAAGCAGCTCAAGGCCGTGGACGGCGTCACCTTCGATATCCGCCGGGGCGAGACGGTGGGCCTCGTGGGCGAAAGCGGCTCGGGCAAGACCACGGTGGGCCGCGCCATCCTGCGGGTGATCTCGCCCTCGGGCGGGCAGGTGCTGCTTCATGGCGAGGGCGCGCCGCTTGACCTTGTGCCGCTTGGTCCGAAGGCGCTGCGCCCGCTGCGCCCGCGCATGAGCCTTGTCTTTCAGGACCCCTATTCCAGCCTCAACCCCCGCATGACCGTGCGCGACATCATCGCCGAGCCGCTGGTTGTCGCGGGCCTGATGCGCGACCGCGAGTCGATCGACGCCCGCGTGCGCGCCATCGCCGCGCGCTGCAAGCTCGATCTCGAACACCTGCGCCGCTTTCCGCACGCCTTTTCCGGCGGGCAGCGACAGCGCATCTGCATCGCCCGCGCGCTGGTGGCGGGGCCCGATTTCGTGGTCTGCGACGAGAGCGTGTCGGCGCTCGATGTCTCGATCCAGGCCGAGATCGTCAACCTTCTGAAGGATTTGCAGGCGGAAACCGGCACATCCTTCCTGTTCATCGCGCATGATCTGAACGTGGTCGCGCGCATCAGCCACCGCGTTGCCGTCATCTACGTGGGCCGCTTCGCGGAATATGCACCCACCGAGAGCCTCTTTTTCCACCCGCGTCATCCCTATACCCACGCGCTGCTGTCGGCCGTACCCGAACCCGATCCCGATCTGCCGTTTCGCCCCGAGCGCCTGCAGGGCGAGATCCCCAATCCCGCCGACGCGCCGCCCGGCTGCCGCTTTCACACCCGCTGCCCCTTCGCGCGCCCGCGCTGCGCCCTCGAAGTGCCTGTCTGGCGCGAACTGGCCTCAGATCATTTCGTCGCCTGTCACTATGCCGAGGAGTTCGATTTCCGTAGATCAAGGGAACCGGCGGGCACAACGCCCGCAAAGGAAAGAGAAATACCGTGACCACCCTCAAGATCGAGCCGCCGCAGGGCGGCGAGCCGTGGCTTCTGACACCGGGGCCGCTTTCAACCTCCTACAGCGTCAAGGCGGCCATGCTGCGCGATCTGGGCAGTTGGGACGGCGATTTCCGCGCCATGACGGCGGACCTGCGCGCGCGGCTGGTCGCGCTGCTGGGACCGGGTGGCGAGGCGTTCACCTGCGTGCCGATGCAGGGGTCGGGCAGTTTCGTGGTGGAGGCGATGCTGGGCACATTGGTGCCGCGCGAGGGAAAGGCGCTGGTGCTGGCCAACGGCGCTTATGGCTTGCGCGCGGGTGCCGCCCTGCGGCAGATGGGCCGCGCGGTCGAGGTGCTCGACAAGGGCGATTACCTGCCGCCGCGGGGCGACGAGGTGGCCCAAATCCTCGCCCGCGATCCCGCCATCACCCATGTGGTCGCCATCCATTGCGAGACCTCATCGGGCATCCTCAATCCGCTGGCCGAGATCGCCGAGGCCGTCGCCGCCGCAGGCCGCCGCCTGCTGGTGGATTCCATGTCCGCCTTCGGTGCGGTTGCCTTGCCCGAGGGCCTGCCGTTTGACGCGCTGGTCAGCTCGGCCAACAAATGCATCGAGGGCGTGCCCGGTTTCGGCTTTGCCCTTGTCCGCCGCTCCGTGCTGGAGGCGGCACGCGGCAACGCCCATTCGCTCGCGCTTGACCTGCACGCGCAATGGGCCGAGTTCGAACGCTCCGGCCAATGGCGCTACACGCCGCCCACCCATACTGTCGCGGCCTTCCTTCAGGCGCTGGATGAGCACGCGGCAGAGGGTGGAACGCCCGCGCGCGGCGCGCGCTATGCGGCCAACCGCGATGCGCTGGTGTCGGGGATGCGGGGCCTTGGCTTCGAGACGCTGCTCGCGGACCGCTGGCTGAGCCCGATCATCACCACGTTTTTCTGCCCCGCCGATCCGGCCTTTGTCTTTGACGATTTCTACGACCGCATGAAGGCGCGCGGATTTATCCTCTATCCCGGCAAGCTGACCGTGGTGGACAGTTTCCGCATGGGTCATATCGGGCGGCTCGATGCGGGCGTGATGCGACAGGTCGTCGAGGCGGCGCGCGCGACGCTGCAAGACATGGGCGTGGCCTCCGCCGCCCCGCCCGAGGCCGCACAGGCCGAGAAACGACGCGCGGAAAGGGAGATGGCATGAGCAAATTCGACGCGGTGATTTTCGACTGGGCGGGCACGCTGATTGATTTTGGCTCTTTCGCGCCGATGGGGGCCTTTGTCGAGGCCTTCGCCCATTTCGGCGTCACGGTCAGCATCGCGGATGCGCGCGGGCCGATGGGGGCGCCGAAGCGCGACCATATCCGCGCGATGATGGCCCTGCCCCATGTCGCCGAAGGCTGGCGTGCGGCGCAAGGGTCCGCGCCGGACGAGGCGGCAATCGACCGGCTCTACGAGGTTTTCGTGCCCATGAACGAGGAGGTGGTCGCGCGCTACGCAACCCTTGTCCCCGGCGCGCCCGCCACGCTTGACTGGTTGCGCGCAGAGGGCATCCGCGTGGGCACCACCACGGGCTATGTCCGCTCGATCATGGCGCGGGTGCTGCCAGTGGTGGCCGATCAGGGCTTTGCGCCCGAGATCTGTGTCTGCGCCGATGACGTGCCCAAGGGCCGCCCCGGCCCGTGGCAGATGTATCGTGTCTTTGCCGACATGACGCTGTTGCCCGGACCCCATATCGTCAAGGTCGATGACACGCCGCCGGGCATCAAGGAGGGGCGCGCCACCGGCTGCACCGTGGTGGGCGTGACCCTCTCGGGCAATATCGCGGGACGCACGCCCGAAGAGCTTGCGGCGCTGCCCGAGGCCGAGCGCGACGCGATCCGCGCGCAAGCGGGGACGGAATTGCGCGACGCCGGGGCCGATCATGTGATCGATTCCATCGCCGATCTGCCCGCGCTTCTCACGCGGCTCGACGCGGAGGGGTGATGGCCCCGAACCTCCTCTTTGTGACGCTCGATCAGTTGCGCGCCGATGTGCTCTTCGGCGCGCTTCATGGCATCGTGCCCACGCCCGCGCTCGACCGGCTGATGGCCGAGGGCACGTCCTTCACCCAATGCTTCACCGCCGCCGTGCCCTGCGGCCCTGCGCGCGCCTCGCTTCTGACCGGGCTTTACGCCTTCAACCATCGCGGCATCCGCAACGGCACACCGGTGGCCGCGCATCATGCCACGGTGGCCACCGAGTTGCGCCGCGCCGGGCATGAGCCGCTCTTGTTCGGCTATTGCGACATGGCCGCCGACCCGTCCGAGCATCCCCCCGGCGATCCAGACCTTGCCACCTATGAGCTGCCCGCGCGCGGTTTTCGGGAAATCGTCGAAATGCGGTTCGAGGCCCCGTTGGCCTGGATCGGGCATCTGCGCCGCCGTGGCTATGACCTGCCCGCGCCCCTGCCGCAACGCTGGTTCGATCTCTATCAGCCGGTCGGCGAGGGGCTGCGCGCGCCCGCGCTCTACCGGACCGAGGACAGCGATACCGCCTGGCTCACCGACCGCACGCTGGAGGCGCTCGATGCACGCCGCGATCAGGCGTGGTGCGCGCATCTCACCTATATCCGCCCCCATCCGCCGCTGGTCGCGCCCGAACCATGGAACGCCCTGGCCGACACCGCCCGCATTCCCGCGCCCGCGCCCGCCGGAACCGATCACGCCTTTCGCCGCGCCTGGTTTTCGGCCCCCGCGCAGCACGGGCTCTTCCGGGGGTTCGACGGGCGCTGTGACCGGCTCTCGCCCGATCAGGCGGCCGATCTGCGCGCCACCTACCTTGGCCTCGTGGCGGAGGTGGATCACCACCTTGGCCGCCTGCTTGACTGGCTGGATGCGACCGGACAGGCCGGGCGCACGCTTGTCGTGCTACTGTCGGATCATGGCGAGATGCTGGGCGATCAGGGGTATTGGGGCAAGGACAACGTGCTCGCCCCCGCCCATCACGTGCCGCTGGTCATGCGTGGTCCCGGCGTGGCGGCGGGGCAATCGGTGGCGGATATGATCTCGACCGTGGACGTGGCCCCGACGATCCTCGAGCTGATGGGCGCGGATGTGCCGCCCGCCATGGACGGCGCAAGCCTTGTGCCCTTTCTGAATGGCAGGCGCCCCGAAGGCTGGCGCGGCCTGTCGCTGACCGAGATCGACCTCGCCGAACCGGGCGCGCCCACGCGGTTCGAGCGCGCGCTTGGCCTTACACCGCTCACGGCCAATGCCGCCATCCTGCGCGACGCGACCCACAGCCTTGTGCATTTCAATGGCGGTGTGCCGCCGATGCTCTTCGACCGGCGCAACGACCCTTTGGAATGTCACGATCTGGCGTCAACACCCCAAGGCGCGGCTGAGGTGGCGCGCTTGCGCGCGGCGCTCCTCGATCTGCGGATGACGCGCGCCGACCGGCGATTGACCCACCTGTCGCACCTGCCATGACCGGCACTCAGTCCCGCAGTGGCAGCGCCCGCTCGACCAGCCGCGCGAAAAACGACGCGCCGACCGGGGCCACCGCATCGTTGAAATCAAACGCCGGATGGTGCAGCCCCGGCCCCGCGCCCTGCCCCAGAAAGAGATAGGATCCGGGCCGCGCCGCCAGCATGTAGGCGAAATCCTCTGCCCCCATCTCGCGGGTGCGGTCAGCGATCACAGCGCCCGCGCCCACGACCTCGCGCGCGACCTCGACGGCGAAGGCGGTCGCCTGCGGCTCGTTCACCGTCGGCGGATAGCCAAGCTCGATCTCGACCTCCGCGCGCAGCCCATGCGCCGCCGCCACCCCATGGGCCACCTCGCGCAACCGCCGGTGCACCATCGTCTGCACGGTTTCCGAGAATGTGCGGATGCTCGCCCCCACATAGGCGCGGTCGGGGATGACGTTATCGGCGCTGCCCGCGTGGAACTGCGTGACCGAAATGACCAGATCGTCGAGCGGGTCACGGTCGCGCGTCACGATGGTCTGGATCACCTGCACCAGCGCCACCGCCGCCGGGATCGGATCGCGCGTCTCATGCGGCATGGCGGCATGGCCGCCCTGCCCGATCACCTGCACATGAAGCGTGTCGACGGCGGCCATGATCGGCCCCGGCGTGGTCTCGAACTGGCCCTCGGGCGCACCGGGCAGGGTATGGAGCGCGTAGACCTCGCGCACCCCGTGACGGTCGAGCGCGCCCTCCTCCACCATCAGCCGCCCGCCGCCCGGCCCCTCTTCGGCCGGCTGGAAGAGGAGCACCGCGCGCCCCGCAAAATTGCGCGTCTCGGCCAGGTATTTTGCCGCGCCGAGCAACATGGTGGTATGCCCGTCATGGCCGCAGGCATGGGCACGCCCCGGCACGGTGCTGGCATGGTCCGTGCCGCTCAGGTCCGCCATCGGCAGCGCGTCCATATCCGCGCGCAGGCCGATGGCCGGCCCCGCGCCGTGCCCCTCGATCACCGCGACGACGCCGGATTGCGCCACCCCGGTCTCGATCTGCTCGATCCCGAATTCGCGCAACTTTGCCACCACGAAAGCCGCCGTCTCGTGACACTCAAGCCCGATTTCGGGATGGGCGTGCAGGTGCCGCCGCCACGCGGTCATCTCGTCGGCGAAACCACTGATGCGGTTGATCACGGCCATGGCTGGACTCTCCCCTCTCGGTCAGGTCAGGGTGCAGTCAATCCCAAAGACGAAGGCGCTGCAATGGCTGACGATGCTCTTATTCACGACTCCAAGGGCGGGCTGCCCCGGCTGATTGCGATCATGGCGCGGTTGCGCGATCCCAGGACGGGCTGCCCGTGGGACATCGAACAGGATTTCGCCACCATCGCCCCCTATACCATTGAAGAGGCTTACGAAGTTGCCGACGCCATCGAACGGGCCGACTGGCAGGACCTGCGCGCGGAACTGGGCGATCTGTTGTTGCAGGCGGTGTTCCACGCCCAGATTGCGCAGGACAAGGGGCTTTTCGACATCTCGGATGTGGCCAATGCCATTTCCGACAAGATGGTGGCGCGGCATCCGCATGTGTTCGGCAATGAGAGCCGCGAAAAATCCGCCGAACAGCAAACCCGCGACTGGGAGGTGGTGAAAGCCGCCGAACGCGCGGAACAGGGGCAGCGCGGCACGCTTGAGGGCGTGGCGCTTGGCCTGCCTGCGTTGCTGCGCGCGGTGAAATTGCAGAAGCGCGCCGCGCGGGTGGGGTTTGACTGGCCAGACTCGTCTCAGGTTCTCGACAAGATACGGGAGGAAGTTGAAGAACTGCATGAAGCCGCGGCCGAAGGGGACCCCGACAGGATCGAGGACGAATTCGGCGACCTGCTCTTCGTCATGGCCAATCTCGCGCGGCACATGGCGCTCTGCCCCGAGGCCGCGCTGCGCCGCGCCAATGCCAAGTTCACCCGTCGATTCGCGTGGATCGAGGCCCGTCTGGCCGCGCAGGGCCGACGCCCCGAGGACAGCGACCTTGCGGAAATGGACGCGCTCTGGAACGCGGCGAAGCTCGAAGAGCAGCGGTGACGCGGGCCGTCACTCCAACGTGCGCGCCTCGTCGATCAGCATCACCGGGATGCCGTTGCGGATCGGAAAGGCAAGGCCCGCCCGGCGGCTGACGAGTTCCTGCCGCGCGGCGTCGTAATCAAGCGGGCCGTGGGTCTGCGGGCAAATCAGCGCCTCGAGCATCCGGCGGTCAAAGGCGGGCGCAGATGCTTCGGTCATTGCATGATGTCCTCATTGTCGCCGCCACGCAGGGTGTATTCGATCAGCGTGACCAGCGTTTCGCGCCGGGTCGAGAGGGAGGGCGCTTCGAGAAGGGCCTGCTTTTCCTCGGGCTCGAACCCCAGAAGCATCGACAGCGAATTGATCAGCAATTCGTCCTCCGCCTCTTTCAAAGAGCCCCAATCCGTCTGCAAACCGCGCGTCTCGAAATAGCGCGCAAGCAGGGCCATGAACTTCGGACGCTTGAACCCCGGATCGGTCTCGGGCGGGCCAAGGTCGCGCTCGAACCCGGCCCAACTCACCTTTGCCCGGCGGTAGGGGGCAAAGCCCTCCACCTCCTCGATCACGCGAAATCGCGAGAGACCCGAGAGCGTGATCATGTAGCGCCCGTCCTCGGTTTCGGAAAACTGCGTCACACGGCCCACACAGCCGATGGTATGAAGCCCGTGCCCGTCGCGCCCCGGCACGCGGTTGGGCTGGATCATGCCGATCACCCGCTCGGGCGTCTTGAGCGCGTCGTCGAGCATGGCAAGATAGCGTGGCTCGAAGAGATGCAGCGGCAGCCGGGCGCGCGGCAGCATGAGCGCGCCGGGCAGCGGGAAAACCGGAATGATTTCGGGCAGATCGTGGGTGTATGTCATGACGTGGAGCTAGCCCGACGCGCCGCTCAGGCAAATATCATCGACGAGAGCCTGCGCCGCCCGTTCAGAAGCACCGGATCGTTTGGTTTCAGCGCTTCGAATATGGTGAAAAGCTGCGCGCGCGCGGCACCGTCGTTCCACTCGCGGTCGCGGCGGAAGAGGTCGAGCAACGCGTCAACCGCCTCGGCCACCTGCCCGTTGGCATGCAGCGCCAGCGCCAGATCGAAGCGGGCCTGGTGGTTCTCGGGATCGGCCTCGACGGCGGCGCGCAGCGCGTCCACCGGGCCCGCATCCTGAGCCTGTCGCGCAAGGGCGATCTGGGCATGAACCGTCTCGATCTCGGCCTTGCCGGCAATGGTGGCGGGCGCGCCGTTCAGCACCGCCTCGGCCTGATCAAGCTCGCCAAGGGCTATCTGCACGCGCGCCATCCCGGCAAAGCCGCGGGCATTTTCGGGGTCTTCCTGCACCACGGCGGCATAGGTCTGCATGGCATCGCCGAGCGCGCCCGCCTCGAGCATCTCGTCGGCGGCGTCAAGCGCCTCGTCAAGTCCGCCGCTCGCGTCGCCGCCCGCCGCCTGCACCACGCGGGCCACGAAAGCCTCTATTTCCGAGGGCGGCACCGCGCCCTGAAAGCCGTCGATCGGCTGGCCCTGCCAGAAGGCATAGACCGTCGGGATGGATTGCACGCGAAGCTGTCCGGCGATCATCTGGTTCTGGTCCACATCGACCTTGGCCATGCGCACCGCACCCTTGGCCTTGATCACCGCCGCCTCGAGCGCGGGGCCAAGCGTCTTGCACGGGCCGCACCACGGCGCCCAGAAATCGACGATCACCGGCACGGTCATCGAGGCATCCACCACCTCGGCCATGAAATCCGCCTCGGTCACGTCGCGCACCAGATCGGCGGCCGTGGGGCCGGTTGTCTTGCCCAGTTCCAGCATGTCCTGTCTCCCCTTCATCCGGTTGCGCCCGGTATATGTGGGTGCATCCGGCAGTGTCAAAGATCAAATGTCGCGAAAACCGGCGCGTGGTCGCTGGGCTGATCCCAGCCGCGCGCGGCCCGCAGGATGCGGCTCCCATGGCCCGCGGCCGCGATATCGGCACTGGCCCAGACGTGATCGAGGCGGCGGCCCTTGTCGGCCTCGTCCCAGTCGCGGGCGCGGTAACTCCACCAGCTGTAAAGCTGCCCCTCGGGGATGTCCTGCCGGGTGATGTCGCACCAGCCCCCCGCCTCCATCGCATCGCCCAGATGCGAGACCTCAACCGGCGTGTGGCTGACGATCTTCAGAAGCTGCTTGTGCGACCACACGTCATCCTCGCGGGGCGCGATGTTGAGATCGCCCACGAGGATGGATTTTTCCGGGCGGTTCTCCTGGAAGAAGTCGCGCATGTCGGTGAGGTAATCGAGCTTCTGGCCGAATTTCACATTCACCTCGCGGTCGGGCACGTCGCCCCCGGCGGGCACGTAGAAATTGTGGATCACCACGCCGTTTTCCAGCCGTCCGGCGATGTGGCGCGCGTGGCCCAGTTCGGCGAAATCGAAACTGCCCGCCTCCTCGATGGGCCGCCGCGACAGGATCGCCACGCCGTTATAGCCCTTGTCGCCGCGCGCGATCATGTGCGGATAGCCGAGGGCCGCGAAAATCTCGGCGGGGATCTTCTCGACCGGGCTCTTGCATTCCTGAAGGCAGAGCACATCCGGCCCCTCCTCGCGCAAGAGCCGCGCGACAAGCGGCGCGCGCAGCCGCACCGAGTTGATGTTCCAGGTGGCAAGGGTAAAGGGCATGGGCACTCCGGCATGTGGCGTCTCGGGCGCAAATGACCGCAGGGCGCGGGCGAGGGCAAGCGGAAATCCGGAGAGGGGGCAGGTGTGGTCTGAAGCGGTCGTTGGAGTGAAGCCCCCGCGCGGAATCAAGGCGCGCTTGCGCGCCGCCGCGCGAGCGCCCGACCGCCCCCCGGGCGGGCGCTTTTTCGACGCTGAACCCCTACAATCGTTCCAGTATTTGGCACCATAAAGCGCCCCCCGAAACCGTTGCAGCGCCCACCCGCGGTCGGGCCCTCGCACGGCTACACCAATGTCAGCAACAGGCCCGCATCCCGACATGCCCCCGGCGCGCCCGATCGGAAATACCCCCTCCGGGCGGACGTCAAGCGACGCTTGAGGTTTACACCGGTCAAACCCGAAGGCACTCTCCGGGCAAACGCAGCTTCCGGAAGGCCCCCCATGACCGACAGCACGAGCATCAACCCGACCGCCAGCGACCTTGCCTTTACCCGGCCCGACCCGCGCGGCACCGTCGCAGAGCCTGCTTATGCCGGCGCGCTCAGCTTCATGCGCCGCCGCTACACACGCGATCTGAGCGGTGCCGATGTGGCGGTCATGGGCGTGCCCTTCGACATGTCCGTGTCCGGGCGCTCGGGCACCCGGCTTGGCCCCCGCGCGATCCGCGCGGCGTCGGCGCATATCGCCTGGTCCGCGCCCTGGCCCTGGCCTTTCGATCCGTTCGAGCGGCTGTCCATCGTCGATTACGGCGATGTGTTCTTCGATCACGGCTATCCCACGGCGATCCCCGAAACCATCGCACAGGCCGCGCGCGATGTGCTGGCCACCGACACCGCCCTCCTGACGCTGGGGGGGGATCATTTCATCACCTGGCCGCTGCTGAAGGCCCATGCCGAAAAACATGGGCCTTTGGCCTTGATCCAGATCGACGCCCATTCCGACACATGGGAGGACGAGCCGGGCCGCATCGACCACGGCACGATGCTCTGGCACGCGGTGCGCGACGGGTTGGTGGTGCCCGAGCACTCGGTGCAGGTCGGCATCCGCACCCACAACCCCGATCCCTTGGGCGTGCATGTGATCGACGCGCGCGAGGTGCATCTGACCGGCCCGGTGGCAGTGGCCGCGCGGGTGCGCGAAATCGTGGGCGACAGGCCCTGTTACCTGACATTTGACATCGACGCGCTCGACCCGTCGATGGCACCCGGCACCGGCACGCCGGTCATCGGCGGGCTTACAACCTTTCAGGCACAGGAGATCCTGCGCGGGCTGGAGGGAATCGCGCTGCGCGGCATGGATATGGTGGAGGTGGCCCCCGCCTATGACGTCTCGGAAATCACCGCGCTCGCGGCGGCAACGCTCGCCTGCGACATGCTCGCGCTCTATGCGTCGGCGAGATAACCCCCGGAAAAGAAAGGGCCCCGGGCAATGCCGGGGCCAGTCCAACAGGGAGGTTCACGTATAACCGTAAGTGAACGATACCATATTAATCGTGAAACGAGGATAAGACTTTGATCTTGGTCAAGCCAGCGTGACTATTAAACCACAAGGCGATAGCCGCCCGATTCCGTGACCAGCAGACGCGCATTGCCGGGATCGGGTTCGATCTTCTGGCGCAACCGGTAGATATGCGTCTCGAGCGTGTGGGTGGTCACACCCGCATTGTAGCCCCAGACCTCATGCAAGAGCACGTCGCGCGCCACCACGCCTTCGGGAGAGCGGTAGAGGAACTTCAGGATATTGGTTTCCTTCTCGGTCAGGCGCACCTTGCGCTCGTCGTCGGTCACCAGCATCTTCATCGCGGGCTTGAACGTGTAGGGGCCAAGCTGGAACACCGCATCCTCGGACTGCTCATGCTGGCGAAGCTGCGCGCGGATACGCGCGAGCAACACCGGAAACTTGAACGGTTTGGTGATATAGTCGTTCGCACCCGCATCGAGCCCCAGGATCGTGTCGGCGTCGCCATCGTGGCCCGTGAGCATCAGGATGGGCGACTTGACCCCCTGCTTGCGCATCCGCCGACACAGTTCGCGCCCGTCGGTATCTGGCAGGCCGACATCGAGAATGACAAGGTCGTAGATCATGTCCTTGATCCGGGCCATCGCGTCCACGCCGGTGCCGGCCTCGAAGACATCGAAATCCTCGGTCATGATGAGTTGTTCGCCAAGCGCCTCGCGCAGGTCGTCATCATCGTCAACCAGCAATATTTTCTTTACTTGTGCCATGCTGCTATCCTCTTCCTGTCGGGCAACATGCGCAAGCCGTGCCGTCCGGGCAAGAGTGACGACATGCGCCTCACGCCCAAGTGTTGCAGCGCGAGCGTTTCTTTCACTTCGTTACAGAATACGCTAGAGCGGTGTCGAGACAGCGGAGAAAACGCATGGGGCTTTCCCCGGACATCCTCGAAATCCTCGCTCGCGCGCGGGCCGATCTGCGCATGGGCGTGCCGGTCGTGCTCTCGGGGCACGGCGGCGCGGCGCTGGTGCTGGCCGCCGAGACGCTGGGGGCGCAGCGGCTCGCGGATCTTCAGGCGCTGGGCGGCGCGCCGGTCCTTGCCATCACCGCGCGGCGCGCGGCCACGCTCAAGGCGCGCGCCTATGACGGCGATCTGGCGCGCGTGGCGCTGCCGCCCGATGCGCGGCTCTCCTGGGTGCTGGCGGTGGCCGATCCGGCGGACGATCTGCGCGTTCCGATGAAAGGCCCCCTCGTCACACGCCGCGAGGGTGCGGCGCATCTGCACCGGCTGGCGATTCTTCTGGCCAAGGGCGCGCGGCTCCTGCCTGCCGCGCTCGTGCTTGAGCTTGCCGACGGGCCGGGCTTTGCCGCCGCGCATGGCCTCACGCTGATCGACGCCGCCGCCGCCCTGCCGCGCCTGACGGAAACCAGCCCGCTCAACCCGGTGGTGAGCGCGCGCCTGCCGCTCGCCGTGTCCGAGGCCGGACGGCTGCACATCTTCCGCCCCGAGGATGGTGGAGAAGAGCATTACGCCATCGAAATCGGCCAGCCGGACCGCGCGGCTCCGGTGCTGGCGCGGCTGCATTCGGCCTGCTTTACCGGCGATCTCATGGGCAGCCTGAAATGCGATTGCGGCCCGCAACTGCGCGGCGCGCTGGCGCAGATGGGGGCCGAGGGCGCGGGTGTGCTGCTTTACCTCAACCAGGAAGGGCGCGGCATTGGCCTCGCCAACAAGATGCGCGCCTATTCGTTGCAGGATCAGGGGTTCGACACGGTCGAGGCCAATCACCGGCTGGGATTCGAGGATGACGAGCGCGATTTCCGCATCGGCGCCGAGATCCTGCGGCGGATGGGGTTTTCCGCCGTGCGGCTGATGACCAACAACCCGGCGAAACTGGCCATGATGGCGCAGAACGGCCTGAGCGTGGCCGAGCGCGTGCCCCTCAGACTGGGCGAGAATCCGCACAACCACGCCTATCTGGCGACCAAGGCCGCGAAATCGGGGCATTTGCTTTAGGCTGCTGAAACAGTCACCGAGCCGGAACGCGTTCCCGTCATCAGGCCCGGTTCGTCGTTATCGACCCGAGAGGGCCGGGTTTCGCTTGTCCCGCAGCGTGCTATTCTATCGCGGGATTGGCCGGAGCGCGGACGTACCAGTTCCGCGCTCCAACCCTCAATCTTCTCAGCTACACCCGCTCGTCGCGCCGCAGGTGTTGCACTTCATGCAGGTGCCGTTGCGCACCAGCGTGTAGTTGCCGCATTCGCCGCAGGCCTCGCCCTCGTAGCCCTGCATCCGGGCCTTGGTGCGCGCGTCGAGCGAGACCGTGGCGACGGTCGCCGTGGTCACGCTGGCCTTCATCGTCTCGGGGACCAGCGTCCGGAGTGCCACCTCGGCATCGCCCATCAGCCCGGTCGTGCCATTGGCCTGTCCGCCCTGAAAGACCACCAGTTCCTGTGGCAGGCGCTTGCGCAGATAGCCGGTGGAACTGATCTGCTTGAGAACCTCCAGCGAGCGGTTGGCGGCCTCCTGCGACATCTCGGAGATGTTGCGCACGCCTTCCTCCTCGCCCCGGCCCAGATCGTCGAAGCTGGCACCCGAGGGTTTGACATGGGCAAGATCGGTGCGGTCGAGATAGCTCACCGCCAGTTCGCGGAAGATGTAATCGAGGATCGAGGTGGCGTTCTTGATCGAATCGTTGCCCTGCACGAGCCCTGCGGGCTCGAACTTGGTGAAGGTGAAGGCATCGACGAATTCCTCCAGCGGCACGCCGTATTGCAGGCCCACGGACACGGCGATGGCGAAATTGTTCATCATCGCGCGGAAACCGGCCCCTTCCTTGTGCATGTCGATGAAGATTTCACCCAGCTTGCCGTCCTGATATTCGCCGGTGCGCAGGTAGACCTTGTGACCGCCGACGATGGCCTTCTGGGTGTAGCCCTTGCGCCGCTCGGGCAGCTTTTCGCGGGCGGCGCGGATGATTTCCTTGATCACCACCTTTTCGACGATCTTCTCGGCCAGAACGGCGGCCTTTTCCTGCTGGCTGCCGGATTCGAGGATTTCGGCGGCCTCGTCGTCATCCTCCACCAGCGCCGATGCCAGCGGCTGGCTGAGCTTGGAGCCGTCGCGGTAGAGCGCGTTGGCCTTGACGCCCAGGGACCACGACAGCTCATAGGCCTTCTGGCAATCCTCGATGGTGGCGTCGTTGGCCATGTTGATGGTCTTGGAGATCGCCCCCGAGATGAACGACTGTGCCGCCGCCATCATGTGGATATGGCTTTCCACGCTCAGATAGCGCTTGCCCTTCTTGCCGCAGGGATTGGCGCAGTCGAAGACATGGTAATGTGCCGGATCGAGATGCGGCGCGCCTTCGAGCGTCATCGTCCCGCAGACGTGATCGTTGGCGGCCTCGATGTCGCGGCGCGAATAGCCCAGATGCGACAGGAGATCGAAGGTCGGATCGTTCAGCTTTGCCGCCGGGATACCCAGCACGCCCGCGCAGAACTCCTCCCCCAGCGTCCACTGGTTGAACACGAAGCGGATATCGAAGGCAGACCCGAGGGCCGCCTCGATCTTGATGAGTTGCGCCTCGCCGAACCCGTGGCCGATGAGCGAGGTGTGGTTGATCCCCGGCGCATTGCCAAGGCTGCCGTGGCCGACCGCGTAGCTCACGATCTCGCCGATCTGCGCCGCGCCATAACCCAGCTTTTCAAGCGCGGCGGGCACCGACTGGTTGATGATCTTGAAATAGCCGCCGCCTGCCAGTTTCTTGAATTTCACAAGCGCGAAATCCGGCTCGATGCCCGTCGTGTCGCAATCCATCACCAGCCCGATCGTGCCCGTGGGGGCGATGACCGAGGTCTGCGCGTTGCGATAGCCGTGTTTCTCGCCCAGCTTGAGCGCCTCGTCCCAGCTTGCCATCGCCAGATCGACAAGCCGCGCATCGGGGCAGTTGGCATGGTCGAGCGGCATCGGTTTGACGGCGAGCGCCTCATACCCCTCGGTCGCGCCATAGGCGGCGTTGCGGTGGTTGCGGATCACGCGCAGCATATGCTTGGCGTTGCGCTTGTAGCCTGCAAACGCCCCCAATTCGCCCGCCATCTCGGCGCTGGTCGCATAGGCCACGCCGGTCATGATCGCCGTCAGCGCCCCGCAGAGCGCGCGCCCCTCGGCAGAATCGTAACCCAGCCCCATGTTCATCAGAAGCCCGCCGATATTGGCATAGCCCAGACCGAGCGTGCGGAACTCATAGCTCAGTTGCGCGATTTCCTTCGAGGGGAATTGCGCCATCAGCACCGAAATTTCCAGCGTCACCGTCCAGAGCCGCGTGGCGTGCATATAGCTTTCCGCGTCGAACCGGCCGTCCTTGTGGAACTTCAAGAGGTTCATCGAGGCCAGGTTGCAGGCGGTATCGTCGAGGAACATGTATTCCGAGCACGGGTTGGAGCCGCGGATCGCGCCATCCTCGGGGCAGGTATGCCAGGCATTGACCGTGTCGTGATACTGGATTCCCGGATCGGCGCAGGCCCAGGCGGCATGGCCCACCTGTTCCCACAGGTCGCGCGCCTTGATCGTCTTGGCGGTGCTGCCATCGACGCGGTTGATGAGCGCCCAATCGGCATCGTCGCGCACCGCCTTCAGGAAGGCATCGGTGACGCGGATCGAGTTGTTGGAATTCTGGCCCGAAACGCTGGCATAGGCCTCGCTGTCCCAATCGGTGTCATAGGTCGGGAACTCGATGCTGCCATAGCCCTGCTTGGCATAATCCAGTACGCGCTTGACATAGGTCTCAGGGATATGGGCGCGCTTGGCGCCGCGAATGGCGGTTTTCAGGTCGGGGTTCTTGGCCGGGTCCACCGCATCCTCGCTGCTGCCATCCCAGGTGCGGATCGCGGCGAAGATGTCGTTGAGCTTTGCCTCATGCGCCTTGGACCCCGCAACGATGCTGGCGACCTTCTGCTCTTCCTTGACCTTCCAGTTGATGAATTCCTCGATATCGGGGTGGTCGGCATCGCAGATCACCATCTTGGCCGCGCGCCGCGTGGTGCCACCCGATTTGATCGCCCCCGCCGCGCGGTCGCCGATCTTGAGAAAGCCCATCAGGCCCGAGGATTTGCCGCCGCCCGAAAGCCGCTCGCCCTCGCCGCGCAGGCTGCTGAAATTGGTGCCCGTGCCGGAGCCGTATTTGAAGAGGCGCGCCTCGCGCACCCAGAGATCCATGATCCCGCCGTCGCCCACCAGATCGTCCTTGACCGACTGGATGAAACAGGCGTGGGGCTGCGGATGCTCATAGGCAGAGGCGGATTTGGTCAGCTCACCGGTCTCGAAATCCACGTAGTAATGACCCTGGCTCGGCCCGTCGATGCCGTAAGCCCAGTGCAGGCCGGTGTTGAACCACTGCGGGCTGTTGGGCGCAGCCATCTGCATCGCCAGCATCACGCGCATCTCGTCGTAATAGGCGCGCGCATCCTCCTCCGTGGTGAAATAGCCGCCCTTCCAGCCCCAATAGGCCCAGGCTCCCGCCAGACGGTCGAACACCTGCCGCGCGCTCGTCTCGCCGCCGAAACCGTCATTGTCCTTGGCCGCGGCCGACCGCCAGAGAAATTCGGGCACGCCCTCTTCCCTGATGCGCGCCAGCTTGTTGGGCACGCCCGCCTTGCGGAAATATTTCTGCGCGATCACGTCGCTGGCGACCTGGCTCCAGCCGGCCGGCACCTCGATTCCATCAAGCTTGAAGACGGTGCTGCCATCGGGGTTGCGAATCTCGGAACTGGTGGTCACGAATTCAAGCGCTGCATAGGCGTCCTTGCCGGCACTGGTGAATTTGCGTTCGATCTTCATGGTCGCTGCCCCGTCCTGTGATATGGCCTTCAGGCCTGTTGTCTGCGTCGCGCCGAACGTCCCATACGCCTCATCCGTTCCGCCAGAACACCCTGTCTGGCGGTTGGAAGGCCCGGAAAACCGGCGATCGTGTTGCTTTGGTCCGAATGTCCCTGTCGGGCTCAACCACTATATCTTGTGGCCTTGAAGCCCGCCCACACAAACTGACGTAAAACACCGCTCTCGGTCAACGGGAAAAATCGCCAATTCGAGAGAAAAAGGATTTGACCGGACCGTCACGCAACACGGCCCCGCGCCGTGCCGATTCCCCAACAGACGCCCTGAAGAGGAAAGGCGTCAAAAAAGCCTTTTTCTCCGACCGTTTGGCAGCCAATGTTCAGATGTGAGGTGACGCAACCGGACTGTGCCGGTTGATATGGTCGGGGCGGCGAGATTCGAACTCACGACCCCCTGTACCCAAAACAGGTGCGCTACCAGACTGCGCCACGCCCCGGACCATGCGCCCAGATAAGCCGCTTTGCCCGCGTTGAAAAGCGAAAACCGCCGCGCCTCAGTCGGCGGTGCAGGGCCAGGCGGCAGCGGCCTGATCGACCGCCGGATGGCGCATTTCCCACCCCTCGGCAATCCCGATGCGCCGCGCCAGCCCGCCATTGATCTCGAGCACGGTCTGAATGCCGTCGCCGCCCATCACCGGGCGCTCGTCATGCGGCTGTGCCTCGTGGCCGATCCGTTGCACCGTTCCGGTCGCGTCCATGAAGATCATGTCGAGCGGAATGAGCGTGTTCTTCATCCAGAAGCCCACCGGCCGCGGGCTGGGGTAGACAAAAAGCATCCCCGCCGAGGAGGCCAGGCTTTCACGGTGCATGAGACCCTGCGCGCGCAGGGCGTCGGTATCGGCGACCTCGACGTTAAACGCCGCCTCGCCCCCCGGCCCGCGCAGATGCACCATCTCGTCCCGGCAGGTTCCCGCTGACGCCGCCCCCGCCGACAGAGCAAGAAGCGCCGCGCCCGTCAGAGCGCCGATCACTCTCTTGAATGTGTTGCCGCTTCCCATCCGCAGACCTCGGTTGCCATGCGGCCTCTTTTACCATCAATCACGCGAATGGCCAGCGCCTCTCCGGGCTGAACATCGGCAAGACCGGAGCGGCGGAGCACCTCGACATGCAAAAACACGTCCTCGGCGCTGCCGAAGGTATTGGCAAAGCCGAACCCCTTGCCCTTGTCGAACCATTTCACGCGCGCAGGCAGAAGCGGTGCGGCACGAATCAACTCCGGGTCGATCTCCTCGAGGTCCGCAAGACCCGAGTGCTCCATATCATCGGGCGGCTCGATCGCATGAACCTGAACCGCCTGCCGCCCCCGCGAGGTTGTCTGAACGTCGAGCAGAACACCGGCACGATCGGCGATGGAGCTTTGCCCGAAATTGCGCAGCACATTAGCGTGGAGCAGGATATCAGGCCCACCTTCATCGGCCAGCACAAAGCCGAAGCCCTTGACCGGATCGAACCACTTTACACGCCCCCTCACGCGGAGGATCTCTTCTTCTTCTGTCACAGTGCCCTACCTTACAGCCTTCATCCCCAAGACCGAGCCTAGACTTGCTTCATATTGAAAGCATCATGCAAGCCAAAAATACGGCGCTCTTTCAACGTTTTGCATTTCACGCAACGTGAAATTCACGGGTTCAGGCGCCGAATGTCCCATTCGTCGGCAGGTGACGCGCGCCGCCAGACGAAGCGGTCGTGCAGGCGAAACGCCCCGTCCGCCCAGAACTCAATCTCAAGCGGCGTGATTTGGAAACCTCCCCAAAAGGGTGGGCGCGGCGGGTTCGGCCCCTTCTGTGCCGTGACCTTGGCCACCTCGGCCATCAATGCAGCGCGCGACGAGAGCGGGCGGGACTGTTGCGAGGCCCAGGCCCCAAGGCGGCTCTTGAGCGAGCGCGACGCATAATAGGCATCGGCGCGCGCGCCCTCCTCGCGCGTGACCGTGCCGCGAAAGCGCAACTGACGGCGCAGCGATTTCCAGTGCAGCACCCCCGCCGCCAGCGGATGCGCGCTCAGTTCCTGCCCCTTGGCAGAGCCGTAATTGGTATAGAAAACAAACCCGTCATCGGCGATTTCCTTGAGCAGCACCATGCGCACATTGGGCAGCCCCGCCTCGCCCACGCTGGCCAGCGCCATGGCATTGGGGTCATTGATCTCGGCGGCCTCCGCCTCGGCCAGCCAGCGGCGCGCGATCGCAAACGGGTCATCCCCCGCGAAAATTCCGTCCCGTTCCATTCTGTCGCCTCCGCGCGTGATCAATCCACCGTGATTATGACCGTTTTAGGACAGTCCATGAGCATTGCCAATTCGCGCCGCGAGGGCAGGCCTTGATGCACCCTGCCCAATCGCCTAAAGGTCAGAAAAATCGCATAAGGGCGGGGGATGGGAATGTCGCACTCATTGATGACGGGCAAGCGCGGGCTGATCATGGGGCTTGCCAACGACAAGTCCATCGCCTGGGGTATCGCCAAGGCGTGCGCGGGCGCGGGCGCTGAACTGGCGTTCAGCTATCAGGGCGAGGCGCTGAAAAAGCGCGTCGATCCGCTGGCGGCGGAACTTGGCTCCGATATCGTGCTGCCCTGCGACGTGGGCGACATGACCTCGGTCGATCAACTCTTCGTCGATCTGAAGACCCATTGGGACAGTCTCGATTTCGTCGTCCATGCCATCGGATTTTCCGACAAGAACGAATTGCGCGGCCGTTATGTCGATACCAGCCGCGACAATTTCCTGCGCACCATGGATATCTCGGTCTATTCCTTCACCGCCGTGATGCAGCGCGCCGAAAAGATGATGGGCGAAGGCGGCAGCGCGCTCACCCTCACATATTACGGCGCCGAGCAGGTCATGCCGCATTACAACGTCATGGGCGTGGCCAAGGCGGCGCTGGAGGCAAGCGTGAAATACATGGCCGAGGACCTGGGCCGCGACGGCATCCGCGTCAATGCCATCAGCGCCGGACCGATCCGCACGCTGGCGGCCAGCGGCATCGGCGATTTCCGCTATATCCTGAAATGGAACGAGCTGAATTCACCGCTGCGGCGCAACGTGACCATCGACGATGTGGGTCGCTCGGCACTTTATATCCTTTCGGATCTGAGCAGCGGCGTGACCGGCGAGGTGCTTCATGTCGATGCAGGCTATCACATCGTCGGCATGAAGGCTGTCGATGCGCCCGATATAGACGCCACCTGAGGCACGCCCGTGAGCGCGCTCGACCTTCTTGCCTTCAACGCGGTTCTGGCCGCCGCCATCCTCAGCCCCGGTCCCGCCCTGCTTTTTGCGCTGCGCACGGCGCTGGCCGACGGGCGGGGGGCGGGCATCGCGGCGGGGCTGGGCCTCGGGCTGGTCGCCGCACTCTGGACACTGGCGGCGCTTCTGGGGCTCGAGGCGCTCTTTGGCCTTTTCCCATGGGCCTACATGGCGCTCAAGATCGCCGGGGCGGCCTATCTCCTCTACATCGCCTGGACCACGTGGCGCGCCGCGCGGCAGCCCGCAGCCGAAGGCCCACGCAAACCGCGCGGGCGGGCGTTTCTCGACGGGGTGCTGATCAACCTCGGCAATCCCAAATCGGTGCTCTTCGCGGCCTCGGTCCTCGTGGTGATCTTTCCCAAGGGCCTCTCGGCCAGCGACATCGCCCTCATCACCGCCAATCACATGGTGGTGGAGTGGCTGTTTTACGCCGGTTTCGCCACGGTTCTGAGCGGGACCACGGCGCGGCGCGCCTATCTGGGTGCCAAACCGATGATCGACCGCGCGGCGGCGCTTTTGCTTGGCGCGCTGGGGCTGAAACTTCTTTTGAGCAGGGACTGACATGATGGACCGCCTCCCCCACGAAAAGGGCTTTCACGTAAGCTGGGACCAGATTCACCGCGATGCGCGCGCGCTGGCCTGGCGGCTTCAGGGCGAGGCCCCGGAGGGCGGCTGGCGCGCGGTGGTGGCGATCACACGCGGCGGCATGGCCCCTGCGATGATCGTCGCGCGCGAACTCGATATCCGCACCGTCGACACGATCAGCGTCAAGTCCTACAACCATCAGGAACAGACCGCGCCGCGCATCATCAAGTTCCCGGATATGGAGATCGTGGGCGACGGTGCGGGGGTGCTGATCGTCGATGACCTGGTCGATACCGGGCGCACGCTGGAAGTGGTGCGCGCGACCATGCCGCGCGCCCATGTGGCCACGGTCTATGCCAAACCGATGGGCCGCGCGCAGGTCGATACCTTCATCACCGAGGTAAGCCAGGACACGTGGATTTTCTTCCCGTGGGACATGGCCCTGCAATATGTGGAGCCCTATCGCGGAGCGTGAGGCAAAACGAAAAAGGCCGCGCCCGAGAGCGCGACCTTTGACATTTTCCCAAGCCGGGTTTCAGCCTTTGCGCGACTTGAGCGCGGTCCAGCCGCCCCAGACCACCATCGCGGCGATCACGGCCTTGACCACATCCCCCAGAAGGAACGGCGCCATCCAGTAGGCCCAGAGGTCGGGCATTGCCTTGCCCATGACGAGCGCGGGCCAGGCGAGGCCGGGAATATAAAGCAGCGCCGAAACCGCGACCCCCACCAGCGCCGTCGAGACCACGCCGCGCGCGATCCCGCGCTCGACCGCCAGACCGGCGAGCCAGGCCATCGCCACGAAACCGTAAAGGAAACCGGCGGTCGGCCCGATGAGCGAGGCCGTGCTCTGCGCGCCCGCGAAGACCGGCAGCCCCATCGCCCCCTCGGCAAGATAGGCCAGAACCGCCGCCGCCCCGAGGCGCGACCCGAACGTGAGGCCCACGATCAGGATTGCCAGCGTCGAGAGTGTGAGCGGCACCGGGAAGAAGGGCACGCTCACCTGTGCCGCCAGCGCGATGAAGAGCGACCCGCCAAGCACCAGACCCGCCTTGCGGATCGTCGTATCGTGGCCGATGACGGCCTGAGTGAGAACCTGTGCGCGCATGTCGCGTCCCTCCATTGTTCCGGTTGTCGGCCTGACTTTTTCGCCGCAGGCGCGAAAAAGTCAAGCGATAGTCCTTGATCTGGCGCGCGACAGGTGGGATTTGCCGCATATGAGCGAAACACAGGATCTCCCCGTTGCCCTCGTCACCGGCGCCTCGCGCGGGCTGGGGGCGGCCATGGCCGAGGCGCTGACGCCCGCCCATCACGTCGTCGCTGTCGCCCGCACCGTGGGCGCGCTCGAGGAATTGGACGACCGCATCAAGGCGCGCGGCGGACAGGCCACGCTGGCCCCCATGGACATCACCAACCGCGAGGCCATGGCGCAGCTTTGCCGCGCGATCCATGACCGCTGGGGCGGCATCGCGCTCTGGATTCACGCAGCGGTTCACGCGGCCCCCCTCAGCCCTGCCATGCATCTGGCCGAGAAGGACTGGGAGCGCTCGGTCGCCGTCAATGCATCGGCCACGGGGCTGCTGATCCCGTTTGTCGCGCCGCTTCTGGGCGAGACGGGTCAGGCGGTGTTCTTCGACGATCCGCGCGGCGGGACCAGGTTCTTCGGGGCCTACGGGGCGACCAAGGCGGCGCAGATCGCGCTTGCCCGAAGCTGGCAGACGGAAAGCGTCAAGACCGGCCCGCGCGTGCATATCCTGACGCCTGCCCCCATGCCCACGGCCACGCGCGCGCGGTTCCATCCCGGCGAGGACCGTGACGGCCTCAGCCATCCCCGCGACGAGGCGGCGCGCCTTCTGGCGGCGCTCTCTTGACCGTCTATTCCCATTCCAGTTCGGTGAAGGCCACCGTGGCGTTGCGCGCGTTGTAGGCATCGAACAGCGCCCATTGCGCCGCTTCGCCCGCCGCGATTTCCAGAACCGCATCGCCCAGCCGCACGCCTGCGGCAATCGCCGCGCGCGTGTCGCGCTCCAGCACCGACAGGTAGCGCGCCGTGCCCGCCCCGCCATCGGGCCAGCCAAGGCTCGGGCCGCCGTGCCCCGGCACCACGCGGTCAAACGCGCGCGCCTGCAACCCGGCCAGCACCGCGCGCCAGCCGCGCAGGCTGCCATCGAGCGCGGGCAGATGGGTGTCGAACACCAGATCGCCCGCAAAAAGGGTGTCGGTTGCGACGTCATGCACCGTAAGGTCCGTTCCGGTATGCGCCATCGGCCAGGCCTCCAGCACCAGCACACGCGCGCCAAGGTCGATCTCCGACCGCCCCGCCACCGGTGCCGTCACCACGGGCACCACCGTGCCGATCATCGCGCCCTGCCCGATCTCCCGGTCAAGGCTTTCAAGGTAGTTCCCGGCCCGGTCCGCCAGCGCGCGGTTGAAATCCGCGTGCCCCCAGACCTGCGCCCCCGCCGCCACGAAGGGCCCTGCCCCGAAAACGTGGTCGGGATGGATATGCGTCAGGATCACATGCGTGACGGGCAGATCGGTGCGCGCACGGATCGCACGCCAGAGCGCCTCGCCCATCCACGCCGCCGCTCCGGTGTCGATCACGGCCACCGCCGCGCGGCCCACCACGAAGCCCAGATTGGACGCGTCGCCAAGGTTCTCGGGATCGGGTTCGGCGACCTGCCCCAGATGCACGAAGACCCCCGGCGCGATCTCGTCCACGTCGAGCGCGACCCCCACGGGCGCGCAGCGCGCCTCCCCTGCCCCGTCGGGCGCGCGCGCCGACAACGCGGCCACGCACGCGGCCTCTGTCGCCGCCTCATATCCCGGCAAGAGCACCTCGCGGCACGGGGCATCGCCGCCGACGCCTGCCAGACAAAGGGTAAGGATCGCCTCGAACATGGCCGCACTCCGGTTTGCCGCGCCTGATCCTCAGCCTACACGCGGATGTGTGCCACGCCAACTTTGGTCGGGCTTCGCGCAAGACCCGATCCGTGATATACAGCCCCGGGAATATGAAGAGGAGCCAGCCATGCCCCGCGCCCTGATCCGCGCCACAGCCCTTGCCCTCATGCTCGGGACCGCCGCATATGCCGGCGAGGTGACGAACCCGCTGGAACCCAGCGAGATGTGGGACATGCTGCGCGAGGATATCGTGGGCGATGCGGAAATCGCCGATGGTGCGGCCCTGCTGACGCTCGATGCGCCTTACCGCGCCCATGACGCCGCCACGGTGCCGATCGTGCTGCACCAGACCGACCTCTCCGCCACGATCCGCAAGGCCACCGTGGTGATCGACGAAAACCCCGCCCCGGTCGCCGCCGAACTGGGCTTCGGTTCGGCCATGGCCCCGATCGACTTTGAGTTGCGGGTGCGGGTGAACCAGTATTCCAACATCCGCGTGATCGCCGAAACCGACGCGGGGCTTGCCATGACGGGGCGCTTCGTCAAGGCGTCGGGCGGCTGTTCCGCCCCGGCCAGCCGCGATCCGCAGGTCGCGCTTGCCACCATGGGCGAGATGAAGCTGCGCAGCTTCCTGACCGAGGCCGCCGCGCCGCAGATGTCGCCCGCCCGGCGCGAGGCCCAGATCATGGTGCGCCACCCGAATTACTCGGGCCTGCAACGCGACCAGATCACCCAGCTTTTCATCCCCGCCCATTTCATCGACCATCTCGAGGTCTGGCAGGGCGAGGATCTGCTCTTCACCATGGATGGCGGCATCTCGATCTCGGAAAACCCGGTGTTCCGCTTTTCCTATGCCGATAACGGCACACCTGCCTTGCGGGTCCTGGCCACCGACACGGACGGCAACAGGTTCGAGCAGATCCTGCCAAAGGGCGTAGGGAGTTAGGCGGCAGAGCGGCTCTGTTGATGGCGTGGATGCCCCGTCCCGACGGCATCGTAATGTGCCAATGTGATGAGTGTTGAAACCATCACATGAGTGAGAGACCATCCATGTCCGAGGTTACCATCATCGGAATTGATCTGGCAAAGCGTGTCTTCCAGCTTCATGGCGCGCGCCACAACGGATCAGTCGCTTTTCGCAAGAAGCTGTCCCGGGGTCAGCTATTGGCGTTCATCGCGCAGTATTCCATTGGCTTTCACGGAATAACGCCGAGAGGAATTGGCGACGACAAGGGCCGTTAGGGTTTCCCCCGCGCTCGACGCCGCCAACCTGCTGTTGCGTCATGGTCGCGCCAGTAACCGAGCGCGATGCTCCCTTGATCTGTTACTTTCCCGAACAACAGGCCCGTTGCAGCGGAAATCGTGGTCTCCCTGACATCCGGGCGACTTCAGCGCTCAGGCCTCGAGTTCGGCATCCCAGTAGAGGAAATCGAGCCAGCTTTCATGCAGGTGGTTGGGGGGAAACTTGCGTCCCATGTTGCGCAATTCCTCGGCCCCCGGCGCGCGGGGTGGCTTGCGCAGGGTCATCCCCGCCTGCCGCAGGCTGCGCGCACCCTTTCGCAGGTTGCAGGGCGAACAGGCCGCCACCACGTTTTCCCAGCTTGTGCGCCCGCCACGTGCGCGCGGCACCACATGATCAAAGGTCAGATCGCCCCTTGCCCCGCAATACTGGCAAAGAAATTCGTCGCGCAGAAATAAATTAAAGCGCGTGAAGGCCACGCGCTTTTGAGGTTTTACATAATCCCGCAGAACGATCACCGAGGGTATTCGGATCGCCGTGCTCGGACTGTGGACGACGTGATCGTATTCGGCGACGATATCGACCCTGTCGGACCAGACCGCCTTGATCGCCTCCTGCCAGGTCCAGAGCGAGAGCGGGTAATAGGAGAGCGGCCGGTAATCGGCATTGAGCACCAGCGCCGGGAAATGCCGCAGCGCGGCGGGGTCCCTTACGAATTCGGTTCTGAAGTCTCCGTCCATCGCGTCACGCGCCTCTTTCCCGGCTCCCGATCACCCTCTCAAGTGCTACTATATATCGTGGCGTCAAGCTGGCAAGCCCCCGATATCGCCGCACATCTAGCCGCGTTCTAGCCCGCTTTCGTAAAACCGATGTGACAGGCTCAGGCGGCCGCGCCCCGCTCCTCGCGCGATTGGCGTTGCCACAGCGCGGCATAGCGGCCCTCACGCGCCAGCAGGTCGGCATGGCTGCCCTCCTCCACCACGCGCCCTTCTTCCAGAACCACGATGCGATCCGCCCCCGCCACGGTCGAGAGGCGATGCGCGATCATGATCACGGTGCGCCCTTGGGCCGCGCGCGCCAGCGCATCCTGAATGTCGCTCTCGGTGGCGGTATCGAGCGCGCTTGTCGCCTCGTCCAGAAGCAGGATGGGCGGGTTCTTCAGCAGCGTGCGCGCGATGCCCACCCGCTGTTTCTCGCCGCCCGAGAGCTTGAGCCCGCGCTCGCCCACCTGCGTGTCATAGCCCCGGGGCAAGCCCTGGATGAAGTCATGGATCTGCGCCGCGCGCGCGGCATCCTCGATCTCGGCGCGGGTCACGTCCCCGCGCCCATAGGCGATGTTATAGCCGATCGTGTCGTTGAAGAGCACGGTATCCTGAGGGACCACGCCGATGGCCGCATGCAGGCTGTCAAGCGTGACATGCCGGATATCCTGCCCGTCGATGGTGACCGCGCCGCCCTGCACATCGTAGAACCGGAAGAGAAGCCGCCCAATGGTCGACTTTCCCGCACCCGAAGAGCCCACCACCGCCACCGACTGTCCGGCGGGCACATCGAGCGTGACGCCCTTGAGAATGGGCCGCGCCGGATCATAGCCGAATTCCACCGCGTCAAAGCGGACATGCGCGCCCGCGACCTTCAGCGGCGTGGCGCCGGGGCGGTCGCTCACATCGGGGGGCTGCTCGAGCAGGCCGAACATCTCGCCCATATCCACCAGCGCCTGCCGGATCTCGCGGTAGACGGTGCCGAGGAAGTTGAGCGGCATGGTGATCTGGATCATGTAGGCATTGACCATGACGAAATCGCCCACAGTCATCGTGCCCGCCTGCACCCCCATGGCGGCCATGACCATCACCGCCACAAGACCGCCGGTGATGAGGAAGGACTGGCCGAAATTGAGGAAGGCCAGCGAATAGGCGGTCAGGAGCGCCGCGCGCTCATAGCCCTCCATCGCGCGGTCATAACGCGCCGCCTCGCGCGCCTCGGCCCCGAAATACTTGACGGTCTCGTAGTTCAGCAGGCTGTCGATGGCCTTTTGGTTGGCATCGGTGTCCTGATCGTTCATCTCGCGGCGCAGCTTCACGCGCCATTCGGTGACCTTGAAGGTAAAGGCCACATAGGCCGCGATCACGCCCGCGACGACCACCAGATACCAGATGTCGAAGAGCACCCAGAGGATGATCCCCACCATCAGCAATTCGAGGATCAGCGGCCCGATGGAGAAAATCAGGAACCGCAGCAGGAAATCGACGCCCTTGACGCCCCGCTCGATGATCCGGCTCAGGCCCCCGGTCTTGCGCGTGAGGTGATAGGACAGCGAGAGCGCATGGATATGCTGAAAGGTTTGCAGCGCGAGGCGCCGCAGCGCGCGCTGGCCCACCTTGGCGAAAACCGCGTCGCGCAATTGCTGAAAGCCCACATTCATCAGCCGCGCCATGCCGTAGGCCACGGTCAGGCCGATGGCCCCTGCCCCCAGCATCCACGCGGCCTCCTGCCCCTCGCCCGCCAGCGCATCGACCGCACCCTTGTAAAAAAACGGCGTGATCACCGAGACAAGCTTGGCCGCCACCAGCAGGATCAGCGACAGCACCACGCGCCGCTTCACCCATCCCTGACCCTCGGGCCAGAGATAGGGCGCGACACGGCGGATGGTGCGCCAGCCGCTCGCAGCGGTCTCGCTTGGGTGGGGGTCGTCGGTCTGCATCGCTGGCCTTCTTGGTTGCGCGCGCAACAGATAGCGGTGCGCGACGGCGATGACCAGAGCGCGGCCCTATTCAGGCAGTTCGAACACTTGCCCCGGATAAATCAGGTCGGGGTTGCGGATGCGGTCGCGGTTGGCCTCGAACACGCGCACGTAAAGGATGCCCTCGCCATACCGTTCGCGCGAGATCGCCCAGAGGGTAGAGCCGGGCTGCACCGTCACCACCGACATGCGTGGTGGCGCGGGGGTGTCCGGTGCCACAAAGGCGGCTGGCTCCTCGCGCTTGAACGGCGTTTCCACCCGCGAGGTGACGGCCCCATCGGGGCCGACCTCATCGACGCGCAGCGTGTAGATGCCGCTGTCCACATCCGGCAGGTCACTGCGCCAACTCCCATCCTCGCCGATCCGCGAGGTGGTGACGGGACGGTTATCGACATAGATGCGCACGAACCCCTCCGAGGCCGAGGCCCGTCCGGCAAGCTCAACCTCGCCCGCCTCGGAATAGCTGATCGAATCGAGCGCGACGGACTGCACCTCCGGCCCCGGCCCGGCGGGGGCCTGAAGCACGCGCACGCCCGCCTCATCCGACAAGAGCACCGTGGGCGGCTCGGGGGTGGATTGCGATGCGGGTTGGGTGATCCCGGTCGGGATGGAAGCGGTCTCCACCGGCGGTTCCGGCGCGACCGGGGCAACGGGGGCAACGGGGGCGGTGGTTGCCGATATCTCGGGCGGCGTCGCCGCGACATCGGTCGTGGCGTCCCCGGTTGCCTCCTCGGTTGGCGGTTCCGCGACAGCGGCCTCGGGCACCGCGCGGGGCGTCGGCGCGATCAGGATATCCTCAAGCGAGCGGACCTCGCGCCCGTCGGGCAAGAGCAGCGACAGGCTCAGCGCGCGCGCCACATCCGCCGGGGGCAGGTCGAGAAAGGCCACGAACTTGCCTGCCCCGTCCGTCTCGGTCAGCCCCAGCCGCGCCTCATCCACAAGGATCGCCACCGATCCACCCGGCACCGCGCGCCCCGCCACGAGCATTCGCCCATCCGCCTCGAGCCGGAACGTATCGAGAGCGGGCGGCGCAGGTATCGGGGCGGCGGGGTCCTCCGCCGGGTCGGGCACGTGCCCGGCCTCCGGCCCTGACGCATCCGGGGGGGCGGCGTCAACATCCGCCACCACCGGCGCCGCTGGCTGCGGCGCGGGCAGCGTCACGGTTTCAACGGGCCGGTCCACCGCCGGATCCGGCACCCGCTGCGAAAGCACAAAGACCCCGAGCGCAATCGCCCCGGCCACCACGGCCCCCGCGATACCCAGCACGGGCCCCGCTCCCAAACCGGCGAATTTGCTCATCTTTTCCGTCATCCCCAGCCGGGACACCGCGCCCGGTTGCCGGAGCATATCAACAAGGGTATCACGGGTCAAAGCAACCCTTCTTGTGCCGGAGCCGCCCCATGCCACAAAATGCCGTCTGTGTCTTTTGCGGCGCACGCAATGGCGCGCACCCCGCCTACGCCGCCGATGCCGAGGCCACGGGCCGGATGCTGGCCGAGAACGGCTGGCAGCTTGTCTATGGCGCGGGCGATGTCGGGTTGATGGGGGTGGTGGCGCGCGCGGCGCAGGCGGCGGGCGGCGAGACGATGGGCGTCATCCCCGAACATCTGGTGCGCCGCGAAGTGGGCAAGCGCGACCTGACCCGCTATGTCGTGACCGAGACCATGCACGAGCGCAAGAAGGTCATGTTCATGAATTCCCACGCCGTCGTGGTGCTGCCGGGCGGTGCAGGCTCGCTCGACGAGTTTTTCGAGGTGCTGACATGGCGCCAGCTCGGCCTGCATGAAAAACCCATTTTTTTATTGAATACAGAAGGTTACTGGACACCCCTCATGAAGTTGATCGACCATGTCATCGCGCAGGGATTTGCCGATGAGACTCTCAAGACCTTCGTGCAATCCATCGACACGGTTCAGGATCTGAACACCGCCCTGCGCGCCGCCCTGTCCTGACGCCAGCTTGCCGTGGTGTAGATCGCCAGCGCCACCCAGATCATGCCGAACGCAAGCGCGTGCCAGGGGCTGAAAGGCTCAAGAAACCAGAAGGTTGCGACCAGAAATTGAAGTGTCGGGTTGAGGTATTGCACCAGCCCGACCGTGGCCAGCGTGATCCGCTTGGTGGCATAGCTGAACAGGATCAGCGGCGCGCCCGTCAGAAGGCCGGAAAACGCCAGAAGCGCGCTGTCCCTCACCGAAGTCCCGAACGCCCCGCCGCCATCCGCATGGGCAAGCCACAGGACAACCAGCGCGACCGGCGCAAGCAGCAGAACCTCGGCCGTGACCGAAACCACCGGTCCGACCGAAAGCCCCTTTTTAACAAGACCGTAAAGGCCAAAGCTGATGGACAGGATCAGCGCGATCCAGGGCGGCACGCCCAGCCCGAGCGATAGCGTCACCACCGCCAGAGCCGCCAGCACCACCGCCACCCGCTGCGCGCGTCCCAGCCGCTCCTTGAGCACCACCGCGCCCAGAAGCACCGCCACCAGCGGAAACACGTAATATCCCAGCGAGGCCTCCATCGCGCGGCCCACCTGAATCGAGGTGATGAACACGAACCAGTTGGTCGAGATCATCAGCGCCGCCAGCGCCGTGAGCATCAGCGCGTGCCGCGTGCCGATGGCACCCATGAGCGCCGCAAGCCGCCCCTGCACCGCCAGTGCCGCGGCGAAGAAGATCAGCGACCAGAGCGTGCGATGCGCGAGGATCTCGATGGGGGGCACATGTTCGAGCAGCTTGTAATAGATGCCCGACAGCCCCCAGACCGTGCAGGTCCCGACCAGCGCGATGATGCCTTTCGTCGCCTCCCGCATGATGCCTGTCCTCCCCGGCCTTTCCCTTCGCACGAAAACGCCCCGCCCGAAAGTGACGGGCGGGGCGCGCAAACCGGCTATGCGCCGGGATCAAGGCCGGGATCACATCCGCGAGGCGACGTTTTCCCAATTCACCAGGTTGTCGAGGAAGTTGGTGAGATAGGCGGGCCGCTTGTTGCGGAAGTCGATATAGTAGGAATGTTCCCACACGTCGCAGCCCAGAAGCGCTGTTTGCCCGAAGCAGAGCGGGTTGACACCGTTCTCTGTCTTGGTGACTTTCAGTGCGCCGTCGCTGTCCTTGACAAGCCACGCCCAGCCCGAGCCGAACTGACCGGCACCGGCGGCGGCGAAATCTTCCTTGAACTTGTCGAGCGAGCCAAAGCTCTCGGTGATCGCCTTTTCCAGCGCGCCCGGCATACCCGTGCCGCCCGGTGCCATCATCTCCCAGAACTGCGCGTGGTTCCAGTGCTGCGAGGCATTGTTGAAGATGCCCGATTGCGCCACGGCGCTCGCCTGATAGGTGCCGCGCACGATCTCCTCAACCGGTTTGCCCTCCCACTCGGTCCCGGCAATCAGCTTGTTGCCGTTGTCGACATAGGCCTTGTGGTGAATGTCGTGGTGATATTCGAGCGTCTCTTTCGACATGCCATGCGCGGCCAGCGCGTCATGGGCATAGGGAAGATCGGGAAGTTCAAAGGCCATGGGGGTCCCCCTGTTCGTCTGCGTTGAAACCTGTGCCCATACATGGAGCGGTGGAGCGCGGAACGTCAACCCTGCGACAGAGTTTTTCTGTCGGGATTTCGTCAGCGGTAGACGCCGACCTCGCCCCCCGGCAGGGCCGCGTCCCGAAGCGCGCCAAAGGCATAGTCGGCCACGGGCCGAAAGCAGATCAGGTGAAACACGCCCCTGTCATCCAGCCAGAAGGCGGCCGGGATCTGCGCCATCCGCGTGCGGCGAAACATGCCGGGGGTGAAGGCGTGCGGCGCAAGATCCACCGGGCATAGCTTGGCCAGGGTTTCGCGCGCACCCGCGCCCGAAATATGCAGGTAGGTGCGCGCGTCGGAGACGTTGACGGCGAGGAAATGCTGGCCCTTCAATGCCTCTTCCAGCGTGGCGATGGTCTCGGCCACCCCGTCATAGGCGCAGATCAGCAAAAGCTCGTCCGGCGACATCCAGAGTGCGGCGGTGCCGTCCCCCGTCAGGGCCTGACGTTGCGCCGGGATGCCAAGGCCCACGGCCTTTTTCACCGCCGCCTTGACCTCGGCTGACGCGAGATCACCACGCAGGGTGATCATGCCGGTCAGGCCCGCATCGGCGATGGTGGCAAGCCCCTCGTAGCGGGCCCCGTTCAGGGGGGTGACGGCCTCAGACATTCTGCTTCTCCCCGTCCTTGTCATAGAAAACCGGATCGACGATCCGCGCCTTGACGATCCCGCCATCGAGTTTGGGAAAGTCCAGCACCTCGCCCATCCGGTCAGGCCCGTGCAGCACCAGCCCCATCGCGATGCCACGCCCCAGCGTGGGCGAATGGTAGGTCGAGGTCACGCGCCCTTGGGTCTTGCGCTGACCGTTGGCGTTGTGGCCCGGCGCGGTGGCATAGGCCCCATCCGGCAGCACCTCGCCGTCAAGCGTCTCCAGCCCCACCAGTTTCCAGCGGTTTGGATCGGCCATATGGGCGCGTTCCTGCGCGCGCTTGCCGAGATAGTCGTCTTTCTTCTTGGAAATGGCCCATTGCATGTTGAGATCCTGCGGGATCACCGTGCCGTCGGTCTCGTCGCCGATCATGATGAACCCCTTCTCGGCGCGCATCACATGTAGGCCCTCGGTGCCGTAGGGCGTCACGCCATGCTCGGCCCCGGCCTCCAGAAGCGCATCCCAAAGCGCACGGCCAAGGCTTGAGGGGACGGCCAGCTCATAGCTCAACTCGCCCGAGAAGGAGATGCGATAGGCGCGCACCGACATGCCCGCCAGCGTGAGGTCCGCCCAGCCCATGAAGGGCAGCGCGTCATTGCCAATGTCGGCATTGGTGAGTTTCGCCAGCGTGTCCCGCGCCTTGGGGCCGACGACGGCCACTTGCGCATATTGCTCGGTGACATTGGCGGTGTAGACCTTCCAGTCCCACCATTCGCATTGCAGCCAATCCTCCATATGCCCATGGATTGCCTCGGCCCCGCCGGTGGTGGTGTGGCAGAGGAACGTGTCCTCGTCGATGCGCGCCACAACGCCGTCATCCATGAGAAACCCGTTCTCGTTGCACATCAGCCCGTAGCGGCAACGCCCCGGTTTCAGCGTGCTCATCATGTTGGTGTAGAGCATGTCGAGAAATTTGCCCGCATCCGGCCCCTTGACGATGATCTTGCCCAAGGTGGACGCATCGAGCAGGCCAAGGCGCGCGCGTGTCTGGGTGATTTCGCGGCTCACGGCCTCGCGGTGGCTTTCCTCGCCCTTCGGGAAGCAATAGGGGCGGCGCCATTGGCCGACAGGTTCAAAATGCGCGCCATGCGCCTCGTGCCAGCTATGCATCGGCGTCTTGCGGACCGGCTGGAAGACCGGGCCGCGCGCCCCACCCGCGATGGCCGAGAGCGAAATCGGCGTGTAGGGCGGGCGGAAGGTGGTGATGCCGGTCTGCGGTATCGGCTGACCCACCGCATCCGACAGGATGGCGAGGCCATTGATATTGCTGAGCTTGCCCTGATCGGTGGCCATGCCGAGCGTGGTGTAGCGCTTGGCGTGCTCAACGCTCTCGTAGCCCTCGCGCGCGGCCAGTTGCACGTCCGAGACCTTCACGTCGTTCTGGTAATCGAGCCAGGCCTTCATCCGCAGCTTCATGCCCGCACCCTGCGGCATGAGCCAGACGGGCTCCATCGCCGCCTCGGGCGAGGTGCTGGCCGTAGGCGCCTTGCCCTTGGCGGTGTGGCCCATGGCCTTTGCGGCGGCTTGCCCCGCGCCATGCGCATCCGCGACAACGCTGGCCAGATCGCCCGCGCCATTGGCGGCACCTGCGGGGATGACAAATGCCTCGCCCTTGGCACCCCGCGGCGGGTGCGCCGGGTCGGGGCGGAAATGGGCGCTCGCCTCGTCCCAGAGGAGCTTGCCGCCGCAATGCGACCACAGATGCACCACCGGCGACCAGCCGCCCGACATGGCGACCGCGTCGCAGGCGATCTCTTCCAGCACGGCACCCTCGCCCGCCTGCGCGCAGATGGCGACGCCGGTCACGCGCTTGCCGCCCTTGACCTTTGCGATGCCCTTGCCGTTTTCGACGCGGATACCCATGCTGCGCGCCTCATCGGCCAAGGCACCGCCACCCGATTGGCGGGCGTCGAGGATGACGGGGATTTCCAGCCCCAGTTTTTTCAGCGTGATGGCGGTGCGGTAGGCGTCGTCATTGTTGGTCACAACCACGGTGCGGTCGCCGATGGAGACGCCGTAATCCACCGCGTAATCGCGCACCGCCCCTGCGAGCATCACGCCGGGAATGTCGTTGCCGGCAAAGCTCAGCGGGCGCTCGATGGCCCCGGTGGCCGTCACGATCTGGCCCGCGCGGATGCGCCACAGGCGGTGGCGGGGCGCGTTCGTGCCGGGGGTGTGATCGGCCACACGCTCATAGCCCAAGAGATAGCCGTGATCGTAGACCCCTGCACCCATGCAACGATTGCGCAGGGTGACATTGGGCATGTCTTGCAATTTTGCAAGGGTGGCGGCGATCCAGTCCGCGACCGGCTGGCCATCCACCTCGCCGCCATCCACCGGCGCGCGCCCGCCCCAATGGGCGGTCTGCTCGATCAGCAGCACCTTCGATCCGGCCTCTGCCGCTGCCACAGCGGCTTGCAGCCCGGCCACGCCACCGCCCACAACCAGCACGTCGCAGAAGTAATAGAAATGCTCATACCGGTCCGGATCGTCGGGATTGGAGGCACGGCCCAGGCCCGCCGACTGGCGGATGAACGGCTCGTAGACATGTTTCCAGAACGGGCGCGGGTGGATGAACATCTTGTAGTAGAAGCCCGCAGGCAGGAAACGCGCGAAGGCCGTGTTGACCGCGCCCACGTCATAGTCAAGGCTCGGCCAGTGGTTCTGGCTCACGCAGGTGAGGCCGTCGAACAATTCGGTCGTGGTGGCGCGCTGGTTGGGCTCGAACCGCGCCCCCTCGCCCAGCCCTACCAGCGCATTCGGCTCCTCCGCGCCAGAGGCCACGATGCCGCGCGGGCGGTGATACTTGAACGAGCGGCCCACCAGCATCTGGCCATTGGCCAGAAGCGCCGAGGCGAGTGTGTCGCCGGGATGGCCCTGCATCCGCCTGCCGTTGAAGGTGAATTCGCAGCGGCGGCTGCGGTCGAGAAGGCGGCCGCCGGTGGCCAGTCTGGTGCTCATGTCTCAGCCCCTCTTGCCCGTGGCGGGCGTCGTCGATTGAGTATTTTCGGAACAGTGAAGGCTCATGCGAAGTCGCGCCATGTCCAGCCGGGGCGCTTGGCGGTGATCGCGTCGCGGATATGCTGGGGCGGTTCATGGGTCTGGGCGGGATAGGTGCCGTAGACCTCCAGCGTGACGGTATCGCGCGCCATGATGAACCACTTGCCGCAGCCGTTATTGTGCCGCCAGCGCTCGAAATGCGCGCCCTTGGGGTTTTCCTTGGCGAACATGTAGGTGTGGAAGTCGTCATCCGTTGAGCCGGGGCCATGGCGCTTGAGATGCGCCTCGCCGCCCTGGTGGAATTCGGTCTCTTCGCCGGTGGTGCCGCAGCAGGGGCAGGTGAGGATCAGCATGTCTTGTCCCTCCTTAGTGGGCGACGCCAGCGGCGACGGATTCATCAATGAACCGGCCCTGATAGAACCGGTCGAGGCCGAACTCATCGCAGAGCGGCGAGTGGCCCTTGGCCATCAGTTCGGCAAAGCCCCAGCCGGAGCCGGGGATGGCCTTGAAGCCGCCCGTGCCCCAGCCGCAGTTGATGAAGATGCCATCCACCGGCGTTTTGCTGAGGATCGGCGAGCGGTCGCCGGTCACGTCCACGATGCCGCCCCATTGGCGCAGCATTTTCAGCCGCGCGACCATCGGGAAGGTCTCGATCAGGGCGCGCACCGTCTCCTCGATATGGTGGAACGATCCGCGCTGCGTGTAGTTGTTGTAGCCGTCGGTGCCGCCGCCGATCACCATCTCGCCCTTGTCGGATTGGCTCATATAGCCGTGCACGGTGTTGGCCATGACGACGCAATCCATGCAGGGCTTGATCGGTTCCGACACCAGCGCCTGAAGCGCCACGGATTCGATGGGCAGGCGGAAGCCCGCCATGTCGGCGAGGTGGCCGGAGTGACCGGCGACGACGATCCCCAGCTTCTTGCAGCCGATATCGCCGCGATTGGTGGTCACACCCGTCACGCGGCCATTCTCGCGGCTGATCCCCGTCACCTCGCATTTCTGGAGGATGTGCATCCCCATGGCCGAGCAGGCCCGCGCATAGCCCCAGGCCACGGCATCGTGGCGCGCCGTGCCGCCGCGCGCCTGCCAGAGCCCGCCCAGAACGGGATAGCGCGGTCCGTCGAGATTGATGATCGGCACGATTTCCTTGACCCGTTGGGGCGGGATGAATTCGGTCGTCACGCCCTGCAGCGCGTTGGCATGCGCCGTGCGCTGATAGCCCCGCACCTCGTGTTCGGTCTGCGCCAGCATGATCACGCCACGGGGGCTGAACATGATGTTATAGTTCAAATCCTGGCTCAGCGTCTCGTAAAGCGAGCGCGATTTCTCGTAGATCGCCGCCGAGGGGTCCTGGAGGTAATTCGAGCGAATGATGGTGGTGTTGCGGCCTGTGTTGCCGCCGCCCAGCCAGCCCTTTTCCAGCACCGCGACATTGGTGATGCCGAAATTCTTGCCGAGGTAATAGGCGGTGGCGAGACCATGCCCGCCCGCGCCCACGATGATCACATCGTATTTCTTCTTCGGCTCGGGCGAGGCCCAGGCCCGCTCCCATCCCATGTGGTCGCGCAGGGCCTCGCGGGCGATGGCAAAGACGGAATAGCGTTTCATGCGCGGGTGTTCCTCGTGGATTCGGGGTCCGGTCTCGGTCCGGATCGTAATGCGACGGGGGCGCGTTGAACAGGTGACTGAGGGCGGCGCTTCGCCAGCAAATTGCGACATTGCGACATCGCGGCGCGGGTGGTCGGTCGCTTGCCCCTTTTTTCCGGCGCGCGCGCGCTTTAGATGGGGTGCAAAAGGATGGGCTCATGACTTTCTGGATCATCGCCGGGGCGCTGGCGCTCGGCACGGGGATGCTTATGGCGCTGGCGCTTCTGCGCGGCCATTCCGGGGGCGAGTCCCCCGCCGCCTACGATCTGCGCGTCTACCGCGACCAGCTTGGCGAGATCGAGCGCGACCTCAAGCGCGGGGTGATCGCCGAGGACGAGGCCGAACGGCTGCGCGCCGAAATCTCGCGTCGTATCCTGGCCGCGGATGCGCAACTGCGCGCGGGCGGCCAGACGGGCGGGCAGCCGCGCATCATGGGTCTTGGCATGGCGGCGGTGAGCGTCATCGTGCTCGCCGGTGGCGGGGTCTGGATCTATGGGCAGGTGGGCGCGCCGGGATATCCCGATCTGCCGATGGCGCAGCGCATCGCCGCCTCCGACGCCGCGCGCGCCGAACGCCTCTCGCAGGCCGAGGCCGAGGCGCGGTTCGGCCCCGAGAGCACCCCGCCCGAGGGGGTAAGCGAGGAGCATCTGGCCCTGGTCGAGCAATTGCGCGCGGTGGTGGCGACGCGGCCCGAGGATGAGCAGGGCTTGCAATTTCTGGTGCGCAGCGAGGCCGCTCTTGGCAATATGGTCGCCGCGCGTGCCGCACAGGAGCAGCTTGTCGGTCTGCGCGGCGCGGCGGCAACGGCGACAGATCACGCCACGCTGGCCGAGCTGATGATCGAGGCTGCGGGCGGTTACGTGTCAAGCGATGCCGAGGCCGCGTTGCGCGCAACGCTCGAGCGCGATCCGCGCGCGCCGACCGCGCGGTTTTATCTGGGGCTCTATTTCCTTCAGGTGGACCGGCCCGACCGGGCCTTTCGCCTCTGGCGCGACCTGCTGGAGGAAAGCACCGATCAGGCCCCCTGGGTGCCGGTGATCCGCGCCGACATCGAGGAAATCGCCATGCGCGCGGGTGAGCGCTACAGCCTGCCCCCTCTGGGTCCTGGCCCCTCTGCCGCTGACATGCAGGCCGCCGCCGGGATGGACCCGGAGGCGCGCAACGAGATGATCCGCGGCATGGTCGCGCGCCTGTCGGAGCGGCTTGCCACCGAGGGCGGCCCGGCCGAGGACTGGGCGCGGCTCATCAACGCTTACGGCGTGCTGGACGAGCGGGAAAACGCGCAGCGCATATGGGATGAGGCAAAAGGCGTGTTCGCGCAGGACGCGGGCGCGCTTGCGACCCTGCGCGCCGCAGCCCGGAGCGCGGGCATGACCGAATGATCCATGAGGATATAACCGGATTTGCCGCCGCGCTGCCCTCCGCACGGGGCGTCATGGGGCTCGACCTCGGGACCAAGACCATCGGGGTTGCGCTTTCCGACCGGCTCTTGTCGAGCGCGACCGCCGTCGAGACGGTGAAACGGCAGAAATTCACCCTTGACGCCGCGCGCCTGCTGGAGATTGCCGCCAAGCGCGAGGCGGGGGGCATTCTTCTGGGACTGCCGCGCAACATGGACGGCTCCGAGGGGCCGCGCGCGCAATCCACCCGTGCCTTTGCCCGCAATCTGGCCGCGCTCACCGCGTTGCCGATCGGTTTCTGGGACGAGCGTTTGTCCACCGTGGCCGCCGAACGCGCGCTCCTGGAGGCGGATACGTCGCGGAAACGTCGCGCAGAGGTGATCGACGCGGTGGCCGCAAGCTATATCCTGCAAGGGGCGCTCGACCGGATGCGCCATATGAGGGCAGAGCATGGCGGATGATGTCTGGCAACGCGACGAGGTCGAAAGCCCCTGCGTGCGCATCTGCGTGGTCCATCCGGAGGCGCGCATCTGCACCGGCTGCCTGCGCTCCATCTACGAGATCAGCCGCTGGTCAAAGCTGAGTGCCGATGAGCGCCGTGCCATCATGGCCGCCCTGCCCGACCGCGCCGACCTGTTGAAAAAGCGCCGGGGCGGGCGCGCGGCGCGTCTGGCGCGGGGCTGATCCTCAGGGCAGGTTGAGCCACAGGGCGCTGGCAGTGTCGGGAAGTTCGGGCCGGAAATAGGCCACCATGCGCCCCTCGGGCGGGGCCGTTGCCCCCTCTTGCCACGGGGCCACGCCGTGCAGCGTCATGCGGTGCAGAAGATAGGCCGCACCGGGACGGGCATGGACGGCCACGCGCGGGCAGGTCGCGAACACCGCGCGCCGGGCGGCGTGATAGGTCTCGGTCAGGTCCACCTCGCCCCAGTCGCGCGGAGGACACCCCGCCAGCGCCGTCCCGAAGGCGCGGCGCATGACGTGGTGGCTGCCCTCCCAGACCACAAGCGGGCTTGCCCCCTCATCCGCCTCGGTGAGCGGCAGACCAAGGATCCAGGCGTGGCGTTCGCGCAGCTTGCGCCGTCGCCCGGATCCCACCGGCAAAAGCCCGTCCACATGGGCCGCGTCGCGCCTCAAACGGTACTGAAACGCCGCCGCCCCCTCGCCCGCACGCGGGCGCGGATAGCCCGGCCAGATCACCGAGACCTGTGCGCGGTGCAGCGACAGCGCGCCCCAGAGCGCCTCGGCCACCTGCCGCGCCTGGCAGGCAAGCGGGACGCCCCCCACCCCGCCCCCGGCATCGTTGGGCAGAGCATCAACGCCGACCACCCATGTCCCCTCGCATTCCCGCGCGGCCCCCGCGATGACCGGCAGCACCAAAGCCCGCGCCGCATGCGCCCACGCGCTCAGCGCCGGTTCGGGCGCAAACACCGCCCAGCCCCGGTCAAGCAGCCCCTCTACCATCCCGACGCCTTGCGCAGCATGTTGAGGGCCACGAGAATGATGAAACCCGCGAAGATCCGCTTGAGCGGTTTGGGGTCCATCGCATGGGCAAGCCGCACCCCCCAGGGCGCGGTGATCATCGTCATCGCCACCACCACGGCGAAGGCCACCAGATTGACCGCACCCACGCTCAGGGGCGGGCGGCCCTCGGGGGCGACCGCGACGAAGAGAAAGCCCAGCACCGACGGCGCGGCGATGCTGAGCCCGAAGCCCCCCGCCGTGGCGACCGCCCGGTGGATCGGCACGCCGTAAAGGCTCATCACCGTAACCCCGAACCCGCCGCCGCCAATGCCCATCAGCACCGACAGAAAGCCAAGCACCGGCGCCACCACCAGCCGCCTCAGGCCGCCAGGCATGGTGTCACCCAGCCGCCAGTCGGGGCGGCCCAGCCCCAGTTGCAGGCCGATGACCACGCCGACCACGCCAAAGATTGCCTGAAGCGTGACCGACCGCAGCCCCGCCGCAACCACCACCCCCAAAAGCGCCCCCGCCGCGATCCACGGTCCCCAGCTTTTCAGGATCGCCCAATCGACCGCTCCCTTGCGGTGGTGGCCGAGCACCGAACGCACCGAGGTGACAGCGATGGTCGCCAGCGAGGTGGCGAGGCAGATCTGCATGAGCTGCGGGCTGTCATAGCCGAGCGTCCGGAAGGCGTAGAAGAACGCGGGCACAAGCACGATACCGCCACCCACGCCCCAAAGCCCCGCCAGAACCCCCGCAACCGCGCCGATCGCCATCAGCAGTCCGAGCATCTGCAAAATCAGCCCGGTCTCGGGCAGGATGATCGGCATGGGCGCGTCTCCGGTCTGGTCCGTGCCAGACTTATACCGCCTTCGGGCCGGGCGAAAGGCGCGGATTGGACTTGCCCCGCCGCGCCCGAGCGCGCACAAGATCGGCCCCGAGAAAGGAGGCCCGATGCCCCGTTACGCCCTCAGGGTCGAATATGACGGCGCGCCGTTTGTCGGCTGGCAGCGGCAGGCCGAGCACGCTTCGGTGCAGGGTGCCATCGAGGCCGCGCTGGCCAAGCTGGAGCCGGGCGCACATACCATCGCCGCTGCCGGGCGCACCGATGCGGGCGTGCATGCGATGGCGCAGGTGGCGCAGTGCGATCTGGCGCGCGACTGGGATCCGTTCCGCCTGTCCGAGGCGCTCAACCATCACCTCAAACCGCTGCCCGTCGCCATTACCGCCTGCGCGCGCACAGCCGAGGACTGGCACGCGCGGTTTTCGGCGACGGGACGGCGCTATGTATTTCGTATCCTCAGCCGCCGTGCGCCGCCTGCCATCGCGGCGGGCCGCGTCTGGCACCTGCGTCACCCGCTTGACATCCACGCCATGCGCGCGGGTGCCGCGCATCTGGTCGGACATCACGATTTCACCACCTTCCGGTCGTCGATCTGCCAGGCACAAAGCCCGGTCAAGACACTCGACGAGGTGCGCATCGACGCGGTCGAAACCCCCACCGGCCCGGAAATACACCTGCATTTCGCCGCGCGCTCGTTCCTGCACAATCAGGTGCGCAGCTTTGTGGGCACGCTCGAACGCGTGGGAAGCGGGGCCTGGCCGCCGGACGATGTGCGCGCGGCACTGGAGGCGCGCAACCGCGCCGCCTGCGGCCCCGTGGCCCCCCCGCACGGGCTCTATCTGGCCGGGGTGCGCTATCCGGTCGATCCGTTCGACGCGTAGGGCGGCCGCTGCGGCCCTGCGAGGGGTCCGCGACCAGCCGGGGGGCGCACGGGCTCGAAATGGCGCAACGCGGATGCCGTCATCCGAGGATCGTCTGTCCGGCGATCCGCGCGGTGATCTGGCGCGCCGCCTCCGCCACGGCGGTGCCGAACCCGGTCAGGCGATCCTCGGCAAAGCGCGAGGACGGGCCCGAAATCGAGATGCCCGCGCAGGGTTCGCCCCGGTCGTTGAAGATGGCCGCGCCGATGCAGGACATGCCCTCATACCGCTCGTCACGGTCAAAGGACCAGCCGCGCGCGCGAATCGTATCGAGATCGGCCGCGAGGCTGGCAAGGCTGACATGGGTGCGCGCGGTAAAGCCCGGAAGCCCCGTCGCGGGCAAAAGCCGCGCGCGGCGCGCCTCCGGCAGGGCGGCAAGGATCGCCTTGCCGGTGCCCGAGGCGTGCATCGGCGTGCGCGAGCCGGGGGGAAAGAAGGCGCGAATCGGGTTGGGTGTCTCGATCTGACCGATAAAGACCACCTCGGCCCCGTCGGGCACGGCAAGATTGGCGGTCTCGCCGGTCTCTTCCATCAGCGCGCGCATGACCGGGCGGCCCATATCGGCAAGCCCCGCACGCTTGAGATAGGCCACACCCGTGCGATAGGCCTCGATGCCGATGGACCAGTCCTGACGCTCCTCGTCGAAACGCAGGAAGGCCCGGGCTTGCAGCGTGGTCAGGATGCGGTGCGTGGTGGCGGTGGGGATGTCGAGGACGCGCGAGAGATCGGTCAGGCTGATGCCGTCATGCTGCGCGACGGCGGTCAGGACCGAGAGCGCCCGGTCAAGCGCCTGCATGGTGCCCGCACTGCTTTCGGTGAATTGCGATTTGGGGCGGCCGCGGGGGCGTTTGGTCTGGGTCATGAAATGGTCCTTTCAGGGGTGAGGATAGATAAAGTGAAAAATATTTCCAAATATTTTTCACGCCGCCCAAGATGAAAAACGAAATATTTTTTTATATCATACACATATGCGCATTTCGAAAGAAATGAAAAAATATTTCAAGAAAATTGCATCCGACTCCGTGACAGGCGATTATGGCACATCTTGAGGAGGGCTTTGCCATGTCAGATCAGAATCCGGTGTTCATCCCCGGCCCGACCAATATTCCCGACCGCCTGCGCCGTGCGATGCAGGTGCAGACCATGGATCACCGTTCGCCCGCCTTTGCCGGCGCTCTTGCTCCGGTTCTGGACGGCTGCAAGACGGTTTTCGGCATGACCTCCGGTGAGATCGTGACATTCCCCGCCTCCGGCACCGGCGGCTGGGAAGCGGCGATCACCAACACGCTCTCGGCCGGCGACACGGTTCTTGTGGCGCGCTACGGCATGTTCAGCCATCGCTGGATCGACATGTGCCAGCGTCACGGGCTGGACGTTCAGATCCTCGAATGCGCCTGGGGCAGCGGTGCCCCCGCCGACCGGTTCGAGGCGGCGCTGCGCGCCGACACCGCCCACGCGATCAAGGCCGTTCTGGTGACGCACAATGAGACGGCGACCGGCGTGCGCTCTGATATCGCCGCCGTGCGCCGCGCGATGGACGCGGCCGGACATCCGGCGCTCCTGATGGTGGATTGTGTCTCGTCGCTGGCCTCGATGCCGTTCGAGATGGATGCCTGGGGCGTGGATATCGCCGTTGCGGGCTCGCAGAAGGGCTTCATGCTGACGACCGGCATGGCGATCCTTGCGGTGAGCCCCAAGGCGCTGGCGGCGATGGACGCGGCCACCCTGCCCCGCACCTTCTTTGATTTCCGCGACATGATGGGCGCCAACGCCAAGGGCGGATTTCCCTACACGCCGCCACTGCAACTCATTTTCGGCATGGCCGAGAGCCTCGAGATGCTGTTCGAGGAAGGGCTGGACAAGGTCTATGCCCGCCACACACGACTGGCCGAGGGGGTGCGGCGTGCCGTTGATGCCTGGGGGCTGCGCCTTGTCGCGCAATCGCCCGATCTTTACTCGGACACGGTAAGCGCGATATTCGTGCCGGAAGGGTTTGACAGCAACGCGCTTGTCAACCACGCTTTCGCCACCTACGGGATGAGCTTTGGCGTGGGTCTGGGCGAGATGAACGGTCGGGCCTTCCGCATCGGCCACCTGGGCAGCCTGACCGATTCCATGGTCCTGTCGGGGCTGGCCACGATCGAGATGGCCATGGCCGATCTCGGGTATCCGATCCGCCTGGGCAGCGGTGTGACGGCGGCGCAGGAGCATTTCCGCGCCACCGCGAAACCCGCGCTGACCAAGGCCGCATGAGGGGAGAGACCATGCTTGACGTGAAAGACAAGACCGGGGCCGATCTGACGCTTGACGATATGCTCGCCGCGCGCGCGCGGATCGCGCCCTATATCCACCGCACGCCGGTGCTGATCTCGTCGTTCCTCAACGACCTGACCGGGGCGGAGCTGTTCTTCAAGTGCGAGAACTTCCAGAAGGCCGGTGCGTTCAAGGTGCGCGGTGCCTCGAACGCGGTTTTCGGCCTCAGCGACGAGGTGGCCAAGCGCGGCGTTGCCACCCATTCCAGCGGCAACCACGCGCTCTCGCTCAGCTACGCGGCCGGTCGGCGGGGAATCCCGTGCCACGTGGTCATGCCGCATACCGCGCCGCAGGCCAAGAAGGACGCCGTGCGCGGCTATGGCGGGATCATCACCGAATGCGAGCCCTCGACCACGAGCCGCGAGGCGGTCTTTGCCGAGGTGCAGGCGCGCACGGGGGCGGAGTTCGTTCATCCCTACAACGATCCGCGCGTGATCGCGGGGCAGGCCACCTGCTCGGCGGAACTGATCGAGCAGGTAGAGGGGCTCGATGCGGTGATCGCCCCCATCGGCGGCGGCGGCATGGTCTCGGGCACGTGCCTGACGCTGTCCAATCTCGCGCCGGGGGTGAAAATCTATGCCGCCGAGCCGGAGCAGGCCGACGATGCGGCGCGGTCGTTCCGCGCGGGCCATATCATCGCCGACGACGCGCCGGTAACGGTGGCCGACGGGCTCAAGGTGCCCCTCAAGGAAAACACCTGGCATTTCGTCAGCCATTTCGTGGAGGATGTGCTGACCGCGAGCGAGGAAGAGATCATCGACGCGATGAAACTCACCTGGGCGCGCATGAAGATCGTGATCGAGGCAAGCTGCGCCGTGCCGCTGGCCACCATCCTGAAGAACCCCGAGATATTTGCCGGCAAGCGCGTCGGCGTCATCATCACAGGCGGCAATGTCGATCTCGACAGCCTGCCCTGGATCAAGTGAGGCCGCCGAGCGCGCGCCCCTGTAAAACAACCGGAGGATACCATGAAAGACGCAATCAACCTTGACGAATACGAAGTGGGTTTCGACATTCCCGCCCTGCCCGGCATGGACGAGGCGGATATCCAGACGCCGTGCCTGATCCTCGATCTCGACGCGCTGGAGCGCAATATCAAGAAGATGGGCGACTGGGCAAAGGCGCATGGCGTGCGCCACCGCGTGCATGGCAAGATGCACAAATCGGTCGATGTGGCGAAATTGCAGGAAAGCCTTGGCGGCGCCTGCGGTGTCTGCTGCCAGAAGGTCAGCGAGGCGGAGGTGTTCGCGCGCGGCGGCATCAAGGACGTGCTCGTGTCCAACCAGGTGCGCGACCCGGCCAAGATCGACCGTCTGGCGCGCCTGCCCAAGCTGGGCGCGCGCACCATCTGCTGTGTCGATGATCTGGCCAATGTGGCGGACCTGTCGGCGGCGGCGGTCAAGCACGGCACCCAGATCGAATGCCTTGTCGAAATCGACTGCGGCGCGGGACGCTGCGGCGTGACGACCACCCCCGCCGTGATCGAGATTGCCAAGGCCATCGACGCCGCACCGGGACTGAAATTCGCCGGTATCCAGGCCTATCAGGGCGCGATGCAGCACATGGACAGCTATGAGGATCGCAAGGCCAAGATCGAGGTGGCCGTGGCCATGGTCAAGGACGCGGTGGACACGCTCAAGGCCGAGGGGCTGGAGTGCGACATCGTCGGCGGCGGCGGCACGGGCAGCTACTATTTCGAAGGCACCTCCGGCGTCTATAACGAGCTTCAATGCGGCTCCTACGCCTTCATGGATGCCGATTACGGGCGTATCCTCGACAAGGACGGCAACCGCATCGACCAGGGCGAGTGGGAAAACGCGCTGTTCATCCTGACCTCGGTGATGAGCCATGCCAAGGCCGACAAGGCGATTGTCGATGCCGGCCTCAAGGCGCAGTCGGTCGATAGTGGCCTGCCGGTGATCTTTGGCCGCACGGATGTGCAATATGTGAAATGCTCGGACGAGCATGGCGTGGTGGCCGACCCCGACGGCGTGCTCAAGGTCAACGACAAGCTGCGGCTGGTGCCGGGCCATTGCGATCCGACCTGCAACGTCCATGACTGGTATGTGGGCGTGCGCGGCGGCAAGGTCGAAACCGTCTGGCCGGTCTCGGCGCGCGGCCGGGCCTATTGAGGGCATGGGCATGGACACGCAGAGCACGGCGCAGGGCATCGTCATCGTCTCCGAGGCGATCTGCGAAGAGGTGATCACCCGCGCCGATGCTTTCGGCGCGGTGGAGGCGGTCTTCGCCGCCATGGCACGGGGGGATGCGTATAACTTTCCCGTGGTGCGCGAGGCGATCGGCCACGCGGACGCGCTTTACGGCTTCAAGGGCGGGTTTGATCGTGCGGGGCTGGCGCTTGGCTTGAAGGCGGGGGGCTACTGGCCCGGCAACATGGACAAGGGGCTGACCAACCATCAGTCCACCGTGTTCCTCTTCGATCCCGATACCGGGCAGTTGTCGGCGCTGGTGGGCGGCAATTACCTCACGGCGCTGCGCACGGCGGCCTCATCCTCGGTCTCCATCGCCCATCTGGCGCGCAAGGACGCAAAGGTTCTGGGCATGGTCGGCGCGGGCCACCAATCGACCTTCCAGTTGCGCGCCGCCGTCGAGCAGCGGTCGTTCGAGAAGGTCGTCGCGTGGAACCCGCATCCCGACATGCTGCCGCGCCTCGGCGCGGTGGCCGAGGAACTGGGGCTGGCCTTCGAGGCGGTGAGCCAGGAGGAGCTGGGCGCAGAGGCCGATGTGATCATCACGATCACGAGCGCCTTCGAGCCGCTGGTCATGGCCGGTTGGATCAAGCCCGGCACGCACATCGCCTGCATGGGCACCGATACCAAGGGCAAGCAGGAGGTGGACCCGGCCCTGCTCAAGCGGGCAACGGTCTTTGCCGACGAGATCGCGCAATCCATCAGCATCGGCGAGGCGCAGCACGCGGTGGCGCAGGGGCTGATCGCCGAAGGCGACATCACCCCCATCGGCGCGGTCATCAACGGCACCCATCCGGGGCGCGGCTCTGACGACGAGATCACGCTTTTCGACGGCACCGGCGTGGGGTTGCAGGATCTGGCCGTGGCCTCGGTCGCGGCGCGCATCGCGCGCGAACGCGGGCTGGGAGACATGGCGCGGCTTGGCTGAGCCGCGTCACTCCTCCACCTCGGAACGCGGCGGGATCAGGCCCGCCGCTTCCAGATTCGGCGCATAGGTGCGCGTGACCGGCACGCGCTCGCCATTGCTCAGGCGCACGAACACCTTGCCCTGCCGCCGCTCGCTGGCGGTGATGGCCGCAAGCGCCACCCAGTGCGAACGATGGGTGCACAGGCCCTCGACCGGCTCCATCTCGTCGATCGCATCCGACAGACGCAGGCGCAGGGTCTCCGTTCCCCGGTCCGTCACCACCTCCACATTGTGGCCGCTCCCCGAGAGACGCAGGATCTGTGCCCCCTGCAAGGCCTCGGGCAGGCGGCGCACAAGACGGGGGGGCGGCGGCGTGTCCCCGGCCTCGACCGTCCCAAGCCCGAACTGACGGTGGAACAGGAAAACCGGAGTGACGAAGAACAGAGTGTTGACCCATATCGACCCCGGCAACAGATCGGCATGCGTCAGGGCCGGATCGAGCGTGGCCCGCAACGTGTAGATGAGCGGCGCAAGCAGGGTCGTGGTGGCAAGGCTTATCTTGAGATCGAGCAGCAAGGGCCGCCAATGCCCGCAAAATGTCAGAAGCGTCGCCCGGCTGACGGCCCCGAGCGCCACACCCGACAGGATCACCGACCCCCAATAAACAAGGCGCAGCGGCATGGACATGGTCTGAAACGTCCCGAACGGGCCTGCGACCACGGCCACGAGCCATCCTGTCAGGAGAACCGACAGGCTGGTCAGCGATTTGAACACGGCGAATGTCCGCATGACATGACGCCGGAACTCGGACCAGATCAACTCGACACCCTTGCTCATACCCTTCTTACGTGTATCTATCAGGCGGGCTTTGCAATTCCAACACGGAGTTGGAATATGTGATCCGAACATGACCGGGCAGAAGGGCAAAGGTGATGGGAAATAACGCGGCGCTTTCCCCGGCGCAAGAGGCGCGCATCCACCAGAGTTTCGGCGCGCAGAGCATGATGGCGACGCTCGGCGCGCGGCTTGTCGGCGTGGAGCGGGGCCAGGTGCGGATCGAGGCACCGATCCTGCCCGGCAGCCGCCAGCAGCACGGCTTTGCCCATGCCGGGCTGACATTCGCCATCGGCGACAGTGCGGCGGGTTATGCCGCGCTGAGCATGATGCCCGAGGGGCATGAGGTGCTCACCACCGAAATGAAGATCCACCTGCTCGCGCCCGCGACGGGCGATCTGCTTGTCGCCACGGGCCGGGTGATTCGTCCGGGCCGTCGGCTGGTGATCGTTCAGGCGGATGTGCACGCGCTGAAGGACGGGCGCGAGAGCCATGTCGCGCTCATGACGGGGACGATGATTCCGCTTGCGCCGTGAGCGGGCGTTGCCACGCACCCCCTGCCCGCTATGTGACCCCGTGAAAGGGGGCAACCATGCGCATCGTGCTGGCGATCTGGATGTGTCTGACGGCAGGCGCCGTGGCAGCGGAGCCGAACGAGGCCCTGAAGGCCCCCGGCGTGGTGGCGCTCATGCGGCACGCGCTCGCCCCCGGCACGGGCGATCCGGCGGGGTTCGTGCCGGCAATTGCGCCACGCAACGCAATCTCGATGCGCGCGGCCGCGCGCAGGCGGCGCGCACCGGCGCGGCACTGCGGGCGGCGGGCGTGACCTTCGATCGGATCTGGACAAGCCGCTGGTGTCGGGCGCGCGACACTGCGGCGCTGATGGAGATGGGCACGCCCGAAGAGATGCCGCCGCTCGATTCCTTCTTCGCCGGTCGCGGCGACGGGACCGCGCAGACCGAGGCGGCGCTCGCCCTGATCGCGGCACTGCCCGAGGATACCCGTCTTCTGATCGTGACCCATCAGGTCAACATCACCGCCCTGACCGGGCTTGGCGTCGGCTCGGGCGAGATCATCGTGACACGGCGCGGGACCACGGGCCTTGGGCCCGTCGGGCGCTACCTGATCGCGCCCTGAACTTTCTCATTTCGCATGATAGAGACGCCCAAAACCGGTTCCCGATTTTGAGCAACAGGCCCTAGCCCTGTTTCGAGGCGCGCTTGCGCTCATGCGGATCAAGATGGCGCTTGCGCAAACGAATGGCGTTCGGTGTCACCTCGACCAGTTCATCGTCGTTGATATACGCGATGGCCTCTTCGAGGCTGAGCGTGATCGGCGTGGTCAGGCGCACCGCCTCATCGGTGCCGGAGGCGCGCACGTTGGTCAGCTTCTTGCCCTTCAGGGGGTTCACCTCGAGGTCGTTCTCGCGGCTGTGCTCGCCGATGATCATGCCGGTATAGACCGGGGCCTGCGCGCCCAGAAAAAGCCGCCCGCGCTCTTCGAGGTTCCACAAGGCATAGGCCACCGCCTCGCCGTTCTCCATCGAGATGAGCACGCCCGCGCGCCGCCCGGGGATAGGCCCGCGATGCGGCACCCAGCCGTGAAACACGCGGTTGAGCACGCCGGTGCCGCGCGTGTCGGTCAGAAACTCGCCGTGATAGCCGATGAGCCCGCGCGACGGCACATGCGCCACGATCCGGGTCTTGCCCACGCCGGAGGGCTTCATCTCGACCAGATCGCCCTTGCGCGCGCCGGTAATCTTCTCGATCACCGCGCCGGTATATTCGTCGTCCACGTCGATGGTGACCTCTTCGACCGGCTCCAGCCGCTCGCCGTTCTCGCCCGCGCGCATCAGAACCTGCGGGCGCGAGATGCTGAGCTCGAACCCCTCGCGGCGCATGTTCTCGATCAGAACGCCCATCTGCAATTCGCCGCGCCCCGCGACCTCGAACGCCTCGCCGCCCGGTGTATCCGTGACCTTGATGGCGACGTTCGATTCGGCCTCTTTCATCAGCCGCTCACGAATGACCCGGCTCTGGACCTTCTTGCCGTCACGGCCCGCAAGCGGGCTGTCATTGATGCCGAAGGTGACGGTGATGGTCGGCGGATCGATCGGTTGCGCGGCAATCGGATCCTCGACGGCAAGCGCGCAGATCGTATCGGCCACGGTGGCCTTGGACATGCCCGCGATGGACACGATATCGCCCGCGCTGGCCTCTTCGATATCCTGCGAGGAGAGGCCGCGAAACGCCTGAATCCGCGTCACGCGGAACTGTTCGATCTTCTGGCCGATGCGCGAGAGCGCCTGCACGGTCTGCCCCACCCGGAGACGGCCCGATTCCACCCGTCCGGTCAGCAGTCGCCCGACAAAGGGATCGGCCCCAAGCGTGGTGGCGAGCATGCGGAAATCCTCATCCACATGCTTGATCTGCCGGGGCGCGGGCACGTGGTTGATGATGAGGTCAAACAGCGCCGAGAGATCCTTGCGCGGGCCGTCAAGCTCGTGATCGGCCCAGCCGGAACGGCCGGACGCATACATGTGCGGAAAATCGAGCTGATCCTCGTTGGCCCCGAGATTGGCGAAAAGATCGAAACACTCGTCAAGAGCGCGGTCCGGCTCGGCATCGGGCTTGTCGACCTTGTTGAGCACCACGATCGGGCGCAGCCCGAGGCGCAGCGCCTTGGACGTGACGAACTTGGTCTGCGGCATGGGGCCTTCGGCGGCATCGACCAAGAGCACGACGCCATCGACCATCGACAGGATCCGCTCCACCTCGCCGCCGAAATCGGCGTGGCCGGGGGTGTCGACGATGTTGATGCGGGTGGTTTTCCACACCACCGAGGTGGGCTTGGCAAAGATGGTGATGCCGCGCTCACGCTCGATGTCGTTGCTGTCCATCGCGCGCTCATCGACCGCCTGCCCTGCGCGAAACGCGCCGGACTGCTTGAGAAGTTCGTCCACGAGCGTGGTCTTGCCGTGGTCGACATGGGCGATGATGGCGATGTTGCGCATATCCATTGGGACGTGTCCTGATGCTGTTCCGCCCGCGCCTTAGACGCCGCGACGCAGAAAGGCCAGAGCCAAAGCCCGCAAAGCGCCCTCAGAACGGGATTTCGTCATCCATGTCACGCGACGGACGGCCTGCCGGGGCACCGCCACCCTGATCGGCCCCGTAATCGGGGCCGCCATAGCCCTGATCCTGCCCGCCGGAATAGCCGCCGCCGCCGCCGCCACCGCCGCCGCCTTCGCCACGGCCATCGAGCATCACGAGCGTTCCGTCAAAACCCTGAAGCACAACCTCCGTGGTATAACGGTCCTGACCGGACTGATCCTGCCATTTGCGGGTCTGCAGCTTGCCCTCGAGATAGACCTTGGAACCCTTGCGCAGGTATTGTTCAGCCACACGCACAAGCCCTTCCTGAAAGATCGCCACCGAATGCCATTCCGTGCGCTCGCGCCGCTCGCCTGTGGTCTTGTCTTTCCACGTTTCGGAGGTGGCGATGCGCAGGTTGCACACCTTGCCGCCGTTCTGGAATGTGCGCACCTCTGGATCGCGGCCAAGATTGCCGACGATGATTACCTTGTTCACGGACCCGGCCATTCAGTTCCCTCCTGCCGCTTGCGGATGGTGTTTGCCCGGTTACATCATCGCACCGGGATGAAGGAAAGGTTAAAATTCGCCACAAACCGGCGATTTCCCGCGCGCGCCCTGTAACATGCGCGAAAATCGCTCGAATTTCGAGGTGAAATTCATATAGTGCTCGCTGAGGAACGGGTTGGGGACGGTTTTTGATGCGAGTCACTGTTCTGGCGCTTGTGGCCGGACTTATTCTGCCTGCGGCGGCTGAGGCCGACACCCTGTCGACCAAGGGGCGCATCGGCGTGTTCAAGTCGCAGACGCGCGTGCTCGACAGCCGCGCAAGCCAGCAATACAGCAATTCGGTCCGGCTTCAGCCGCAAAGCTTCAAAGCCCCGACGATGTGGGACGATCTTGATCCGTCCCCGATGTTTCGCGGTGCCTATCGTGGCCCCTATCTCGAGATGGCGAAACAGGCGGCGCGGCGGCACGACGTCCCCGAGAGCCTGTTTCTGCGCCTCGTGCAGCAGGAATCGGGCTGGCGCGCGGATGCGGTCTCGCACAAGGGGGCGATCGGGCTGGCGCAACTCATGCCCGGCACCGCGCGCCTGCTGGGGGTGAACCCGAACGACCCGCGCCAGAACCTTGAGGGGGGCGCGCGCTATCTGGCCGAGCAATACCGCAAGTTCGGCTCCTGGCGGCTGGCGCTTGCCGCCTATAACGCGGGGCCGCAGGCGGTCGAGAAATATGGCGGCGTGCCCCCGTTCAAGGAGACGCGCAACTACGTCAAGGTGATCCTGGGAAGCTGAGGCCGCGCGCGACGCCGGATGCGACAAACCCGGCCATGATGACCGGGTTTGCAAGGCATGGGTCGGGCACCCCGAAAGGTGTCCCGCGCAGAACGTGGGCTCAGTTCTTGTCCTGATCCACCAGCTTGCCCGCCGAGATCCACGGCATCATGGCGCGCAGCTTCTTGCCCACTTCCTCGATCTGATGGGCATCGTTCATCCGGCGCGTGCCCTTGAAGAAGGGCTGGCCCACGGCGTTTTCCTGCATGAAGTCGCGCACGAATTTGCCGGTCTGGATGTCGCGCAGAATGGCCTTCATCTCTTTCTTGGTCTGCTCGTAGGGCAGCACACGCGGCCCGCTGACATATTCGCCATATTCGGCGGTGTTCGAGATCGAATAATTCATGTTGGCGATACCGCCCTCATAGATCAGATCGACAATCAGCTTCACCTCGTGCAGACACTCGAAATAGGCCATCTCGGGCGCATAGCCCGCCTCGACCAGCGTCTCGAAGCCCATGCGGATGAGTTCCACCAGACCGCCGCACAGCACCGCCTGCTCGCCGAAGAGATCGGTTTCGCACTCTTCGCGGAAATTGGTCTCGATGATCCCCGAGCGCCCGCCGCCGATGGCAGAGCAATAGCTGAGGCCCAGCTCCAGCGCCTTGCCGGAGGCATCGTTGTTCACCGCCACAAGGCAGGGCACGCCGCCACCCTTGACATATTCGCCGCGCACGGTGTGACCGGGGCCCTTGGGGGCCATCATGATCACGTCCACGCCCTCTTTCGGCTCGATCAGGCCGAAATGGATGTTGAGACCATGGGCAAAGGCAATCGCTGCACCGGGCTTGATGTTGTCATGCACGTATTTGCGATAGGTCTCGCCCTGCAGCTCATCCGGCATGGTGAACATCATCAGGTCGCACCACGCGGCGGCCTCGGCGATTCCCATGACCTTGAGGCCCTCGGCCTCGGCCTTCTTCGCGGATTTCGACCCCTCACGCAGCGCGACAACAAGGTTTTTCGCGCCCGAATCCCGCAGGTTCAGCGCATGGGCATGGCCCTGGCTGCCATAGCCGAGAATGGCCACCTTCTTGTCCTTGATCAGGTTGATGTCGCAGTCACGATCGTAATAGACGCGCATGGCGGTCTCCTTCAGATTGGTTGGATAGGGGCAAACTAAGCGCATGCACCCGGAATAGCGCGTGTTATTTCGCGTGTATTCGGTCGGATTTTTGAGTATTTATTCGAACAGTGAAGGTTTGATGGAAATTTCATGCTCGATGACACAGACCGCCGCCTCTTGCGGCAATATCAGCATGCGCCCGATCTTGGCCCGGCGGAGCTGGCGCAGCGCGCGGGCCTTGCCCCGGCCACCTGTGCGCGCCGTCTGGAGCGGTTGCGCGCCATGGGCATCATCCGCGCCAATCGCGCGGTGATCGACTGGCGCGCGCTTGGCTACGCGGTCGAGGTGAGCTTGCGCATCGCGCTCGACAAGACGCAGCCGCGCGCCTTTGACGAATTCATCGCCGCCGCGCGACTTGTGCCGGAAGTGCTGGAAATCCAGACATTTCTCGGGCGCGTCGATCTGCGCCTTTCGGTCATCGCGCGCGACATGGCGCATTATCAGGACCTCTATCGCAGCGCCATCCTGACCCTGCCGCATATCGCCGATATCGAGGCGCTGATGCATGTGGCGCGGATCAAGTCCGACGAGGCGCTGCCGATATGATCGCGCTCGACACGCTCGACCGGCAGATCCTGCGCGCGCTTTGCGAGGATGCGACGCAGAGTGCCACGGCCATCGGGCGCGCGCTCGGCCTGTCGCAGCCCGCGGCGTGGCGGCGCATCCGGCGGCTTCAGGAGGCGGGGGTGATCAAGGGGCAACGTCTTGATCTGGATCACGAAAAGCTGGGCTTTGGCGTGACCGTGTTTCTGGGCGTCAAGCTCGCCACCAAGGGCCGCGTCAGCCTCGAGGATTTCGAGCGCGCGGTCTCGGCCATCCCCGAGGTGCAGACGGTCGAGCATATCCTCGGGCTTTACGATTACCGGCTGCGCGTCGTGGCGCGTGACATTTCCGATTTCGAGCGTGTGCTGCGGCGGCGGATCATGACCCTGCCGGGGGTGGGCAATGTGGAGGCCAACGTGCTTTTGTCCGAGGAGCGGCGGCCCGGCCCGATCGGTTGAGGCAGGCTTGTGGGGGCGCGCGGAACGCTTATCTTCGGGGCATCATGGTCTATCGCCTCAAGACATCCGACAAGAGCCTGACGGCGGCGCTGCGCCGCATCGCCCGCGCGCAGATCGACGGCGCGCTCGAGGCTGCGGATCGTCCCGGCGAGACCCCGCGCGACATCCATGAGGCCCGCGCGCGGTGCAAGAAGTTGCGCGGCCTCATCCGTCTCGTGCGGCCCGCCTTTCCCGGTTTCGACGCCGAGAATGCGGCCTTCCGCGACGCGGCCAAGGCGCTCGAACGCCTGCGCGCGGGCGGTGCCGGGCTGGAAACGCTCGACCGGCTGCGCGCGGCCGCGCCCGACGGTCTGGACGCGGACGCGCTGGCCACGATCCGCGCGCGGTTCAAAGCCGAGGCCCTGCCCCACCTTGCCACCGACCGCCGCGCCGATATCGCCGCCTTCCGCGCGTTGTTGAGCGATGCGCGCGCACGAATCGCAGACTGGCGGCTCTCGTCCAGGGGCTTTGCCCCCGCGCGCAAAGGGTTGCAAAAAACCTATGCGCAGGGGCAGCGCGGGCTGGAGCGCGCACGGCAGAGCGGCACGGCGGAGGCGTTCCACGACTGGCGCAAGCCGGTGAAATACCATTGGTATCACGCGCAACTCCTGCGCCCGGTGAAGCCCCGGCGGATCGACCCGCAGCGCGACCTTGCCAAGGCCCTGGGCGAGATGCTGGGCGATCATCACGACCTTCACGACATGCGCGCGCATCTGGCGACGGGCGATTTCCCCTCCAGGGCCGTGGCCGCCATGCAGGCCCCCATCGCGGCAGAGATGGCCCGGATGGAGGCCGGGGCGCTCGCGCTTGGCGCACGGCTCTTCGAGGACGACCCCGCGGCCCTCGCGCGCCGCTGGCAACGCTGGTGGAAAGATTGGCACGACCATTAGACGCGTGGACTTTTCCGCCGGTCTTGCGCACTCTGCCCGCGACACAGCATCAGGAGATCCCCATGCCCGCCCTTCTCGACCATGTCGATCCCGACGGCCTTCTGGAATATTCGGTGGTATTCACCGACCGGTCGCTCAACCACATGTCGGCCTCGTTTCAGGAGGTCATGCGCGACATCTCGGCCATGCTGAAAGAGGTCTACAACGCCGACGCGGTGGCCGTGATCCCCGGTGGCGGCACATACGCGATGGAGGCTGTGGCGCGGCAGTTCGGGCGCGGCACCCATGCGCTCATCGTGCGCAACGGCTGGTTTTCCTTCCGCTGGAGCCAGATTTTCGACGCAGGCCAGTTCACAGCCGACACCACCGTCTGCATGGCGCGCCAGACCGGCAATGGTGCCACCACGCCCTTTGCCCCTGCCCCCATCGAGGAGGTTGCGGCGAAGATCCGCGAGGTGAAACCGGACGTGGTCTTTGCGCCGCATGTGGAAACCTCGGCCGGGCTGATCCTGCCCGACGACTACGTGACGGCGCTGGCAGCGGCCGCGCATGAGGTGGGCGCGCTCATGGTGCTCGATTGCATCGCCTCTGGCTGCGCCTGGATCGACATGCAGGCCACCGGCGTCGATGTGCTGATCTCGGCCCCGCAAAAGGGCTGGTCGGCCTCGCCCTCGACCGGTCTGGTGATGCTGTCGGCGCGCGCCGTGGCACGGCTCGAGGAAACCACATCGGACAGTTTCGCCCTCGATCTCAAGAAATGGCGCTCGATCATGGCTGCCTATGAGGGTGGCGGACATGCCTATCACGCGACCATGCCCACCGATGCGCTGCGCGCCTTCCGCGACACGATGATCGAGACGCGCGATTACGGGTTCGAGCGGTTGCGCGATGCACAGTGGGAGATGGGCAACGGCGTGCGCGCGATGCTGGCCGCGCGCGGCGTGACCTCGGTCGCCGCCGAGGGGTTTGGCGCGCCGGGGGTGGTGGTCAGCTACACGGACGATCCCGACATCCAGAACGGCAGGAAATTCGCCGCAGAGGGGATGCAGATTGCCGCCGGTGTGCCGTTGCAGGTGGGAGAGCCGGAGGGCTTTCGCACCTTCCGGCTGGGGCTTTTCGGGCTGGACAAGCTTTATGATGTGGAGGGCGCGCTTGCGCGGCTGGAGACGGTGCTTGAGCGGGTGTTGTGACGGGGGGCGACTGGCCTGAAGGGGACGGTCGCCCCCTGTCCCCCGCGCGGAATCAAGGCGTGCTTGCACGCCGCCGCGCGAGCGCCCGACCGCCCCCCGGGCGGGCGCTTCTGCAACGTCAAACTCCCTTCAATCGTTCCAGTATTTGGCACCATAAAGCGCCCACCAAAGCCCGAGCAGCGCCCACCCGCGGTCGGGCCCTCGCGCGGCACCACCAACGTCCCCTTCAGGCCAAACGCCGCCCGCCTCACCCCCGCGCGCCAAGCCCCATCTGCATCAGCGTCTTGCGCACCGGGGCCAATGAATAAAGCGCGTTGAGCGCGCTGGCGCGCGCGTCGCGCAACGGCGGGGCCGCAAGCATCGAGGCGCGGTTGAGCAGGTCGATGCCGCGCACCCGCGCCGCCACCTCCCAGTGGCGCTTGCGGTGATAGTCTTCGAGCATGGCGCGCTCGCCCAGCCGGTCGGGCGCAGCAAGGGCCAGGTCGGCCAGCACGCGCATGTCGGCCAGGCTCATGTTCAGCCCCTGCGCCCCGATGGGTGGCACCACATGCGCGGCCTCCGCCACCAGCGCCACGCGCTCGGCATACATGCGGTCGGCGATCTGGCTGATGATCGGCCAGACCGTGCGCCGCGAGGCCAGCGTGAGCGGGCCGAAAAGCAGGCACGAGCGCGTATTCATCGCCTCCTCGAACGCCGCCACCGGCAGGGCGGCCAGGCGCGCCGCCTCCGGCCCTTCCTCCATCCAGACCACGGCAGAGGAGGGCCGCCCCTCGTGATCGGGCAGCGGCACAAGCGTGAACGGCCCGCCGGAGCGGTGTATCTCGGTCGAGACATTGTCATGCGGGATCGGATGGGTGACGGCAAAGGCCAGCGCCTTCTGCCCGTAGCGCGTGGTTTTCACGGCAACACCCGCCGCCTCGCGGATGGGCGACTTGCGCCCGTCGGCGGCGATCACAAGCCGCGCGCGCACGCGGCTGCCATCCGAGAGCCTCACGCGCGCCTCCGCCTCTCGGGTGAAAAGCGAAACCGTGCCGGTGCCGGGGCGGAAGGTGACATTTTCCAGCCCGTCCAGATGCGCCACCATCTCGCGCCGCAAGAGCCAGTTGGGCAGGTTCCAGCCAAAGGGCCGGTCGGAAATCTCCGAGGCGTCGAAATCCTTGACGATGCGCGGCTCGGGCACCGCACCACCGGCATCGACGACGCGCATGATCCGCAACGGCGCGGCATGGGGTTCCAGCCTCTCCCACAGACCTGCGCGGTCCAGAAGCGCCTGCGAGGGTTGCAGGAAGGCCGTGCTGCGCAGGTCCGACCCTTCGGCGTCGCGCGTGGTGACGGGCGGCGCGGGATCGACGCAAAGCACCGAGAACCCCGCGCGCCCGAACAGGGCTGCGGCGGTGAGCCCGGCCACGCCCCCGCCCGAAATCAGGATATCGACAGTCTCGCGTGTCATCTGCGTGCCTTTCGCCCGCGCCTAACCGCGCGAAATGATCAGAAGCAGCGCCCAGACCACCGGAACGAGGAGGAGCGCCGGGATATAAAGCCCCGGAATCCCCCAGAGCACAACGCTTGTCGCCCAGCCTGCGACAAAGACGGCCACACTCAACAGGATTTTCAGCACGGTCGCGGTCTCGCCTTCGGCAGGGGCGTGGCTTGGGGCATGGGCAGCGGCATGGGTGTCGGTCAGGCTCATCGGGCGATCCTTTTGCAAAAGCTGAGTATGAGGCTCAGATATGCGGCCCCCCCGCCACCTTCAAAGAGACGTCTCGCCGCAGGTGCGCCGCCCCCCTTTAACCAGCTTTCAGACCAGCCGCCCGAGGAACCCGCCCAGATCGTCCGTGTGATGGTGGATATGCGCCGCCCTGACCGGTGCGGGAGCGACATGGACGGTGCGCATCCCCATCGCGTGCGGGGCTTCGAGATTGCGCGGATCATCCTCGAACATCGCGGAACGCCCCGCCGCCGAACCGTCGCGCGTCAACACGGCGGCAAAGGCCCCGGCCTCGGGCTTGGGGCGATAGCCCGCGTCCTCCACGCCATAGATCGCGTCGAACACCCCCGCAAGGCCGCGCGCCGCCACCACCCGGCCGGCATACTCGCCCGAACCGTTGGTATAGACGATCCGCCGCCCCGGCAGCCGCGCGATGGCCGCGCGCAAATCAGGATCGGGTGCCAGATGATCGAGCGAGATATCGTGCACGGCCTGCAAATAGGGGCCGGGATCGAGATCATGGCAGCGCATCAACCCGGCCAGCGTCGTGCCATGCTCGCGCCAATAGTCGTGGCGGATGCGGTCGGCCTCGTCGGTGCTCACCTTGAGGAAATCGCGCACGAAGGTCGTCATCCGCAGCTCTATCTGATCGAAGAGACGCGCGGCCGGCGGGTAGAGTGTATTGTCGAGGTCAAAGACCCATGTGGTCACATGGGCAAAATCCTGTTTCGCCATGGCCGCACCCTAGGCCAAGGCGCGGGCGCGCGCAATCGTGTGAGCGCGCGGATGCGCGCGACCGCTCCGGGCTGGACCCGGTGCCTGTCTGCGCGTATCCGGGGGCTGCGACACAAGTCACGGGGCATCCGATGAACATGCAGGTCTATCTTTTCCTTGCTCTGGCAATCCTCGCGGAGACGGCGGGCACGACCGCGCTTCAGGCCAGCCAGCAATTCACGCGGCTCTGGCCATCAGTGATCGTGGTGGTGGCCTATGCGATCAGCTTCTACCTTCTGGCGCAGACGCTGCGCTACATGCCCGTGGGCGTGGTCTATGCCATCTGGTCGGGGCTGGGGATCGTGTTCATCGCCGCCATCGGCTATGTGATCTTCGGCCAGAAGCTCGACCTGCCTGCGGTGATCGGCACGGCGATGATCCTCGCCGGGATCGTGGTTATCCAGCTTTTCTCGAAGGTGTCGCCGCATTGAACGGCGAAAACGGCTGGAAAAGCGCGGCCTCTCCCGCTATCCCCTCGCCACGACCCGACCGGAGAGGCGCGATGCCCGACACCATCACCGAACGCTGCGAGGCCAAGGGCCTGCGCATGACCGGGCAGCGGCGGACCATCGCCGAGGTGCTGGAAGAGGCCGAGGACCACCCGGATGTCGAGGCATTGCACGCCCGCGCCGCCGCGCGCGATGCGCGCATCTCCATCGCCACGGTCTATCGCACGGTCAAGCTCTTCGAGGAGGCGGGCATTCTCGACAAGCTCGAATTCGGCGACGGGCGCGCGCGCTACGAGGATGCCGAGCGCGAGCATCACGACCACCTCATCGACATGCAGTCGGGCGAAGTGATCGAATTCGTCGATCCCGAGATCGAGGCGCTTCAGGAGCGGATCGCCGAGAAACTGGGCTATCGGCTGGTCGGGCACCGGCTGGAGCTTTACGGCGTGCCGCGCCACAAGAAAGGCTAAAACGATGGATCGGGTGATGCGGCTGGCCATCGGCTCGGTGCTGGTGGGGCTTTTCGTCATGGCCCTGAAGCTGGTGGCCTGGCAGGTGACCGGCTCGGTCGCGCTGATGTCGGACGCGCTGGAAAGCCTTGTGAACCTCGCCACCGCGCTGGCGGTGATCGTGGCCCTGCGCGTGGCCAAGCGCCCGGCAGACGACAACCACCCTTACGGCCACCACAAGGCGGAATTCTTCTCGGCGGTGCTGGAGGGCGTGCTCATCGTGCTGGCAGCACTTTTCATCCTGCGCGAGGCCTGGGACGGCTTTGCGGCCCCGCGCGCCATGGACGCGCCGATCCTCGGCATGGTCATCAGCGCGGGCGCGGGGGCGATCAACGGGGTCTGGGCCTTGATCTTGATCCGCGCGGGGCGCGCGCATCGATCTCCGGCGCTGGTGGCCGATGGCAGGCATTTGATGACCGATGTCGTCTCGTCGCTCGGCGTGCTGATCGGCGTGGGGCTGGCGGTGCTCACCGGCTGGTGGGTGCTCGATCCGGCGATGGCGGTGCTGGTCGCGCTCAACATCCTGTGGTCGGGATGGGCCGTGATCAAGGGATCGCTCAGCGGGCTGATGGACGAGGCGGTATCAGACGCCGAACAGGCGACGATCCGCACGGTCATCGCCGAGGAAGGGCGCGACGGCGTGGCGCTCGAGGCGCATGACCTGCGCACGCGGCACGCAGGCCCGGTGACCTTCATCGACTTTCACCTCGTCGTTCCGGGCGAGACCACGGTCGAGGACGCGCACGAGATCTGCGACCGGATCGAGGCGGCGCTGATGGCCGCCCTGCCCGATGCGCGCGTCACCATCCATGTGGAGCCAGAGCACAAGGCCAAGGAAGGTGCCCATGTCAGCCTGAGCCAGCCGCACCATTGATTTCCGCCGCCATTTGCGCCAAACCCGCCGGAACATCATCACCGAAGGCCCGCCATGACCCGTATCGACGCCAAATTCGCCGAGTTGACCGCCGCAGGCCGCAAGGCCTTTGTCTCCTACATCATGGCCGGGGATCCGGACATGGAAACATCGCTTGCGGTTATGAAGGGGCTGCCCGAGGCGGGTGTCGATGTCATTGAGCTGGGCGTGCCCTTCACCGATCCGATGGCCGACGGCCCGACCATCCAGTTGGCCGGGCAACGCGCGCTTGCGGGCGGCATGACGCTCTCGAAGGCGCTCGGAATGGTGGCCGAGTTCCGCAAGGGCGACACCACGACGCCGATCGTGCTCATGGGCTATTACAACCCGATCTACAATCGCGGCGTGGCGCGGTTTCTGGCCGATGCCACGGCCGCCGGGGTCGATGGGCTGATCGTCGTGGACCTGCCCCCCGAAGAGGATGAGGAGTTGTGCCTGCCCGCGACGGCGGCGGGCTTGAATTTCATCCGTCTGGCGACCCCCACCACCGATGACAAGCGCCTGCCCAAGGTGCTTCAAAACACCACGGGTTTCGTCTATTACGTCTCGATCACCGGCATCACCGGCGCGGCGGCGGCAGAGGCGGGCGACGTGGCCCCCGAGGTCGCGCGCATCAAGGCGCAGACCGACCTGCCGGTGATCGTGGGCTTCGGTATCCGCACGCCCGAGACCGCGCAGACCATCGCCAGCGTCGCCGATGGCTGCGTCGTCGGCTCCGCCATCGTGAGCGAGATCGCCAAGGGGCGCCCGGTCGCGGAGGTGCTCGATTTCGTGCGCGGGCTGGCGGCGGGGGCGCATCGCGCCTGACCGCGTCATCAGGCGACGGAGCCCGGATTGCAAGAGATCCTCCGGTCAGGCCGGAGGATGACACGGCCTGAACCACGCGAGTCACCCCCGGACCCGATCCGGGGGTTTCCTCCGAGCGACGCGCCTCAGCGCGCCATGACATAGGTGTGGATCGAGAACACGCAGGCCCGCGTCTCTGGCAGACGCAGCACGCATTGCCGCTCCGACCGCAGATAGGGCAGGCGCGCGCGCGCCGCCTCATCGACATTCTCGCGCATCGGATGGTAAAGCGCCGGATCGCCATAGCCATGGACATTGAACCGCCAGAGCGGGCGGCCCGGCTGCACCCCGTCGAAAAGCCGCTGCACACGCGGCGCGATCTGCGGATAGTCGGGCACCGGCACATGAATCGCCAGAAGCGGACGACCGATCTTCTCGGCCAGCCGCCAGCTTGCCGGAAAGCAAAGCACGGCGGCGGTCAGCACATGCTCCTCGCCGCGTTTTTCCATGATGCAAAGGTCCTCCTGAACCAGATGGCCGAGGGTCAGCATCGGATCAGCCCGGCAAACCGGCACGGTCACGCCATCCGGGCGGCGCACCTCATTTGCAAAAATCTCATAGCCAGAGCCATTTTTCGCCAGCCAGTCCAGCACGAATTGCAAAAGCTCGTCCACCGCCGGCCCTGCCCCCTCGGTCACGGCCAGCACATCGGCACGGCGTTCGGCCAAAAGCCGCGCGCGCTCAAGCATCTGCGCGGCAAATGCCTCATCGACCAGCAGCCACTCGGCCATATCCAGCGGCGCAATTCCCGGCAACGGGCGCAAGGCGGTCACGTCATAAGGGGTTTTTTCTTGCAGGATCGGGGTCATGACCCCTCTCGCCGATACTCTGTCACCATCCGGTAGTCCTTTCGTGGACCTTTCACATGCCACACCACCCGGAAATCGGGCCATTGGCCGAAATCATAATCGCCGTCATACTGGTCAGGGTCGCACCGATGCGCCACCGGCCCGCCCCCGGGCGGCACCGTATGAAAGGGGCGCCCGTCCTCGAAGGCCACACATAGCCCCGGCCCCCAGAGCGTGCGGCGCATCACCTGCATCGGCGCGTGGCCGGGCACGCGCATTTCACCCGTCTCCTCGCAGACAAGGCCCGCGCCGTCGCGCGTCCAGACCGCGCGGCCCGTGACCTGCGTCAACCCTCCGTCCGCCTCGGTCACGCGGCGCTCAAACCGCCACACGCCCTCGAAATCCGCCAATTGCCGCACGCACCCTCCCTGCCTTGCCGCGGTCCGCCTCTGCCACTAGAAGCGCACCAAACCCCATCCGCCAAAGGACGACAAGATGATCCCGCGCTATTCCCGCCCCGAAATGGTCCAGATCTGGGAGCCTTCCACGAAATTCCGCATCTGGTTCGAGATCGAGGCCCATGCCTGCGACGCGATGGCCGATCTTGGCGTGATCCCGCGCGCGAATGCCGAGGCCGTCTGGAAAGCGCGCGATGTGGAGTTCGACGTGGCGCGCATCGACGAAATCGAGGCCGAGACGAAACACGACGTGATCGCCTTCCTGACGCATCTGGCCGAGCATGTCGGCAGCGACGAGGCCCGCTTCGTGCATCAGGGCATGACCTCCTCGGATGTGCTCGACACCTGTTTCAACGTGCAGCTCACCCGCGCCGCCGATATCCTGATTGCCGATACCGAGGCGCTTCTGGCCGCCCTCAAGCGCCGCGCCCATGAGCACAAGGACACCATCCGCATCGGGCGCAGCCACGGCATCCATGCCGAACCCACCACGATGGGCCTGACCTTCGCGCGCTTTTACGCCGAGATGGACCGCAACCTGCGCCGCCTGCGCACCGCACGCGAAGAGATTGCCACCGGAGCCATTTCCGGCGCGGTCGGCACCTTCGCCAATGTCGATCCGCGCGTGGAGGCGCATGTCTGCGCCAAACTGGGCCTCGCGCCGGAGCCGATCAGCACGCAGGTCATCCCCCGCGACCGCCACGCGGCCTTCTTCGCTACGCTTGGCGTGGTGGCGAGCAGCATCGAGAATATCGCCATCGAGATCCGCCACATGCAGCGCACCGAAGTGCTGGAGGGGGCCGAGTTCTTCTCGATGGGGCAAAAGGGCTCCTCGGCCATGCCGCACAAGAAAAACCCGGTGCTGACCGAGAACCTCACCGGGCTGGCACGGCTCGTGCGCGGCATGGTGGTGCCCGCGATGGAAAACGTGGCGCTCTGGCACGAGCGCGACATCTCGCACAGTTCGGTCGAGCGGATGATCGGGCCGGATGCCACGATCACGCTCGATTTCGCGCTCGCGCGCCTCACAGGCGTCATCGACAAGATGCTGATCTTCCCCGAGAACATGCGCGCCAATCTCGACAAGTTCCCCGGCCTCGTGATGAGCCAGCGCGTGCTTCTGGCGCTCACGCAGGCGGGCGTCAGCCGCGAGGACGCCTACCGTCTCGTGCAGCGCAACGCGCTCAAGGTCTGGGAAACGGGTGTTGATTTCCGGACCGAGCTCTTGAACGATCCGGAGGTCACCGCCGCCCTCAGCCCCGCCGAGATTGATGAAAAATTCGACTTGGGCTATCACACCAAGCATGTCGATACGATCTTCGCGCGGGTTTTCGGCGAATCGTGATAATCTGAAATCCTGTTCAACAGGGAGACAGATCATGAAACTGACATTCGGACTTGCCGCCCTCGCCCTCGTGGCGTTGCCCTCGGTGGCGCTGGCCACGGGTGGCTGCAACTACGGCAAAAGCAAACAGGCGATGTCCTGCGCCGAAGGCACAACCTATGACAGCGCGACCCGGAGCTGCCTGCCGACGTCGAGCTGACACCGAAAGGGGCGGGATGATCCCCGCCCCCGTTTCACTGTTCCAAAAATACTCAACCTGCACCGCTGCCGTGCTCAGGCCGGCATCCGTTCCTCGACGATCCCCGCCCACCAGCTACAGCCTGCCGGAATGGCCTCGTCGTTGAAATTGTATTGCGGGTGGTGGACCATGGCCGTGTCGCCATTCCCCACCAGAATATAGGCCCCGGGCCGTTCCTCGAGCATGAAGGCGAAATCCTCGCCGCCCATGACCAGCGGCGCGTCATCGCAGTCCCCTGCCACCTTTGCCGCAACCCGTGCCGCGAAGTCCGTCTGTTCCTCGTGGTTCACCATCACCGGATACCCGCGATGATAGCTGACCTCGGCCGTGCCGCCGAAGCCTGCGGTGACATGCTCAGAAAGCGCGCGGATCCGCGCCTCGGCCAGGTCGCGCATCGCCGTGCTCATCGTGCGCACCGTGCCCTTGAGATGCACGCCCTGCGGGATCACGTTGAAGGCATTGGATGAGGTCTGGAACGAGGTGACCGAGACCACGACCTGATCCACCGGATCGGCATTGCGGCTGGCGATGGTCTGGAACATCGTCACCAGATGCGCGGCCATCACGGTGGTGTCCACCGTTTCGTGCGGTTTGGCGGCGTGCCCGCCCTTGCCGGTCAGCGCGATGTCGAATTGATCGGTGGCGGCGAAAAAGGCACCCGGACGGATGGCGAAACTGCCCACCGGCTTGCCGGGCCAGTTATGCATCCCGTAGACCTCCTGAATGCCGAACCGCTCCATCAGCCCGTCGTCGCACATCGCCTTGCCGCCCGCGCCGCCCTCTTCGGCGGGCTGAAAGATCACCACGGCAGTGCCGTCGAAATTGCGCGTCTCGGCGAGGTATTTCGCAGCCCCCAGCAGCATCGCGGTATGCCCGTCATGGCCGCAGGCATGCATAGCGCCCGGGGTCTTGCTGGCATAGTCCACCCCCGTCGCCTCATGGATGGGCAGCGCATCCATGTCGGCGCGCAGCCCGATCACCCGCCCCGAGCTATTGGATTTGCCCCGGATCACGCCGACAACACCGGTGCGCCCGATGCCCGTCACCACTTCGTCACAGCCGAAGGCGGTCAGCTTTTCGGCCACAAGCGCGCTGGTGCGGTGCGTCTCGTAGAGGATTTCAGGATGGGCGTGGATATCGCGTCGCCATTCGGTGATTTCGGGGTGCATTTCGGCAAAGCGGTTCTTGACGGGCATCGTGGCCTCCCTGTGCGCATGTCTGTCGCGGCACAAGGTGACGCAAAGGGCGGGCGGCGGCAAGGGGCCGCGCCCGCACCGGGATCACAACGCGCGGATCGCGAAACGCCCCGGCCCGAACAGCGCCGAGACCTGCGCCACCTCGATCCGCTTGCCTGCGTCGGGGCCGTCGGCGGCGCGCGCGGCTGCCGGGTAGGTCCAGTCCGGCGTGGCAACGTCCACCTCGCGCAGCACCTGCGCGCCGCGCCGGACGCGCACCAGATAGCGCTCGCTTTCCTCAGCAAGCGGCACATCGGGCGTGTCCCAGCGGTCGCCGCCGATCCGCGTGCGCCGCACCCAGGACACCCGCAGATCGCCCGCCGCCTGCGCCACACGCAGATGCACCGGCGCAAGGGGGCGCAACCCGATCCCGTCAAAGGCCAGCACCGCATGGCCGAAACTCGGATCGTCCACCGGACGCCCGCCCGGTCCGATGCGGTAATGGCGCGCCTGCCCGCGCTGCGCCTCTGACAGCCCGATCTGCTGCGGCACCCCGTCGAGCCGCACGAGGATCGAACCGGGCGGCCAAGTGCCTGCCCCTTCGGTGCCCAACTGCCCGCGCAGCCGGTGACGCAGGATCCAGGTCTCGGGGGCCACCAGTTCGGCATCGCGGAACTGGAAAAGCTCCCAGCCATCCGGCGTGCCGTCACCGATCGCGCAGAGATTGGCCCCGTTGAGCAGGGCCAGATCGCTGACGCTTTCCAACCCCCCGTGGCGCATCCGCACGAAAAGACCGTCGCCCCGGTCAACCCTGCCCGGATAGGCCGGGAACAGCGGCGTCTCGGTCAACCCCACCGTCGCCTGCGCGGCGACCAGCGTATCGAGCGCGTAATTCGCATCCTCGTCCGAGGCATAAAGCGCCGCCGTGCCCGGCCAGGGATCGGCGATCACCGCCAGATGCGGCGCGTGCGGCACTTCCTCGCCGCTCATTAGCGGCAGATCGAGGAAAAGCGGCGTGACCGGCCCCGGTGCGGTGAACGGGCGCAACCGCGCGGGCGCGTCCTCGACCAGAATGGGGCGAAAGCTTTCGGGGTCGGTGCGCGTGGCCTCCACCCGCTGCGCGCCCGCCATCTGCTCCACCCGGTCGATGCGGAAGCGCCCGCCGCCCGCGCCTTGGGGCAGTTGCAGCACATCGCCCGCGCCAATGAGCAGCTTCGAGGGCGGCAGCGTCAGCCGCAGCGTATCGACCGAAAGCCGCGCCTCCGACAGCCACCGCTCCACCACCTGCCGCCCCTCCGCGCGCGTCAGCGCCAGCGGCATTTCCGAGGTGGCCACGGCATGCGTGGCCTCGTCGGGCAGGATCGCCTCCTCGGATACCGCATCAAAATCGGCATCCGCCTCGACGAAGCGCAGCCGCACCCGCCCCGCCAGTTCCAGGTCAGAGCCGCGCGTCTCTTCCAGCGCGCCGCCCAGTTCCGCATCGCGCACCACCCGGTCGAGATCGACCAGATGATCGGCGCGCCCGTCGCGGCGCCGAAACGCCAGCACGCCGCCCCGCTCCACCGCATCCACACCATACGCCATCAGCACGGGTTGCAACGCGGCGCGGGCGCTGCCCACCTGATCGACCAGATAGCCGCGCAAAAACCCCTCCGCCCGCGCCAGATCGAGCGCCGCAACACCTGCGCGCCCGCCAATCTCGCCGATCACCTCACCCAGCCTGCGCCCGCTCACGCGTCCGGTGATCCAGTGCCCGCGCGCATAGTTCGCGCCATCCGACCACCGACCGGTATTGCCCGGAAACCACGGGAACGGCCGCGCGTCCCAGGCCCAGACATAGGCGTGATCCATGTCGATCATCGGCGCGTCGTAGATTTCCGACACCGGGTTGCGCGCGCTGTCGGACCAATAGCCCGTCACCGCGCGCAAATACTGCATCTGGATCAGATCGTCCCGCTGCCCGGTGGAAAAGCGCGGCAGGCTCGATTCGGACGACTTGGGATCGAGGAACTTGTTGGGCTCATTGGTGCCCTTGTCCACCGCCGCGCAGCCATATTCGGTAAAGCGGATGGATTTCGATTGCGGCTCCCACGCGGTCGGCTCGGCACTTCGCACGCCCCCAACCCGCTCGTGATGGGTATTGGCCCACCAATTGCGCAGGTCCTTGAAACGCCAGACCCATGGCTCACCATGCTCACCATCGGTGATCGGTTCGCGCCGCTGCGCCGCGCGCGCCTCCTCGCTGGGATAGAACCAGTCAAACCCCTCGCCGCCCTCGATATTGGATTGCAGGTAATCGAGATCATGAATCGAGGGCCAGTCGCGCGCGTCGAGATGCTCATATCCCTCGCGCCAATCCGACAGCGGCATGTAATTGTCGATGCCGATGAAGTCGATATTCGCGTCCGCCCAGAGCGGATCGAGGTGAAAGAAGCGGTCGCCACCCCCCGGCTGATAGCCGAAATATTCGGTCCAGTCGGCGGCATAGGTGATCTTCACCTCCGACCCGAGCAACTCGCGCACCTCGGCGGTCAGCGCGATGAGCTGCGCCACCGCCGGAAAGCTGTCGCCCGCCCCCCTGACTTGCGTCAGGCTGCGCATTTCCGAGCCGATGGCAAAACTCTCCACGCCCCCCGCCGCCGCACAGAGCGCCGCCTGATGCAGAATGAACCGCCGGTAGGACCATTCCTCGGGGCCGGCATAGGCCACCGGGCTGCGCTTCACCGCGCCGCCAAAGCTCAAGAGGTCGAGCGCGCCGGTCCCCGGCTCCTCCAGCGGCACCGCCGCAACCGGCGTCACGATGAAATCCGCCGCCCGCGCCGTGCCGAAGAAGGCCGCAACCTCGGCCTCGGCCTCTGCCGTGCCATCGGGCGAACCGGGCTGTCCCGGTGCCTTCGAGGTGGTGATGCGCCCCCGCCAGGGCAGCACCGGCTGATCGGGTGCCGCGCTCCATGGATCGGGCAGGCCATTGCCCGCCATCTGCTCCATCAGGATGAACGGATAATAAAGCACGTCCTGGCCGGCGGCTTTCAGCGACAGGATCGCCTCCACCACCGCCTGATCGGCGGGCGTGCCGCCATAGACTTCGCGCCCCTCGGCGTCCTTCGGCACCTCGCCCGCGCCCGCGCGCGTCAGGCTTGACACCGTCCAAGGCATGTTGCGCGCGTCAAACGTCTTTTTCTCCACCCGAGGCCGGATTTGACAGTTCCCGCAGCGCAGATCGTCGCCGAACCAGCTCACGATGAGCGAGGTGGCGCGCACCTGCGGCAACTCCTCGCGCAGCGCCTCCAATGCCACGACGAAATCGGGCCGTTCCTGCACCGAATTGACATTGGCCGGGCCCGACGCGCCAAAGCCGAAATCCATCATCACCGGTGTCGTGGCCAGCGCATACTCCCCCGTTCCAGGCAGCATCGCCACGCCGCGCAGCGCGCGCACCGGATCAAGCGCCGCGCCCTCGTCGCCGGCCTGAGACGGGCGGCACACCTCAAAACTGAACTGCGGCACCCGCGTGCCGAATTGCGACAGGTCCAGATCCTCGATCACCACATAGGCCGTGCCGCGATAGGCAGGCACGCGGCCCGCCCCCTCGACCGCCTCGATCACCGGATCGGGCAACTGGTCGCGCGTGCCGGGATAGACCCGCATGTTGAGGCTTGCGGGCGCAATCTCGGTGCCATCGGCCCAGATGCGCGCGACACGGCTGATCTCGCCCTCGCAAAGCGCCAGCGCCAGGCTCACCGAATAGCTGATCTCGCGCGTGTCGGGCGTGGCAGGTTTGGGGGTCCCCTTGCCGCCCCCGCGCCCGCGCGTCACGGTGACAGTCTCGCGGAACTCGGTGGCCCAGATCACTTGTCCGCCAACGCGCATCCGCCCGAAGACCTGCGGGATCGCATCGCCCTCGCCCGCGCCCGTCAGGCGCAGGCGGCTCACGCGACCCGTCTCCACCACGCCCGAGCCCTGCCCCAAGAGCCGCTGGTCGATGGACCGCCCCACCAGCGCGCCCGCAAACCGCCCGAGCGCGACCGACGAAAGGCCCAGCACCGAGCCGCCGACCGCGCCGCCAATCGCCGCGCCCGCCGCCGACAGAAGTATCGTTGCCATGGTCTATCTCTCCTCAGGAAAGGCAAAGCGCCCGACGATGCGCCGCCGCCAGGGCAGGCTCAGCGCGCTTTCGACCACGCCATGCCCCGAATAGGCGTGAATAAACGTGACCCGCGCACCCGTTTCGGCGGCAATGCCCAGATGCTTGGCCACCGCCCCTTCGCGCATCCGGAACAGGATCACGTCGCCGGGGGCCTCCTCCTCCAGCGGCCTGGGGTGCAGATGCCGCAATGCCGCCGCCCAGAGCGCCTCCTCGCGCGCAGGCTCGGCCCAGTCCATCGAATAGGCGGGCGGGCGCTCGGGCTCGGCCCCCATCACCTCGCGCCAGACACCGCGCACCAGCCCCAGGCAATCGCAGCCCGCCCCCCGGCACGCCGCCTGATGCCGGTAGGGCGTGCCAAGCCAGCCGCGGGCGGCGGCCACGATCCGCGCGGCCCTCATCGCCGCCGGCTCCCGCCGTCAAGACGCGGCGATTTGGTCGGATCGGTGATCACCCAGTCATCGCCGGGAATATCGGGGAAGCCCTGGAAATTCAGCAGGTTGTCGAATTTGAACAGGCAGGTCTCCATCGCCTTGTCGCAGCCCGCCTCGATGCGCAGCGCGTCGCCCATGGCCACCGGGGCCCCCAACGGATGCCACAGCTCGATCACCCGTCCCGCCCCCTCCATACGGTCGCGTTTGATCAGACCCGACAGGCCCGCCGCCGCCCCCGATTGCACCCGGATCAAGCCATGGCGGAACCAGTCCTCGGCAAATCCGCCCATCTGCGCGAAGCGAAACACCCGGTTTTCGTCAACCGCCTCGGCAGGTCGCTCGGCAACATACCCCGGCGTATCCAGATCGAATGTGCAGTCGCGATCCCCCAGGATGGCGCTGCACCGCTTCTGATAGACCCGCCCCAAGGGCACGTTGAGCGCATCCGTGAGGCCGCGCAATTCCGCCTCGAACGCACCGCCCGCGCGGCGGATATCGCCCAGGGTGCCCGCGAAAATCTCCAGCCGCTCGGCCACGTCCTGCCAGTTCACCACCCAGGCGCGCAGCCCCGCGCCGTCATAGCGCCCGGCCTCGATTTCCGCTTCGGTAATGCCCTCGTCCGAGAGCGCGCCAAACGCCTCCGTATTGTTGACCGCCAGCCCGGTGCTCTCTTCCACCGCGCGCGCGCTCATCCCCGTGCCGGGGCGAAAGGCGATGCCGTCAAAGCTCAGCACCCGGTCGTGATCGGTAAACCCCATCACCCGCCCGTCGCGGCGCGTCAGCGCCCAGCAGCGGCACACCGTGGTGATCCCGCGCCCCAGATGCGCGGCAAAAGCCTCGGCACCGCTCATAGCCGGACCTCCACCACCGGTACATTGGGCACCTCGCCCGCCTGAAACGATGCAAGGCTCACCTGGATGCGGTCGGTATCGAACCGCACCGGCACGTCGAATTCATATCCGGCGGTGACCGGCACGCCCCTGTTGGGCGGCTCGGCAAAGGTCACGATCCCGGTGGTCTCGTCCACCTCGTAATGCACGCCCTCGCGCATCTCGACATCGCCCAGCCCCATGCGCACGCTGCCGCGCACGGGCTTCACGATGGGCCGCACCGCCACCTGCACGCCCGAGCGATAGGTCTTGACCAGTTGGAACGCGCGCGTTTCATCGTCGCCCACCCCGATGCGCTGATCGTCAAAGGCGGGCGCGGCCCCGGCGCGGCTCGATTTGAAATCGCTCCAGTCCTTCCAGCGGAACCCGTAAAGCTGCCCCTGCCGCGCCTCGAAAAACGCAATGAGCGCCTCGATATCCTCAAGGCTGCGCAGCGCCACGCCCGCGTCATAGCGCCTGCGCGCCTGCGCCCAAGGTGAATTGCGCTCCTCATGCCCGCTGGCCAGCGTGACGATCTCGGTCAGCCGCTCAGGCCCACCGATCGAGCCAAAGCTCAGGTTGGCCGGAAACCGTATCTCGTGAAATCCCATGTTTCCCTCCGCTTACCGATTGCGCGCGCCGCGCCCGATGACGCGGCCAAGCTGCGCCGCGATCTGACCCTGGCTGCGGCGGAACCCCTCCACATCGGGTGTCGTGACATTCATCACCACGCTGACCGCGCCGCCGCCCTGCGCGCGCACCCCGAGCCGCCCGTCCGCGCCGCGCGAGAGGGGCAGGATCGCCTCCGGCCCCGCCTCGCCCATCAGCCCGGTGCGCCCGCCGCGCATCGGAAACGTGACCGGCCCGCTCACCACGCCGCCATTGGCAAAGGGCATGACCCGGCCTTGGGTGAACCCGCCGCCCTTGGCGAAGGGCAAGAGCCCGCCCAGAAGCGCGCCAACACCCTGCGAGACGAGCCCCCCCACCTGATCGGTGACCGGGCGCACCGCGTCGTTGAAGGCGGTATTGACCAGCGTCGTGGCCAACCGCCGCAGGCTTTCGCTCAGGCTGTCGCCCTCCACCACGGCTCCGCGCAGCGCGCCGCGCAATCCCCGGCTCAGCCCACGCTCAAGGCTCTGCGCATCCTGACCGGCAGCGGCAAAGCCACCGCGCACCCGCCCCAATTCCCCGGCAAAGGTCGCCGCCATCGCCCCTGCCTGCCCCATCGCGGCATCAAGCGCCGCGATCTGCGCCTCCAGCTCCTCCGTGCGCTCGATCTCATCCATCGCCCAAATCTCCTGTCTCGTCGGGGAAGGCCGCCAACAGCGCCTCCAGTCCCGCCCGCGCCATCGGTTGCCCCGCGCGCCCCTCGCCCAGCATCAGCCGCAATTCCACCGGTGTCAGCGCCCAGAACTCCGCCGGGCGCAGCCCCAGCCCCTGCACGCCCGCCCGCATGAGCGCGGGCCAGTCAAAGCGCGCGCTCATGCGCCCCCCTCGGGCAAGGCAAAGGCCCGCGCCAGAAGCTGCGCCGCCGCGCGCGCCGCCGCCAGCGGCCCGCCTTCGATCTCGGCACTGAGCAACTCCGCCGCCGATCCGCGCCAGCCACCGCCGCGCAAGCCCGCGACGATCACCGCCAGCACATCGCGCGTGGAAAACGCGCCGCCCTCGAAGCGGGCAACCAGATCGACCAGCGATCCCGCCGCCAGCGCCGCCTCCAGCTCTGCCAGCGCCCCGAGCGTGAGCCGCATCACGCGGGCCTCGCCATCCAGCACCAGCGCCACCTCGCCTGCCCAGGGGTTCGCCATCGCGCTCACAGCACCGTGAAGGTCAACTGCCCCGCCGACGCGAGCGCCACCTCATAGGTCGCCTCGCCGTCATGGGTGCCGCCATACTCGATCGAGGTCACCTGAAACGGCCCCTCGATGGTGCCGAAATCGGGGATGATCACCTGAAAATCCGGCATCTCCCCGTCAAAGAAGATCTGCCGCATCCGCGCATCGCTCGCGGCATCGCGGAAGATCCCCGAGCCGCTGAGCCCCGCCGATTTCACGCCCGCGCCCGCCAGCAATTCGCGCCAGCCCCCCGCCGATTCAAGGCTCGTGACATCCACGCTCTCGGCGTTGAAGCTGACGCGCGTTGCGCGCAGCCCCGCCACGGTCTGGAAATTGCCGCTGCCGGTGAGATCGACCTTGATGAGAAGGTCCTTGCCATTCTGAACTGCCATTTTGGGTCTCCGTTCCTGTGTCTCAAACGCTGTCGTCCACGCGCGCCCGGAAGGTCAGATCAATCCGCCGCCGCTGTGCCGTGCCGGTGCGGATCGCTCGCGCGCGCAAGAAGTGAAGCGCCACCAGCCGCCCCCGCACGAGGCTCAGCGCCGCACCATCGAGCGCATCGCTGACCGCCGCCGCCGCCTGCTTGGCGGTCAGAAACCCCGCCGCCTGCGCCACCACCGAGACGGTCACGCGATGCTCCGCCCCCGCGCCGGTCATGTCGCCGCGCTCGCGCACCTCCTCGGGGCCAAGCGTGACGTAAAGATCGGGCACCCTGCCCTGCGGCACCGCGTCGTGGATCGCGCCGCCCACCAGCGCGCCCAGCGCCGGATCGGCAATGAGCCGCTCATAGATCGCCGCCTGAAGGGCGGCCGCTGCGCCATAGCTCATGCCACCACCTCCTCTTCGGCCCAGAGGGTCAGGTATCCCCGCCCCGCCGCGCTCTCGGTCACCGCCTCGATCAGGAAGAGCCGCGCGCCATCACGCAGCCGCTGCCCCGCCAGCGGACGCGAGGGCGCCCCCTGCGGCGCGGCGCGCACCGTGATCCGGTAAGCCGCCCGCGCCACGCTTGCGCCCTCGCCCGGCCCCTCGCGGCCCGTGCGCGCCACCACCTCGGCCCAGAGCGTGCCGCGCACCTCCCAGACCTCCGTGAAGCCGCCCGCGCCATCGCCCACCCGCGCCGGGGCCTCGAGCACCAGCGGGCGCGACAGCGTCACCGCCCCTCTCATCGCGCGCCCCCCCCGAGCAGGCGCACCTTGCGATAGCGCTCGATCAGGCTTGCCACGCCAAACGGCATGCAGCCCTCGCGCAATGCGGTCTCGGCGCGGTGCTCGTAGAAATGCGCGGCCAGCATCAAGACCGCCTGCCCCAGATCGGACGGCAGGTCGCCCCAGCCCACGCCATAGCCCGCGCGAAACACGATCTCGGCCACCCCGCCCGTCGGCACCATCGGCAAAAGCGTCCCCGCCGGCCGCAGCACCGGACGATGCGCGTCACGCTCCAGCCGGTAAAGGGCCGGATCGATCACCTCCACCTCATCGCGCCGGTCGCGCAGCACAAGGCTCAGGACTGCCCCCACCGGCGCAACCGGCAGGGCTTGGCCCGTGGCGTCCTGCCAGCCATGCAGAACCCATGAAAAATTCCGTTCGATCAGCACCTTGCCGGTGCGCCCCTCGATCGCGGCCATGGCCGCACGCAGAAATCCCTCCAGAACGGGGTCCTGAATATCATCATCCGCAAAACCGGTGCCCAGCCGCAGATGCGCCTTGAACTCCGCCAGCGGCAAGGCGGCTGCCGCCACCGCGCTCTCTTCCATCAGCAACATGGACCATCTCCATCATTCCGGACCCCTCCCGCGTATTGGCGCGTGCCGCCCGGCCTTGCCCGGACGGAGGGGAAGCTGAACAAAGCCGCATTTTGCGGCACGCGCCCCGGGACGGGGGCGATGCGCCCCCGCCCGCCTTCACCGCGCGCCTCAGGCGGCGGCGAACCGCAAGAGCTTGATCGCCTTGAAATCGCTCACATCGCCGCCCACGCGCTTGGTCGCGTAGAACAGCACATGCGGCTTGGCGCTGAACGGGTCGCGCAGGATGCGCAGGTCGGGACGCTCGGCCACCGTGTAACCGGCGCGGAAATCGCCAAAGGCAATGGCGTCCGCGCCCGCCGCGATCTCGGGCATGTCCTCGGCAATCAGCACCGGATAGCCCATGAGCCGCGCAGGTTCCGCCGCCGCAAGACCGTCCGACCACAGGAACCGCCCATCGGCATCCTTGAGCTTGCGCACCACGCCCGCCGTGCGCGAATTCATCACGAAGGTGGCGTTGGCGCGGTATTCCGCCCCCAGCGCATAGACCAGATCGACAATCGCATCCGGCCCGCCCAGATCGCCCGCAACCCCGGTCGGCACATAACCCAGGTTGCCCCAGGTCCAGACATCGTTATCCACGGCCGGACGGCTAAGGAAGCCGCGCGGCTTGTCCACCCCGTCGCCCGCGACGAACGCCGCCGCCTCGGCACGCGCGAACCGGTCGGCGATGCGCGCCGCCAGCCAGCCCTCGACATCAAAGGCGCTGTCATCGAGCAGCCGCTGGCTTGCCTTGGGGAGCGCGCTCAGCTCATGGAGCGGGATCGAGATGCGGTCTATCACCGGCGTGGCGGTCTCGGTCACCGCGCCCGTCTCCGAGGCCCAGCCGTGGCCCAGATCGGTGTGATCCACCAGCACGTCGAAACTCGTCGCCTCCACCGTCACGACATTGGCAATCGCGCGGATCGAGGCGGTGGAATTCATCACCGAGCGGATCGTCTCCGAGGTCTGCGGATCGACCAGGTAGCCACCCTCGGCAGCCACCGAGGTGTTGAGCGCCTTGCCCTCCATCTCGAGGCCCCGCAGCCCGTCATCATCGCCCGAGCGCAGATAGGCGTCAAACGCCTTGCGATGCGGCGCGCCGCTGTCGCGCTCGCCTGCCAGATGCGGGCGGCCCTGCGTCAGGCTCTTGCGTTCGATCATCGTCATCTTGTCATCCTGTTGTTGAAACCGTTTGCTGATCTCGGCCCGAAAGCCCCTGAACTCGTCGAGAAACCCGCCCAGGGCCTCGCGCATCTCGGTGGCCGGAGACATCTCTCCCCCGGTCCGAGCCTTTGTCTCGGTCGTCATCGTCAACTCCTCTCGGTTACGGGTGGGGCGGCTCAGGGCCGCGCCATCTCCCGGCGCACCGCCCGCAGCACGGCCGCCAGATCGCGCCAGGTGTCGCCGGGGTCTTCTCCCTTGGCGGCCACCCGCGCACTGGGCAGCATCGGGAAGGTCACCAGCGACACCTCCCAAAGCTCCAGTTCCTGCAAGAGCCTCTGGCCCTTCTCGTTCCGGCTGGCACGCACGGTGCGATAGCCGATGCTCAGCCCGTCAAGCGCGCCCGCGGCAATCAACGCCGAAGCCTCGCGCGCCCGCGCCACGCCATCGAGCAGCCGCCCCTTCACGTAGAGGCCGCGCGCATCCTCGCGCACCTCGTCCCATATCCCGATGGGCTCGCGCGGGTCGTGCTGCCAGAGCATCCGCACCCGGCGCCCCTCATCCGCCAGCCGCTTCAGGCTCGCCGCATAGGCCCCCCTGGCCACCACGTCGCCGCCCTGGTCGGGCGCATCGAAAAGGCTCGCATAGCCCTCGATCGCGCCCGCCTCGGTGACGCGCAGCGCATCCGTCGCGCCGCCCATGAATTTCCGTTCCAGTCCCGTCTCCATCATCTCGCCCTTTCGCCTCATCCCGGCAGTGCCGCCAATATCGGCTGAAACGCCTGCACCAAGACCGCTGCCACCACGCCATACACCGCCAGCCACAGCCGCCGCTCCAATCGCTCCAGTGCCGCCTCCATCCGCTCCAGCCGCTCCACCATGGCGCGATGCTGCAAATCCGAGACCCGTTCATGCGCCTCCAGCCGCAGCGCGGGCGCACAATCGAACGCCTCGAACCCGTAACGCGGGGGTGGCGCGGGCTCAGCCATCCGCGCCCACCTCCGCCAGCGGCGGCAGCCCCAGAAGCGCGCGCTTCTCCGCCGCCGTCAGGAAATCCGCCCCCGCCACCCGCGCCCAGTGCGCATCGCGCTCGGCGGCCAGCGCAGGCACCCGGTCAAGGTCGGGCGCAAGCTCCAGCGCCTCGCCCGTGAACGCCGCCAGCCACGCCGCCACCGCCGCGCTCACCCGCGCCGCCAGCGGCAGCACCGTCAGGCGGTAAAAGGCGCGGTTGGCCTCCTGATAGTTGGCGAATGTCGCATCGCCCGGTATCCCCAGCAGCATCGGCGGCACGCCGAAGGCCAGCGCGATCTCGCGCGCCGCCGCTTCCTTGGTTTTCTGGAATTCCATGTCCGAGGGCGAGAATCCCATCGGCTTCCAGTCCAGCCCGCCCTCGAGCAACATCGGCCGCCCGGCATTGCGCGCGCCCTGATGATGCGCCTCCATCTCGGCCACAAGGCGGGTGTATTGATCCTCGGTCAGGTTCCCCTGCCCCTCGGCCCCCTTGTAGACAATCGCCCCCGATGGCCGCGCCGCATTGTCCAGAAGCGCCTTCGACCAACGGCTTGCCGCATTGTGCACGTCAATCGCCTGTGCCGCCGGTTGCAGCGGCGACAGACCGTAATGGTCGTCCTGCGGGTGAAAACTGCGGATATGACAGATGCAGGGCGCGCCCTCGCCCAGATGAAACCGGTGCTTGCGTCCGCCCACCTGATACTCATAGCCCACCGGCCAGCCATCCGGGCCGGGAATGACGCTCATCCGGTCCGAGCGCAGCACATGCAATTCCAACGGAACCCCACCCGCACCGACCGCCTCGACAAAGGCATTGCCGCTCAGCAGAAGCTGACCATAGAGCGCCTCGAAAAGCTCCGCCCGCCCCTGCGCCGGGTTGGGCCGCGCCACCAGATCAAGCACCGGATGGGCTGCAAAACGCCGCTCGCTGTCCTGCAAGACAAGCGGCAGCGCCGCCGCCGCCTCGGCGATCATCTTCACGCAGCGGAACCCCACCGGATTGCCCGCAAACCCCGTGCGCATGAGGCCCGCCGTGTCGCGCGGCCCCCAGGCCGCGCGGCCCTGCATCCCCCAGGCCATGACCCGGCCGGCGGCACTCGCCTTCGTCTCGGGCGGTCCTGCCGCCTCCGTCCCTCCCTGCCGGAAGAAATCCAGTATCATTGCGTGCTCCTTCATCTCGGCGCGTGAAGGGCATCAGACGGTCAAAGATTTAAGACTTCTTAACCCCACCGCACGCTCCCGATCCGCATCCGCCCCGGGCAGGGTGACCGCCAAGCACAAATGCCGTTTTTCGCGAGGAGGCCGATTTTATAAAACGCTGAAACGTCATGCATTCCGGTTTCCCTTGCATCTGCAAAACATCTCTGTAAATAAATGGTTCATAAAAGGAGACCAGAATGACTGACCTGTCAAAACTTTCCTCACAGGAACTCGAAAACCTCGCAAAAGAGGCGCGTGAGCTGGCAGTTGCCAGAAAAGAAGACGAGAAAAAGCAGCTTCGCGCAGAGATTGTAAAGCAAATCCGCGACGCCGGTTATACGATCGCAGATATATTTCCGGGCACCGATACGCCGGCCCGGAAATCCGTCAAATCCGTGGTGAAATACCGAGACCCCGCCGATCCCTCGAAAACCTGGACCGGACGCGGCAGAAAACCCGGCTGGCTGGTCGAAGCCGAGGCCGCTGGCCGTTCACTTCAGGATTTCGCAGTCTGACAGCAAAAGGGCGCGGCATTGCCGCGCCCTCATGCCCCGCCTGACGCAGCCCGTCAAAGTAGCGAGTCATGCATTTGTAGCCACTTACTCCGCCGCCTGCGCGCTCTACGCTACATAGCGCCGGACCCTTAAAGAAAGGTTCGGTGATATTTGACCAAGCGCTCGAAATGAGCGTCAAGCGAGCGTTTGAGATGCGCCGCATCTTTCACATTCAAAATATAGTCGACCAACAGGTTATATTGCATGATCTGACGCGGCAGTCGCAAAGCGGGGTCTTGGCGATTGATGCGCTCATCCTCTTCGATGACTTGAATGACCTGTTTTTCGGGCACGTCAACCGGTTGATCCGGGACCAGCATGCCCTTGCCGTTCATCAACCTGACGCACGGATCAAACTCGTTGAACAGATGTGCTTCCAATCGCGCAATCTCGGACACATGCTTGACAGGCCAGGCCCATACATAGGCGATTTCCCAAACATCCACTTGTCGATTGGCAATCACATCCGACCGTGCCGAGGTCAAATGGCGGCGAACACGGGATCGGATTCCATCAACGGATTGCCCGACATAGATCGGAACGCCATCCAGATCACAAAGCGCGTAAACACCGATTTCATCAGTCAAGTCCCTCAGCGCGTCCCCGCTGAAAGACTGAACATTACTCACGCAACAGCCCTTTCCGCCGCAGTCTTGAGCAGGATCGGTTGAAAAAGATGCTCGTCCAGATGTTTCACGATGGGAACAACCACACCGTCTCCTGCGATCCGGTAGGCATCATTGTAACGATCGGGCATTCGATACGTCTTGGGCAGCCCCATAAGGCGGGCAACCTCGCGTCGCGACAACAGGCGCGCCTCGATCTTGTCTCCGCGAATAATCAGAATTGTTTGACGGGAAGAGCCCCCCGCCGGTGTTCGCAAACAACCCGCGATACCGTCAAACCGCACCTCCGCCCGCTGACGCACACGCCCGGACTCGTCGGGCCGCCCTCGCTTGTAGAGTGTTCCGACAACTGTCTGGCCTGCTCGCGTCGCCGCGGCGACCCGCGCAAGGCTCGGGGTTGACATCATCGAAAGCAAACGCCCGATCTGATCTTCGGTAAACCAGGATGTATCGGGGTCGGTGTCAAGAATGTTCTGCAAGTTTTCGCGCGATACGGTCGGGGGTGGCAGGCGAAACCACAACCAGTTTTTTCGTATCAATTGGCTGGACCTGTCATGGAAACGCCGCAGGCGTGGCGTGCAAAAAAAGCCAGCCGCTTGTGACTGACAAAGATCACCCACGTCCAGTTCCCCACGCACCGCGATCACGAAAAGACGCGGTCGGCTCTGCGGCACGAAATGACAGGCGTCGATTTCAAGTGCCCCGACCTTGTAGCCAACCGATATGAACGATCTCAGGATGTGATCAAGATCTCTGCCTGCGTCGCGCGACAACAGGCCCGTCACGTTCTCGAATGCAATCAGTCGCGGCGCAAATCCGGCGATAACAGCGGCGCGCACCTTTTCGAACCAAGGATTGAACACACCGCTCCGCGCCCCCCCAAGCCCTAAGCCCTTGCCGGCAAGGCTGAAATCCTGACACGGGCTTGACGCCCAGTAGAGATCGATGGGTTGCTTCAATACGTCCGGATCAAGTGCTGCCACATCCCCCTCGACAAGCCCTGCTGCGGACCAGTTGTCACGGTAGACCCGGCATTTCATGGCGTCGATGTCATTGGCGACAACGCATTGCCAACTCGTGTCAAGTGCTGCGCGCACCATACCACCGCCGCAAAAAAACTCGGCATACCTGGGCGGGTGATCCATATCGCACACCATATCTATGTCTACGAGCTGGAGTATGCCCTGTCGAGACTAAATAAACCTTAATCTATTCCGCCGCCTTCGCGCTTTCGGCCTCGATCTCCGCCGCGCGGCGCTCGACCTGTTCGACGATGTGCTCGATCATGCCGTCATTATCCATCCGGTGGCTCTGCTTGCCCGCAAGATAGACCATCCCGTTGCCCGCCCCACCACCGGTAAAGCCGACATCGGTCATCAGCGCCTCACCGGGGCCGTTGACCACGCAGCCGATGATCGACAGGCTCATCGGTGTCTTTATATGCGCAAGCCGTTCTTCAAGCCGTTCCACCGTGCGGATCACGTCAAAACCCTGCCGCGCGCAACTCGGGCAGGAAATGATATTCACCCCCCGATGCCGCAGCCCGAGCGCCTTGAGGATCTCATAGCCAACCTTCACCTCTTCCACCGGATCGGCCGAGAGGCTCACCCGGATCGTATCGCCGATCCCCGACCAAAGCAGGTTGCCCAGCCCGATCGCGCTCTTGATCGTGCCGGTCATCAACCCGCCCGCCTCGGTGATTCCGAGATGGATGGGCGCGTCCGTCGCCTCGGCCAGTTGCATATAGGCAGCGGCGGCCATGAACACGTCCGACGCTTTCACGCTGATCTTGAACTCGTGAAAATCATTGTCCTGAAGGATACGGATATGATCCAGCCCCGATTCCACCATCGCATCGGGACAGGGCTCGCCGTATTTGTCCAGAAGATGCTTTTCAAGACTTCCGGCATTGACGCCGATCCGCATGGAACAGCCGTGATCGCGCGCCGCCTGAATGACTTCGCGCACCCGTTCCGGGCTGCCGATATTTCCCGGATTGATCCGCAGACAGGCCGCCCCGGCCTCGGCGGCTTCAATCCCGCGCCGGTAATGGAAATGTATATCCGCCACGATCGGCACAGGACTTTCGCGCACGATATCCTTCAGCGCTTTCGCGCTTGCCTCGTCCGGCACCGAAACCCGCACGATATCCGCCCCCGCCTCGGCGGCGGCCTGAACCTGTGCCACGGTGCCCGCCACATCGGTCGTCAGTGTGTTGGTCATGGTCTGCACGGTGATCGGCGCATCGCCACCCACCGGGACCGGACCCACCATGATCTGACGCGATTTGCGGCGCTCGATATTGCGCCACGGGCGGATGGGATTGTGCGACATCGCTTAGCCCCGCTCGGTTGGGATGTTCTCTGCACCAGAGATAGCGCGCCATCTCCCGCACGGCAATCGTGCTCAGTCCTGCGTTGACTGCAACATGGCCGCCATGTGGCTCTGAAGATCGCGGTCGGCCTCCATGTCGGCGACGGCGAACCGCTCGACAAGATCACCGGCCTCAAGCGCCACGTTCGACGTAACCGCCCCGCGCTGGCCTGCCGGGCCGTAATGCGCCCCGTTCACGACGAAATAGACCGCCCCCGATTCACCGACCCGCAAGACCGGCGGTTCCTCGGTCGCGGGCACCTCATAGGTCTGCCCCGCGTTCAGGATACCCTCGAACAGGACCGAGCCATCCGCCCCGTTCACCCGCACCCATGCCGGACGCACCGCCAGAACCTGAACACCGGCACGGTCACTGGAAACGACCTGCGGTGACAGGGGCATGTCCGGGTCCATCTCCTGCGCCTCGCGCAACGCGAATGCGATGGCGCTCTCGCGGTCAGTTACCGGGGCGACGGGGCTCAACGTGCCGACCTCGCGCGGATCAAGCGTCGATATCGGCGCGTCACGCGCCACCATCACCGGCACATCAAGCGCCTTGGGGCGATAAAGCCTGCTCACCCGCTCCTCGCGCGGGGGCTGGAACACGCCCGCACCCTCCGCCACCTTCTCCCCGCGCGCGACCTGCGCCAGCGGGTCGAGATCAGCGAGCACGACGGGTGTGTTCTCCACCGGCACAAGCTGCACCTGCTGCACCTGTCGAAGCACGCTCCAGCCGCCATAGCCAATCGCCCCGATGAGAGCGACCAGCACCAGGGCCGATCCGACCGCCGCCGGTTCGATCCGCGCCAGAAAATTCTCGGTGGCCGGCAAAAACGGCGTGCCATTTCCCATCAGCGGGTCCTGAGCACGCGGTTTGGCGATCACATTCCGCTCGGCCGCACTGCGCGAGGAGGCCTCCTGCGACATGCCATGCGCGATGGAAAATCCCGATTCCGCACAAAAGGCGGCAAAGGCCTTGTCCGGGTCCATCCCGAGGTAACGCGCATAGGATCTCACGTAACCGGGGATGAAACCGGGGGTATCGAAGACGGAGGGATCCGCGTTTTCGATGGCGGCGACATAGTTGGCGCGGATCCGAAGCTCCCGCTCGACATCAAGCAGCGACTTTCCAAGCGTGGCCCGTTCGCCGCGCATCAGGTCGCCAAGACGCACCTCATAGGCATCAAAGCCACGAGTGTCGGCGTATTCAGCCTTTTCCTTGCGTGCGTTCCACCGCCCGATCATGCGCTCTTGTGCCTCTCGCGTGTCCCATGGCTTGGGGTTGGACTCTCGATTCGCCCCCTGCCCTTTTCTTTACGCCAGATTAACACATGACAATGACAATTGCACCCGTCGCAGCGTCATCCCGCCATTTCTGAGCGGTTGAGCGCGCAATGTGCCCAGAGATCGTCCATCGCCTGCACGAGCTTGTCCATCTCATCGGACCCGTGCACCGGCGAGGGGGTGAAGCGCAGCCGCTCGGTGCCCCGCGGCACGGTCGGGAAATTGATCGGCTGCACGTAGATGCCATACCTCTCGAGCAGCATGTCCGACAGCGCCTTGGTATGCACCGGGTCGCCCACGATCACCGGCACGATGTGGCTGCCATGGTCGATCAGCGGCAGGCCAAGCCCCTTGAGCCGGGTCTTGAGGATCCGCGCCTGCGTCTGATGGCGCTCGCGCAGCTTTTGTCCCTCGACCGTCTTGAGATACGCGACCGAGGCCGTGGCCCCCGCTGCCAACGCCGGGGCAAGCGAGGTCGAAAAGATGAACCCCGGCGCGTAACTGCGCACCGCGTCGCACATTTTCGCGGAGGCCGCGATATAGCCGCCCATCACGCCATAGGCCTTGGCCAGCGTGCCGTTGATGATGTCGAGCCGGTGCATCAGCCGGTCCCGCTCGCAAATCCCCGCGCCGCGCGGCCCATACATGCCGACGGCGTGCACCTCGTCGATATAGGTCAGCGCGCCGAACTCGTCGGCCAGATCACAGATCGCCTCGATGGGTCCGAAATCGCCATCCATCGAATAGACGCTCTCGAACGCGATGAGCTTGGGCACACCCGGATCGTCGGCTTGCAGCAATTCGCGCAGATGCGCCACGTCATTGTGGCGGAAAATCCGCTTGGCCCCGCCATTGCGCCGCACGCCCTCGATCATCGAGGCGTGGTTGAGCGCGTCCGAATAGATGATCAGGCCCGGAAACAACTTGGGGAGCGTCGAAAGCGTGGCGTCATTGGCGATATAGGCGCTGGTAAAAAGCAGCGCCGCCTCCTTGCCATGCAGGTCGGCCAACTCGGCCTCCAGCCGCTTGTGATAGACGGTCGTGCCGGAAATGTTGCGCGTGCCACCCGATCCCGCGCCGGTTGCATCAATCGCCTCGTGCATCGCGCGCAGCACCTCGGGATGCTGCCCCATGCCGAGGTAGTCATTGCCGCACCAGACGGTAATCGGCTGCTCGGCACCATCGGGCCGCCGCCAGAGCGCATGGGGAAAATTGCCGTTCTTGCGCTCGATGTCGATGAAGGTGCGATAACGCCCCTCCTCGTGCAGACGGTTGATCGCTTGATCGAGCCTGGCCGCGTAGTTCACTGGCATCTTCCTTCCGTTGGCGCGGGCGTGCCCGGCGCTGTGGCACCTTTCGGCCACTTCTGTCCTGTCGGGCACCATGTAAAAGCACCCGTCGCGTGACGCCAGATTACAAATTGCCGCCCCTGCCCTCCTTGACCTCGGTCAAACTCTGGACAGCACCGCCGCGCCTGATACCCTCGACCCGGACATATACCAAGCGCAAAGGCCCGTCATGACCCTCACCGCCACCCTCGCCCGCATCGACGACACCTTGCCCGAGGCGCTCGACCGCCTCCTGGAGCTGTTGCGCATCCCGTCGATTTCGACGGACCCGGCCTATGCCGCCCACTGCGATGCCGCCGCCGACTGGCTGGTGGCCGATCTGCAAAGCCTCGGCGTCAAAGCGGAAAAACGCGCCACCCCGGGCCGCGCGATGGTCGTGGGCCATATCGACGGCGACGGGCCCCACCTTCTCTTCTACGGCCATTACGATGTGCAACCCGTGGACCCGCTCGAGCTGTGGCACACCGATCCCTTTGCGCCCGAACTTCAGGACACCCCCCACGGAAAAGTGATCCGCGCGCGCGGCGCCTCCGATGACAAGGGCCAGCTCATGACCTTCATCGAGGCCTGCCGCGCGTGGAAAGCGGTCCACGGCAACCTGCCCTGCGCGATCACCTTCTTCTTCGAGGGCGAGGAGGAATCGGGCTCGCCCTCGCTCATCCCCTTCATGAAGGCCAATGCCGACGAGCTTTCCGCCGATCTGGCACTCATCTGCGATACCTCCATGGTTGCCCCCGGCATCCCCTCCATCGCCTCGCAACTCCGGGGCATGCTCAAGGACGAGTTCACCATTACCGGCCCCCGCATCGACCTCCATTCCGGCCATTACGGCGGCCCCGCGCTCAACCCGCTCCGCGAAATCTCCCGCCTCATCGCCACCTTCCACGACGATCAGGGCCGCGTCGCCGTCGAGGGCTTCTACGAGGGCGTGCACGAGGTGCCGGAGGACCTTTTGCGCCAATGGCAGAACAGCGGCTTTGACGAGCACGAATACCTCTCCTCGGTCGGCATGACCCGCGCCCATGGCGAGCAGGGCTATTCGACGCTGGAGCAGCAATGGGCGCGCCCGACGCTGGAAATCAACGGCCTCTGGGGCGGCTACCAGGGTGCCGGCACCAAGACGGTCATCCCGTCAGAGGCGCATTGCAAGCTCACCTGCCGCCTTGTCGGCGACATGGACCCCGACAGCCTGCGCCGCAAAATCCGCAAACATGTCGAGGAGCGGCTTTCGCCCGACGCGAAAATCACCTGGGACCAGAACCTTGACGGCTCTCCCGCCGCCGTGATGAACACCAACCGCCCCGAATTCGAGGCAGCGCGCCAGGCGCTTTCCGACGAATGGAACCGCGAGGCGGTCTTTACCGGCATGGGCGGTTCGATCCCCATCGCGGGGTTTTTCAAACAGATCCTCGGGCTCGACGCCATGCTCATCGGCTTCGCGCAAGAGGATGACGCCATCCATTCCCCCAACGAGAAATACAATGTCCAGAGCTTCCACAAGGGCATCCGAAGCTGGGCGCGCGTGCTGGACGCGCTCACGCGATGATCCCCGGCTTCACCGATCACCGGACGGACACGCTCGCCTTCAGCATCGGCGGCGACGGTCCGCCGCTCCTGCTCTTGCATGGCTTTCCCCAGACCCGCGCCATGTGGGCGCATATCGCCCCCGCCTTGGCGCGCACCCATACCGTGATCTGCCCCGACCTGCCCGGCTACGGGGCCTCGACCAAGCCCGAAGACCTCGCCGCCTACAGCTTCCGCGCCATGGCCCGAGAGATGACCTCCCTCATGGCCAGTCTCGGCCACGCAACCTTTGCCCTCATCGGCCATGACCGGGGCGCGCGGGTGGCGCATCGTCTGGCGCTTGATGCGCCCGACCGGGTAGCGCGTCTTGCGCTCCTCGACATCATCCCCACCCACACGCTGCTCTCGGACCTGCGCTGGCCGGTGGCGCGCGCCTATTACCACTGGTTCTTCCTCGCCCAGCCCGCGCCCTTTCCCGACCGCATGATCGCCGCCGACCCCGATCGCTATTTCGAATCCTGCCTGCTCGGCTGGGGCGGCGCGCAGCTCTCGGATTTCGACGCGACCCAACTCGCACAGTATCGCGCCGCCTGGCGCGATCCGGACACGATCCGCGGCATGTGCAACGATTACCGCGCCACGCTCGGCGATGACATGGCCGATGACAGCGCGGATGCGACGGCGCGCCTCGCCTGCCCCACGCTCATCCTCTACGGGGCGACGGGCGCCATGGCCAGACATTACGACGTGCCCGCCACATGGGCCCCGAAATGCACCGACATGCAGGCCCGTGCCATCACGGGCGGGCACTTCTTCCCCGATACCGCCCCCGAGGAGACCGCCGCCGCGCTGCTCGGGTTTCTGTCGCCCTGAGCTTCACTGTTCCAGAAATACTCAAATTCCCCGCGCACCACGGGCGCGCCGCCTCAGGGATCGGACAAAACGGGAAAATGGCGCGGTTGACGGGGCTCGAACCCGCGACCCCCGGCGTGACAGGCCGGTACTCTAACCAACTGAGCTACAACCGCGCAATGCGTCATCGGGATCGTTCGGGGCAGCGGTGGCGCGGTTGACGGGGCTCGAACCCGCGACCCCCGGCGTGACAGGCCGGTACTCTAACCAACTGAGCTACAACCGCTCGCTGCCCGCCCGATCCCTCGGACGTGTGGCGCTTCTAAGCGTCCCCCGCGCCCTCGTCAAGCGCCGCGCACGGCTTTTGGATATTTTCCGCAAAGGCCCGGTTTGCCGCCTCAAAGCGCGCGAAACCGCGCCTCGTCGCGCGCGCTCCAGCGCACGGTCAGATCGAAACCGTCCTCGCCCTGACGCTCGTCTTCGACAAGGTCCCTCTCGAAGAGCCAGGCGCGCCTGCGCCCCTCGTCGAACCCCAGATGCAGCTTGCTCAGATGGGTGACCTGCGCCAGCACCTCGCCGATCGCGGCAACAAGCGCCGCCAGCCCCTCGCCCGTCACAGCCGAGAGCGCGAGCACCCCTTCGCTGCGCGCCGCCTGCGTCAGCACCGTGTCATGCGCCCCCTCGTCCAGCCGGTCGATCTTGTTCCAGACCTCCAGACGCGGCACCGCCTCATCCACCCCGAGGCTTTCGAGGATCGCCGCGACATCATCCGCCTGCGCCTGCGTTTCGGGATGCGAGATGTCGCGCACATGCACGATGAGATCGGCGGCCAGCACCTCTTCCAGCGTGGCGCGAAACGCCGCCACCAGTTCGGTCGGCAGATCGCTGATGAACCCCACCGTGTCCGACAGGATCACCTCGGGGCCGCCACCCGGCAGGGCGACGCGCCGCATGGTCGGGTCGAGCGTGGCAAAGAGCATGTCCTTGGCCAGGACATCGGCCCCGGTCAGCCGGTTGAAGAGGGTCGATTTCCCGGCATTCGTATACCCCACCAGCGCCACGACGGGAAAGGGCACCTTGGCCCGCGCGGCGCGGTGGAGGGTGCGCGTGCGCGCGACCTTGTCGAGTTGCCGCCGCAGCCGCACAAGCTGCTCGTCGATGGCGCGCCGGTCCGCCTCGATCTGCGTCTCGCCGGGGCCGCCGACGAACCCGAGACCCCCGCGCTGCCGCTCAAGGTGGGTCCATGCCCGTACCAGCCGCGTGCGCTGATAGCTGAGCGCCGCCATCTCGACCTGAAGCACGCCCTCGCGCGTCGCCGCCCGATCACTGAATATTTCCAGGATCAGGCCCGTCCGGTCGAGGATCTTCACCTCCCAGAGCTTTTCAAGATTGCGCTGCTGCACCGGGCTGAGCGGACCATCGACCAGCACCAGTTCAGCCTCCGCCCCGGCAATCGCGGCGTGCAACTCCTCGCGCTTGCCCTTGCCGAAAAGCCTGCCCGCGTCGGGCTTGCGCAATCGCACGGCCACGGCGCCCACCACCTCCAGATCGGGCAGTGCGCGCGCCAGCGACACGGCCTCCTCCAGCGCAAGCGCGGGCTCACGGTCGCGTTCGGCACCGGCGATTTCAGGATGGATGACAAAGGCCCGCGTGATCGGGCGCGCGTGTTCCCTCAATTCTCGCCATCGCCTTCATAGAGCGAAACCGGCTGCGACGGCATGATGGTGGAAACCGCGTGCTTGTAGACAAGCTGCGATTGCCCGTCGCGGCGCAGCAGGATGCAGAAATTGTCGAACCACGTGATCACGCCCTGCAATTTCACGCCATTGATCAGGAAGATCGTGACCGGAATCTTGGTCTTGCGCACGTGGTTGAGAAAAGCGTCCTGCAAATTCTGACGATCCGAAGCCATTGCGTTCCCTGCCCTTGTTCTTGCTCGCGCCGCGTTTCGACGCGGAAATTCATCGCTGACGGGCCGAGTATGTCTTGCAACGGGCCGGGTTTCCAGCCCGAATTTCAATGCCCTGTCATGGGCGCTCACGTGCGCCAAGCCGCCGGGTTGAGCAGCGCGATCAGCGCCAGCGTCTCGACCCGCCCCAGCACCATCGCGCCCGCATAGATGATCTTGGCTCCCGCCCCAAGCTCCACAAGGCGGATCGGCACCTCGGCGGCGCTGTGGATCAGCGGCCCCGTGGACGAGAGCCCGGACAGGGCGACGATGAGCGCCGTCTCGAAATTGAGCCCCGCCAGCGAAAGACCGGCCGTCACCCCCGCCAGCGAGATCGCAAACAGCATGAAGAAAACCCATGCCACATAAGCCCCCTGCCGCCGGATGCGTCGCCCGGTATCAGAGGCGCGCCCCACCGAGGAGGGATGCACCAGCCGCTCCATCTCGCGCTGCGCGTGCAGATAGAGCGCGTAGACGCGCAAGAGCTTGACGCCGCCCGCCGTCGTGGCCACCCCGCCGCCCACCATCACCAGCCCGATGAGGATGAGGCCCGGCGTGCCCAGACCCGACCAGGCCCGCGCCGCCTGCCAGTCGGCACTCTCGAAACCGGTCGTCGAAAGGAAGGACAGCACCGTGAAGACCGCCCCCCAGAGCGCGTGCAGCGCCTCCGCAAAGGTCGCCCCCGCCTCGATGTCGATGGCCCCGATCCAGTGGCGCAGGAACAGGATCAGCGGCACCACCGCCACGATCAGCACCCCCAGCCGGAACTCGGGATCGTTGATCAGACCGGGACGCGCGGTCGGCACAGTGTCCGACGAGAATGTGAGCCGCGACAGTGCGAAGATGAAAAAGAGGAAGACCACCCCCTCGCCCACAAGCCCCGACGCCGCGTTCTGAAACCCGCCGATGGGAGAGATCCCGCTTGTCGCCAGCGTGGACATGGCATGGATGAGCGCCACGAAAGACCGCTCTCCCGTCGCCATCAGCGCGATCCACAGCACCAGCGTCAGCCCGCCATAGACCGGAACAAGCGTGCGCGTGGCGATTGCCAGCCGCCGCGCCGGGCGCGCGCGTTGAAACCGGCCCAGCACCGCGTCATCCTGCCCCGGCTCGGCGCGCACGGTGACCTCGAAGCCGCCAAGGCTCATGGGCGCCAGCACCGCGAAGGCGGACACCCAGATGAGCAGCCCCCCAGCCCAGCCCACCAGCCCGCGCCACAGATGAAGGCTTTCCTTGATGCGGCCCGTCGCGTCGAACATCGAGGCACCCGTGGTGGTCAGGCTCGACACCATCTCCAGCCAGGCATTCAGAAACGTGGTATTGCGCACCCCCAGATAAAACGGCAGGGCCAGATAGAGCGGCAGCACCAGATAGGCCAGCAGGAGCGAGGCGAGGTTCTGCACATCGGTCGGCTCGCGCGTGGCCACCCGGTTCGAGATCGCCAGCCCCAGACAGATCACCGCCGCAAGACCCAAGGCCCCCGAATAGAGGAACGCCCGCCCCACCTGACTGTTGCCCCGCATCGACGCATCGATGGCGGGCAGGAACATCATGAGCGCCGCCAGACCGCCGAGGATCAGGATCAAGGGAAATCGGAGGATCCGCGCGCTCATGGCATCAGAAATAATCGACCGAGACTTGCAACAGCCGCTCGACCGCCGCCACATCCGCCGCAAGCGCGAAAATCACGATGACATCGCCCGCCTCGACCCGAAGCCCGCCAGAGGGCTTGTGGATCTGTCCGCCCTTGCGCACGCCCCCCACAAGCACCCCCTCGGGAAAGTCGATGTCGCGCAACGCCGCGCCCGCGATGGAGGAGGTCGACAGCACCTCTGCCTCCAGAACCTCGCCCTCGGCGTCGCCGATCGAATAGACCCCGCGCACCCGCCCGTGCCGGATATGGCGCAGGATCGAGCTGACCGTGGTCGAGCGCGGGTTGATATAGGCGTCGATCCCCAAGGGCTCGAGCAGCGGCACGAGGGTGGGATCGTTGATCAGCGCGATGGCGAAGGGGCAGCCTTCGGACTTGGCGCGCACGGCGGCCAGCATGTTGGTCTTGTCGTCATCGGTGACGGCCAGAACCGCGTCGGCGCGCGCAATCCCCGCCTCGGCGAGAATCGCGGCGTTGAGCCCGTCGCCGTTGAGCACAATGGTCCGCTCCAGCGCATCCGCCGCAACCTCCGCGCGGGCGCGGTTCATCTCGATCACCTTGGCGCGGATGCGCCCGCCCTGCCGCTTTTCCAGCGACCGCGCCACCGACAGGCCGATATTGCCGCCGCCGATGATCACAACCCGCTCCTGCTTCTTCTGCGACTTGCCAAAGACCTCGAGTGTGCGCGGCACATCCTCCACCGGCGCAAAGAGGTAGGCCTCATCGCCCTCGAAAAGCTGATCCCCCGCCTCGGGCGCAAAGAGCCGCCCCTCGCGCCGCACCGCCAGCACCACCACCCGCAGCGTCGAAAAGAGATCGCTGAGCTGCCGCAAGGGCGTGTTGAGCACCGGGCAGTCCCCGTCAAGCCGCAGCCCCATGAGCTGCGCGGCCCCGTCCATGAAAAGCTCGGTATCGAAGGCCGCGGGCACCGACAGTCGCCGCAGCGCCGCCTGCGCCACCTCGCGCTCGGGGCTGATCATCACGTCGATCGGCATGTGGTCGCGGCGGTAAAGATCGGCATAGGCCGGATCGAGATAGGTCTGGCTGCGCAGCCGCGCGATCTTGCGCCGGATGCCAAAGACCGAATGCGCCACCTGGCAGGTCACCATGTTGACCTCGTCGGAATAGGTGGCGGCGATGATCATCTCGGCATCGCGCGCGCCCGCCTGGTCGAGCACATCCGGATAGGAGGCAAAGCCGATGATCCCGGCCACGTCGAGCGTATCGGTGGCGCGGCGCACCAGATCGGGGTTGCTGTCCACCACCGTCACGTCGTTGTTTTCGCCCGAGAGGTGCCGCGCGATCTGCCAGCCCACCTGACCGGCCCCGCAGATGATGACCTTCATGCCCTTCGCCCCGTCCTGACTGAGGCCGTTGCATGACAGAAGCCTCTAAACCGGTCAATCGCTTTGTCCCCGGCCATCTCTGCTGCTATTGTGCCGCCATGTCGCGCCTCATGCTCCTTCTTTGCCTCGTTGCCCTCACCGCCTGCGCGCCGCCGCCGCTCTTTCACAAGACCGGCGCGGGGCCCGATCAGGTCGCGGCGCTGCGCACGCGATGCGAGGTGGCGGCCTTGCGCGACGTGCCGCGCGACATCCGCACCACCTATGTGCCGCCACGGTATATCCCGCGCGTCCATCACGGGCCGCATGGCCGGTTTCATCGCGGATTCGTGCTGGTCGAACCGGGCCGCACCGAGAGCTACGACGCCAATGCCGATCTGCGCGCCCGCGTGGTGGATCAATGCATGGCAGAGGCCGGTTTCCGCCCCGTGCGCCTGCCCGCCTGCCCCCGCGACACGCCCGCGCCTGCGCCAGACAGCGCGCAACCGCCGCTTAACTCGACAAGCTGTGCGCGGCGCCTGCCGGATGGCGGCTGGCAGGTCGTGACCCCCGGATGACGCCCTACCCAAAGGGGCAGGTGGTTTCTGGCCGATCAGGCCCCTAAACATGCACACCGGGTTCATCATTGGGCCTCATTGTGTTAGCCTGTCATCAATCAGACAGTCCCGCTGAGCTCATATCGGCCTTGCATTGAAGGGCCTTGTTTTCAGCCTGCGTATCCTCATTTGCGTGCAAGTTTGCCGCAGCGCCGCACCCCGATGTCACACGAACCGAAAAGGATCATACCAGCCGTGCCCACGTCCCGCTCCGACCTCTCCTATGCCCGTCTTTTTGACGATCTGCGCGTTGCGCTCACGGTGCATCGCTGCGGCTCCATGACGCGCGCGGCGGTGGAACTGGACACGACCACCTCGACCGTGTCACGCCAGATCGCACGCCTGCGCGAGTCACTCGGCGTGTCACCCTTCATCAAGACCGAAGGCGACTGGCTGCTCAATCCCCGCATCACCGCGCTGATCGAGACGTTCGAACATGCCGACGGGGCCATCGCCTCGGAGATCGGGCGCCTGATCGACACCGATCCGGAGGCCCCGCGCGAGATCCGCATCGGTGCCATGCCCTCGGTCATAGTGGAGGTGCTCATCCCCGCGCTTGGCGCGCTGCGCAGTGCCGTGCCCGGCCTGCGTCCCGTTTTCGAGAACCGCATCCAGGAGGTCGGGCTGGGCATGTGCGACGTGGCGCTGGTCTTTACCCTGCCAGAGGGCGGACGGATCAAGACGCGCCGCTGCGGCAGCATCGCCTTCGGCCTCTACGCGCCATCCGGCTGGCAGCACGGGGACGGTTGGGTGAGCCTGACCGACCGCTACGCCGCCCGCTACTCCGAGGCGCGCGAAACCTGGTTCGGCACCGAACCCGCCCTCAAGGTCGATAGCTTCGCCCAGGCGGTCATGTCCATGCACACGCTTGGCCTTGCGGGCATCCTTCCGGTCGTGGTGGGGGCGTCCGAACCCGCGTTCGACCACATCCCCGGCAGCGGGCTTGACCTCACACGCGACCTTCACATGATCTATCACGAGAGCCGCAGCGAGGACTCCGACCTGCGCTGCGTGATCGACTGGATCTGCCGACAGACAGCGCGCCTTCCGGCCTTGCCCGAGCATGCGATGCGCAACCGGCAGACCCGGATTGTTTCAGTCAACTCCTGAAGCCGTCCAACCGCGTGACCGGGCCGCGCGCGCAAGGGTGACAAGGTCGGGTGCCCCCTGCGCGCGACCGAACACCGCCCCGTCGAGCCGGTCAAGAGCCGCCTGGCGCGCGCCGTCCGGCCCGTCCCGGGCGATCATTGCCGCCAGCGCACGACGCAAGCCCGCCGCATCCCCTGCCCGCGCCGCGCGCCGCGCCTGCCGTGCCAGCGGATCACCGGGCCGCCAGCGCCAGCCGCCGGGCCGCCACCCGGCCAGAACCAGCGCCAGCCCGGCCACGAACACCGCCAGCGCCACAAGCGCCTCGACCGCTCCGGGCAGCCGCGCAGGCGTGATCACAACGGCCTCGCGCGCCACCGGGACCACCGCGCCATAGGCCACGCGTTGCGCGCCGATCTCCACCCGCCGCGCCACCCGGTTCGCGCTGTCGAAATAGTCGAATGCCACCGGCTCCACGATGGCCGACACGCCGTTGCCGGGCCGGATCGTCCAGCGCCAGAAGGTGATCGTGACCGGCCCGCGCGCGGTGAGGTCCACCAGATGCTTGACCGGATGGGCAAAGACCCCGCCCGAGGGCGAGCGCAATTCCGGCATCGGCGGCACCATCCCCGGCAGCGCGCCAAGCGCCTCCAGCCGGATCACGCGCAACACCCCCTCGCCGGGGGCAAGCTGATCGGGCGGGTTCGACCACTCGTCGGTGATGCGCAACCCGCGCACCGGGAACCACTCGGCCAGCGGCACCGGCGCGGGCTGCACCGAGACACGCACCGGTTCGGAGGTCAGCGGGTAGTCAAACCACTTGTCACCCTCCCCGGTCAGCGTCAGCCGATGGGTGAAGGACCCGATCTCCAACTCCCCCGCCACCTCCGGGAAAAGCGCCATGCGCCGCCGGAACACCTTGACCGGCTGACCGCGCTCGCGCTCCTCATGCCAGCTATCGGGGCCAAGCTGCGTCCAGCCGAAACCGTCAAGCGCGGGCTGTTCCAGCTTTTCCAGCGTGATGTGGCGGCGATATCGGCCCTCGATGGTCAAAAGGATCATCTCGCCCGCATGGGGCACATGCGCGCTCTGCTCCACCGTCACGGTCAGGTCCAAATCGCCGGGGCGCACCTCGCGGGTCTGCGCCCATGCCCCGGTCGCACAGAGACACAGCAGAGCGATCAGCACCCTCATCGCCCCGCCTCCGCCTTGCGGCGTTTGTGCTCCTGCGCGATCCGGGCCTTGAGGTAATCGCCCGGCACATCGCGCAACTGCCGCAACCAGCGGTCATCGGCGGCAACATGGCTGTCGGCAAAGACCCGGCGCACCTCGTAGGGGCCGGTGCTGCGCAGCCGCGCGATGCCCGGGGTCGGTCCGCTATTGGTGCTGCCGTCGCCGGTGCCCGAGGCGCGCCCGTCGCCGCGCCCGATGGGCGCGGCCATCTCCGGCCCCTTGTCGCGCTTGGGGAAGGCCACGATCGTGGCGGGATCGAGGGCCGTTCCCGCGTAAAACGCCGCCAGCAGATCGAAATTCGCCGCCGCCTGCGCATCGCCCGCCGCGCGCCCCCGGTCATAGGCCTCCAGCGCCGCCGCAGGGTTGCCCCGCCGCAATTCCGCATTGCCGAGGTTGAGCATCATGCCCGCCGCCGCAAACTCCGCCGCCGCGCGGTCCATCTCGCCCGCGCGATACCACGCCACGCCCCGCCAGCCCGGCTCATCAAAGAGCGCCGCCGCCACGCGCGGCAGCCCGAGCGCCAGCGCCACCCGGCCAAAGGGTGCCGCCCCGCCAAGCGCCAGCGCCAAGCCGCCCGCCAGCAGCGTGATGACCGCCAGCGCCCTCATGTCCCCGCCCGCCGCATGAGGACCAGCAGCGGCAAGAGCGCCAGCGCCAGCAGATACCGCCCCAGATCGTGCCAGAAGAGCAGCCGGTAGCCCTGCCGCTCCAGCCGTGGCCGCGCGCTCTCGGACAGCCACTCCGCCAGCGCCCCGGCCGCCTGCGGCGCGAACACGCGGCCGCCGCCTGCCGCCAGAACCGCGCCCTCAGGCACGTCCGTGACGACCGAGACCCGCGCCCCCGCCCCGGCGATTTGTGCCGCCTCCGCCAATGCCCGCGCGTCAACCCCCGCGCCGCCGGTCACAAGCACCACGTCGCCCGCCAGCACCTCGGCCAGCCGCAACCGCTCCTGCGCCAGCGCCAGCGCGCGCGCCGGGGCCGCGCCCGCATCGGGCACCGTTTCGGCGTCGAGCACAAGAAGCGTCTGCGCCAGTTCGCGGTGATCGGCGCTCATGTCGAGCGCCGTGTAGGCATCGCCCGCATAGACGATCAGGCCTGCGGGCCGCGCACCAAGCCCCGTCACCGCCAGTTGCACCGCCGCCAGCATGTCGGGCCAGCCGGGACCGTCGGCAAAGCCCGCCGAGAGGTCCACCACGAAAAGCACCCCGTCGAGATTGCGATAGGAGACCGCATCGCGCCGCTCCACCGCCGGACCCGCCAGCGCGAGCACCAGAAGCGCCGCCAACGCCAGCGCGGCGACGAGGCGCGCGCGCCCGGTGCCTTGTGCCACGCGCCCCATCACGGCCATCGCCGCCAACAGGCCGGGATCGGCCACGCGCCCCCAGTCGCCCGCCGCCCCCCGCCGCCGCCAGAGCCAGAGCGCCAGAAGCCCGAGCGCGGGCAGCGCCCAGAGCCAGCCGGGATGCAGAAACGTCACCGCAAGCGCGCTCATCCCGGCCCCCGCCACAGCATCGCCAGCGTCAGAAAAAGCGCAGCCCCCGCAGGCCAGCGCCACCAGTCGCGGTGAACCTCGGCCGCAAGACCCGCGCTCTCGGTCGCCTCCAGCCGGTCGAGCGCCGCGCCCACGGCCTCCAGATCGGCCATGTCGCGCACCCGGAAATAGCTGCCGCCCGAAACCTCGGCGATGGCGCGCAGCGTGGCGGCATCGACCACGCCGCGCTCGCCCGCCTCGGCGCTCTCGATATCCTTGGGGCCAAGCGCGATGGTATGCACCCGCACCCCCATCCGCTCCGCAAGAGACGCCACGCCGCGCGGATCGGTTTGCCCCGCGTTGTTCTCGCCATCCGACAGCAGGATCACCACGCGCGATGCGGCCTCCGACCCGCCCAGCCGCTTGAGCGCAAGGCCAAGGCCGTCGGAGATGTTCGTCGCGCGCCCGGAAATGCCGATCTCTGCCTGCTCGATGCGCCGCGCGACGGCCTCGACATCATGGGTGAAGGGCGCGGCGACATAGGCCTCGGAGCCGAAGAGAACAAGCGCCACGCGGTCCCCGCCGCGACGGCGCAGGAACTCGGCACCGGTCTTGCGCACGGCCTCCAGCCGACTGATGTCCGCGCCGTCGAGATGAAAATCCGTGCGCACCATGGAGCCCGACAGATCGAGCACCACCGCCAGATCGCGCCCGCTCAGCCTGAGCGCGCGCAACGGGTTCAGATCGCGCGGGCCGGCCAGCGCCAGCACCACGAGGCCCCAGATAATCCACGGCAAAACCGCGCCGCCACGCGCCCGCCCCATGCCCCGCGACGCGCGCGCCAGATCGGCCCCGATGCGCCCCGGCACCATCAGCCAGCCCGCGCCATTCGCGCGCGGAGGCAGCAGGCGGCGCAAGAGCCAGGGCAGCGGCAGCAGGGCCAGCGCCCAGGGCGCGGCCAGCTCACCCATGGCGGCGCAGCGCCGCTTCGAGCGCGTCAAGATCGAGGGCGGCATCGCGTCGGTAGAGCGTCGGTTTTAGGGCGGTATATTTTTCCGGCCAGTGATCGCGCAGCAGATGCAGAAGCGCCACACGCCGCGCCGCCGCATCCTGCCCCTTGAGCGCCTCTAGCCGATCAGCGAGCGTCGGCGCGCGCGGCCCCTGCCGCCGCCGCGCCAGCAGCCGCATCAGCCCCGCCACCCCGAGCGCCAGTGCCGCGCCAAGTGCTGTCGCCGCCGCCAGATCGGCAGGCGCGCCGCCCGCTGCGGCCTCGGGCAGGCGGATGTCGTGGAGGGCGGCCAGCATCGCCGCCTCGTCAATCGCCCCGCTCATGGCTGCCGCGCCTCTGCCGCCAGCCGCCGCGCGGTGAGCGCGGGGCGCGCGCCCGCGTCGAGCACCAGCGCGCTTTGCCCGGCGATGTCGGTCCGGTCGGGCAGCGGTTCGCACTCCCCCGCCCCCAACCGCAGCGTCACGGGCGCGCCGCCCATGGGCCGGATCGGATAGCGTCCGGGCGGCAAGCGCCCGGCCAGCGCCTCGGTCACCAGAAGAAGCCGCAACGCGCGCCTGCGCCCGAGCGCGCCCAGCCGGTCGGCCAGCCCCTCGCCGGGGGCCTCGAACCCCGAGGCGAGCACGATCTCGGCCCCGGTCGGGGCGAGCCGCGCCGCCTGTTCCAGCATCGCGTCCAGCGCCGGGTCCCCGGCCCCGTCCCGCCCCGCCGCCAGCGCGGCCGCGTGCGCGCGCACCATAGTGCCGATCACCTCCAGCATGCCGCGCGCGCGGCCCCTCGGGCGCACCACCTCGGCCCCGGCGGCGCTCAGCGCCAAAAGCCCCACGCGCCCGCCCTCCTCGACCGTCTGCCAGCCGATCAGCGTCAGCGCCTCGGCGGCGGCGACCGACAGAAAGGCGCGCCCCACCCCCCAGAACATCGAGGGGCGGAAATCGGCCACCAGAAGGGTCACGCGGTCGCGCTCGGCGCTGAACTCGCGCAGATGAAGCCGCCCGGTGCGCGCGCTCGTGCCCCGGTCGATGCGGCGGATATCGTCGCCGGGCACATAGGCGCGCGTGCCCGCCATCTCGAGCCCCTGCCCGCGCGCGCGCACGGCCACCCCCCCCGGTAGCGCCGCCGTCACCGACGCACGGCGCGCCGCCAGCGCCTCGTGGCGCAGCGCGATCAGCGTCTCGGCGGCAAGCGCCACGCCGGGGGCGTCGAGCGGCGCGCTCACAGCGGCTCTACCTTTGCCAGCAGATCGGCCACCACCGCGCGCGGCGCGCGCCCCTCGGCCACCGCCGACCAGCGCAGCACCATCCGGTGCGCCAGCGCGTCGGGGGCAAGCTCCGCCACATCCTCGGGGAGCGCGTGATCGCGGCCCCGAAGCCAGGCGCGCGCCCGCGCCGCCGCCGCCAGCGCCAGCGAGCCGCGCGGCGAGACGGCATGTTCGATCCCGGCGGCAAGCGGCCCCTCGCGCGTGGCCATCACCAGCCGGACGATGTAATCGCGCAGTTCGGGTGCCAGATGCACCGAGGCCGCCTCCTGCTGCGCCATCGCCAATGTGGCGGGGTCGAGCGCGGGGGGCCTCGCTGCGGCCGGCCCCGCCATGCTCTCGGCCTCGACCAGATCGAGGATGCGCCGCTCGGTTTCGGCATCGGGCAGATGCAGCACGGTATAGAGCAGGAAACGGTCAAGCTGCGCCTCGGGCAGCGGAAAGGTGCCGTCATGCTCGATCGGGTTCTGCGTGGCCACCACAAGGAAGGGTGCTGGCAGGCGGTGCGTCTCGCCGCCTGCCGTCACCTGCCCCTCGGCCATCGCCTCCAGAAGCGCCGATTGCACCTTGGGGGGTGCCCGGTTGATCTCGTCGACCAGCACGAGATTGCTGAAGACCGGGCCGGGCAGAAACTCGGTCGTGCCGTCATGGGGGTGATAGACCGGCGTGCCGGTCAGATCCGACGGCACCAGATCGGGCGTGCACTGGATGCGCGCGAAACGTCCCGAGACGCCTGCCGCCAGCGCCTTGACCGCGCGGGTCTTGGCAACGCCGGGCGGTCCCTCGATGAGCAGGTGACCACCCGCCACGAGCGCAATCATCAGCCGCTCGATCAGCCGCTCCTGTCCCGCCAGCGCGCCGCCGAGCGCGCCCTTGAGCGCGGTCATCCGCTCCTGTGCCGCTGATGCCATGCGCGCCCTCTCCGATTCTGCGGCCCGCTGCGGGGCGTCGCCGATCACGCTAGCGCCAAAGACGGGCAGCGGCAAAGACCGCCCTTGGTCTTAATCCGCGACGGGGCGGCAGGCGGGATCGAGCAGCGGGGCAAAGCGCGCGTCCTGCATGGTGGCCTCTGCGCGCGCGCGCAGGTCCGCGAACTCCGCCTTGATGAAGGCAACGAAATCCGGGCCGTTGGTCTCGGTCACCGGGGCCTCGGCCACGGCGTGCAGCATCAGGATATCAAACGGGCAGAGCGCGGGCGGGTTGCTGGCCAGAAGCGCGCGGCGATATTCCGGCGTGCCCGGCAGGGGGCGGCGCACCATGCGCAGGGGGCGCTCTTCCAGCTTCGACAGATAGGGCGTGCGCGCGTCGAGATGCAGGATATCCATGCCGAAGGTGAAGGCCTGAAACATCTCCTCGATCAGGATCGAGCGGAAATAGCGCGCATCGGTGGCGTTGCCCGCACCCGCCGCCTGTTCCACGAGGATATGCGTGACCGCGCCCCGCCGCCCGAAAAACGTCTGCACCATGGCCGGGGCGGTTGCCGTCCAGTCATGGCGCGGCGGCAGGCCGAGGGCAAAGCGCGCCTCCATCCAGGCGATATCGCGGGTTATTCCCGTCTCGGGCCCCGTGCCCGAGCGCAGCCGCAACAGGACCTGCGCGGTCTCGGGGCAGTCCTGCGCCCCGTCCGCTGCGATCAGGCGCGGGGTGTGCGCATGGACATGCCCCAGAAGCGCCGTGAAGGCGTCGAGGATGGCGCGGGTCTCGGGGCGTGGGGCCTCCCCCACAACACAGATATCGGACCGGGCCAGCGCGCGCCCGCTGATCTGCACCGGGATCGACAGGTCACGGCCCACCATGGTCTCGCGCAACTCATAGCTCCAGCCGCGCCGCGCCATGTCAAGCCACTCGGCCTCCTGCGCGACGATGGGCGCAGGCAGGCAGAGCAGCAGAGTGACGAATGAGGCGCGCAAAACCATCACTGGCAGGATAGACCGGCCGCATCCCCTGTCCAGCCCGCCATTTGGGTTTTGACAGGGCGGTGCGGGCGCGGTATTGAACATACGTTCATTTAATGGAGGTCCCCCATGCGCATCACCGACACAGCCGCGATCATCACCGGCGGGGCTTCGGGGCTTGGCGAGGCGACGGCGCGGCACTTTCGAGCCCAGGGCGCGGAGGTGACGATTCTCGACCGCGACGGCGCGCGCGGCGCGGAGGTGGCCGCCGAAATCGGGGCGAGTTTTGCCGAGACGGATGTGACCGATGAAGCCTCGGTCGCCGCCGCCATTGCCGCGGCCAAATCCGCCATGGGCCGGATCACGGCGGTGATCAACTGTGCGGGCGTCGCCACCGGGGCCAAGGTGCTCGGGCGCGACGGGCCGCACCCGCTCGATGCCTTCCGGCGCACGCTCGACATCAACCTTGTCGGCACGTTCAACGTCGCGCGCCTTGCCGCCGCAGAAATGGCCAGGAACGCACCCGACGCGGACGGCGCGCGTGGCGTGATCGTCAACACCGCCTCGATCGCGGCCTTCGACGGGCAGAAGGGTCAGGCCGCCTATGCCGCCTCCAAGGGCGGGATCGTGGGGCTCACGCTGCCGATGGCGCGGGATCTGGCGCGCGAGGGCATCCGCGTGATGGCCATTGCGCCGGGGATATTCTCCACGCCGATGATGCGCGGCCTGCCGCAAGAGGTGCAGGACAACCTTGCCGCCGAGGTGACCTTTCCCAAGCGGCTCGGCGATCCGGCGGAATATGCGCGGCTTGCGGCCTTCATCGTGGACTGCGGCTATCTCAATGGCGAGGTGATCCGCCTCGATGGCGCGCTCAGGATGCAGTGAAGCTCAGCCTTCTGCCTTGTCGGCAAGAATGAGCCACTCCTCCTCGGCTTCGGCCAAGGCAGCCTGACGCTGGGTGAGCGCCTCGGTCGCGCGGCGGAACTTGACCGGCTCGCGGGTGAAAAGCTCCGGATCGGCCAACAGCCCCTCGAGCTTCGCGATCTCGGCCTCGAGCCGTGCGATCTGGGCAGGCAGTTCCTCGAGCCTGTGCTTCTCGGTGAAGCTGAGGCGCTCCGAGGCGGATTTCTGCCGCTTCGACTCCGGCTTCCTGTCACCGGATCTGGCCGGGGTCCTGGTCCAGTCCGGCGCATCTTCAAGCCGTTGCGCGCGATAATCCGACCATCCCCCGGCATAGGTCACCGCGCGGCCGTCCCCCTCCATCGCGATGGTCGTGGTCGCCACGCGGTCGAGGAAATCGCGGTCATGGCTGACCAGAAGCACGGTGCCATCGTAATCGTCGAGCAGTTCCTGAAGCAGGTCGAGCGTCTCGATGTCGAGATCGTTCGTGGGTTCGTCGAGCACGAGGACATTGCTTTCACGCGCCATGATCCGGGCCAGCAGGAGCCGCGCTTTTTCGCCCCCCGACAAGGACTTGACCGGCGCTCTGGCCTGCCGCTCATCGAACAGGAAATCCTTGAGATAGCCCACCACATGGCGCGGTTGGCCGCGCACGAGCACCTGATCGGCCTGCCCGGAGACGCGCATATCCGTGTCACCCGTCAGGCTCTCCCACAGGGTCATTTCCGGATCGAGCCGCGCGCGCGCCTGGTCGAACACGGCGGGCATCAGGTTGGTGCCATGGGTCACGGTGCCGCTGTCGGGCTTCTCTTCGCCCATCAGCATCTTGAGAAGCGTCGTCTTGCCCACGCCATTGGGGCCGACAAAGGCCACCCGCTCGCCGCGCATGACCCGAAGACTGAACGGGCGCAGGATGAGCTTGTCCCCGTAAGCCTTTGTAATCTCTTTCGCCTCGAAAACCTTTCGCCCCGAACTTGGGCCGGACTCGAGCGCCATGGCCGCCGTGCCCTGCCGCTTGATCTGCGCGCTGCGCTCGGCGCGCAGCTCCTGAAGCGCGCGCACCCGGCCCTGATTGCGCTTGCGCCGCGCGCTGATCCCCTCGACGGCCCACCGGGCCTCGGCCTTGATCTTGCGGTTGAGCTTGTGGCGCTGCATGTCCTCCTCGTCCCAGATGCGGTCACGCCAGGCCTCAAATCCGCCGAATCCCTCTTCCTGCCGCCGCGTCATTCCTCTGTCTATCCAGAGGGTTGCGCGGGTAAGTTCACGCAGGAAGGCGCGGTCGTGGCTGATCACCACATAGGCGCGGCGCGTGCTGCGCAGCGCCTCCTCCAGCCAGCCGATCGCCTCGATATCGAGATGGTTCGTCGGCTCGTCGAGCAACATCAGTTCCGGTGCCTCGGCCATCAGTTTCGCCAGCGCAGCGCGCCGCCGCTCGCCGCCCGAGGCGGTCGCCACCGGGCGCGCCGGATCGAATTTCAGCCCCTCGCCCGCCATCTCGACGCGATACATCTCGCCCGGATCGAGATTGGACGCGGCATAATCGCCAAGCGTGGCAAAACCCGTCATCGCGGGCTCCTGCTCCATATAGCCCACGCTCACGCCGGGTGCGACGATACGCTCGCCCCGGTCCGGCTCGACCAGACCGGCCATGACCTTCATCAGCGTTGACTTGCCCGATCCGTTGCGCCCGACAAGCGCCACCCGGTCACCCGGCTGCACGATGAGCGACAGGTCGTCAAAGACCGGTTCCCCCCCGAAGGTGAGCGAAATTCCGGACAGTTGGAGAAGCGGTGCGCGGGCCATGGTCGGGGGCTATCCCGGCCCCCGGGCGGCGTCAAGCCTCAGCCTGCGAGCGCGCGCAGAAGACGCTGGCGGGCCGCCGGAATGGCGTTGATCTCGACCCCGGTAAAGACATGCAGCGTGCCCATCTGCCTGTCGATCACCGCATGATCGCTGACCCATCCGCCCATCATGAGGTAGGTGCGCAGCAGGGGCGGCATGTGCCGCATGGCCAGTTTCAGGTCAGGCTTGTGCCGCTTGAGCCGCTGCGCAAAGCGATAGACGGCGGGCGCCTTGACGCGCGGCCACCAGCGGCGCGGCGCAAGGTGACGCTTGCCCAGCATGGCGAAGGCGTCGAGATAGGGATCGGCCTCGACCCCCTTGAAGGACGAGCAGCCGAACAGCATCTGCACCCCGTGCGCATCCACCAGCCGCGTCATCGCCGCCCACGCCACGCGCAGGATGTCGGGATCGTGCCGATCGGGCGCAAGGCAAAAGCGGCCCATCTCGGCCATGCGCCCCTCGAATCCCCCAAGTGCGGACAATTCATAGAACTGCGCCGAATAGCTGCGCGCGATATCGGCACCGCCATCGAGCAGGAGCACCCGAAAACAGCAGACCAGATCGCCGCTTGCCGTCTCCTCGATCAGGACATGCAGGCAGACGGCGTCATGCGCATCCACATCGGTGCCCACCCGGCCCAGAAACGCCTGCGCGCGCAGCGCCTGCGCGCGGGCGATATCGTCGGGATCACGGGCCAGACGCGCCAGATACCGACCTTGGCGAATCTCCTCCATCCAAAGCCCCCCGTGTCACGACCCTGCTCTGCCCTAGCACGAAAGCCATGACAGCGCCATGACCCTAACCGCCAAACGCGTCAGCCGGGTTGAGCGCCCCGATATTGTTGAGCAACTGCCGCAGGAAGCCGGTCTTGACCACCGAGTTGTCGGTCACGCGCCGCGTCAGCGGAACGATCCGGCCATCTTCCAGACCGAAAGTCTCGATATTGGCGATGGTGTCGTCCTCGTTGAACGAGATCGCCAGCACCTGCCGCTCCACCTCCTTCGAGCGGAACATGCCTTTGGTGCGCGAGCGCGAGCGCACATAATAATAATCGCCGTCGCCCGAAATCCCCGAAAGCGCGGGCGCGCCGATCAGGTCATCGACGGTTGCACGGCCGTCCACACCGATAATCAGGTTCTGAAGGTCTTCCTCGGGCGGGATGTAGCCGTGATTGCGGTAGGTCGCCGCACAGGACGCGACCCCGAGCAGCGCGCAGAACGCAAGGCTGCGCATCAGTCGGGTTTGGAACGCTGTCATCTCTGCCCTCTTGTCATGGCCGCGCGCGGCTTTTATCCCGCTTACATCAATGCGCCTGTCAGTTTCAAGAATGGAAGACGCGCCCGCCATGCCCCAGGATACGCCGCCGACCGGCCTTTTGACCTTCGCCCGACTCGGCCGCCAGCCGACCGCCTTCGAGATCGTGCCCGACGCACCCGCCCGGCGCAGGCTGGCCGAGGCGCTCGGCCTTCTTGACCTGCGCAAGCTGCGCCTGTCGGGCGAGGTTGCCGCCAGCGGCGGGCGGGACTGGCTTTTGACCGCCACGCTCGGTGCGACGGTGGTGCAGCCCTGTGTCGTGACCCTCGATCCGGTCACGACCCGCATCGACGAGCCTGTGACGCGGCGCTACACCCCGGACGAGCGCGCACCCGCCCCCGGCGAAGAGGTGGAGATGCCCGAGGATGACACGCTCGAGCCGCTGCCCGAGGTGCTCGACCTTCATGCGCTTCTGGCCGAGGCGCTGGCGCTGTCGCTGCCGCAGTTTCCGCGAAGCGACGGGGCCGAACTGGGTGCCGTGCGCGCCGCCCCCGAAGGCGTGATCCCGATGGCGGATGAAGAGGCCCGCCCCTTTGCCGGGCTGGCGGCGCTGCGCGACAAGCTCGACAGCGGCGACAAGGGCTGAACCACCCCAAGAATCGCTTGCCCCGGCATCAAATCTCTGTATTTTCGCGCTCTCATCGGAATTTGGGGTTGAACCGGCGGCTCAGTCAGGATTATGAGCCGCGAACACCCGTGAAACAGGGCCCGATTGGCCCCTTAGGAATTGAGGTGGCACCATGGCCGTCCAGCAGAACAAAGTCTCGAAATCGCGTCGCAACATGCGCCGTGCGCACGATTCGCTCGTGGCGAGCAACCCCAACGAATGCGCCAATTGCGGCGAGTTGAAGCGCCCGCACCACGTCTGCGCGTCCTGCGGCCACTATGCCGAGCGCGAAGTTGTGGCCATGGTGGAAGAAATCGACCTGGAAGACGACGCCGCCTGAACGAGAACGGGGGGCAGCGGCTGAATGGGCGCTCAGAGCGATCAAGGCGGGAGCGGCGCGGAGCGCATCATCATCTCGGTTGACGCCATGGGCGGCGACCAGGGGCCTTCCGCCGTTGTCGAGGGGATCGCCCGGTCCGCATCCAAAAATGCCGATATCGGCTTTATCCTCCACGGGCCGCGTGACACGCTTGAAAAGCTGGTCGCGCGCAAGCAGGAATTGCTGAACCGGGTCGAGATCCGCGACGCGCCCCGGACCGTCACCATGGATGACAAGCCCAGCCAGATCGTGCGGCACGGGCGGGACACCTCGATGTGGTCGGCCCTCGAATCGGTCCGCGCGGGAGAGGCATCTGTCTGCGTGTCCTGCGGCAATACAGGCGCGCTGATGCTGATGTCGGTCATGCGCCTGCGCAAACTGCCGGGGATATATCGCCCGGCCATCGCCGTGATGTGGCCGTCGCAGAACCCGCAAGAGCACAACATCATGCTCGATGGCGGCGCCGATATCCGCGCCGATGCCAAGGACCTGATGCAATACGCGCTCATGGGGGCCTCCTACGCGCGCAACGGATTCGGGCTGAAATGTCCGCGCATCGGCCTGCTCAATGTCGGCACCGAGGAACACAAGGGCCGCGCAGAGTTGCGCGAGGCTTATGACCTGATCGCCGCCAATGCCAAGGCCGCCGATTTTGAATTCGTGGGCTTTGTCGAGGGGCGCGACCTGCCCGGCACGGTCTGCGACGTGATCGTGACCGACGGGTTTACCGGCAACGTGGCGCTCAAGACCGGCGAGGGCATTGCCAAGCTCATCGCCGACCTGCTGCGCGAGGCGTTCAACTATTCGCCGCTTTCGCGGCTGGCGGCCCTTCTGGCCTATACCTCCCTGCAACGGATGAAAAAACGTGTCGATCCCCGCCGCGCCAATGGCGGCGTGTTTCTGGGGCTGAATGGAACGGTGGTGAAATCGCACGGATCGGCGGACGCGACCGGCGTCTCCTCGGCGATCAAGCTTGCCTTCGAACTGGCGCACTCGCGCTTTACCGAGCGCCTTGCCGCCCGCGTCGCCGCCGCCGCGCCGGTCGAGGATCAGGGTGGCGGGCACGACGAAACCGGACCCGACGAAACCGGCCCCGAGGAGGGCACAACTCCATGATCCGCCGCGCCGTCCCGCTTGGTGTCGGGCACTACCTGCCCGCCCGCATCGTGCCGAATGCCGAATTCGAGCAATCCCTCGACACCTCCGATGAATGGATCCGAACGCGGTCGGGGATCGAGCGCCGCCGCTTTGCCGCCGAGGGGGAAACCACGTCGCAGATGGCCGGCCATGCCGCCCGCGCGGCGCTTGCCCATGCCGGCATCGCGGCTGCGGACATTGACGGGATCATCGTTGCCACCTCCACGCCCGACCTCACCTTTCCGTCGGTCGCCACCATGGTGCAAAGCGATCTGGGCATGACGCGCGGCTTTGCCTTCGACGTGCAGGCCGTTTGCGCGGGGTTCATCTATGCGCTCGCTACCGCCAATGCGATGATCGTGGCGGGCCAGGCCGAGCGGCTTCTGGTGATCGGCGCGGAAACCTTTTCGCGCATCATGGACTGGTCGGACCGCTCGACCTGCGTGCTTTTCGGTGATGGCGCGGGCGCGGTGGTGCTCGAGGCGCAGGAGGGCGCGGGCGAGACTACCGATCGAGGCATCCTGTCGGTCGATCTCAATTCGGACGGGCGCTACCGCGACATGCTCTATGTCGATGGCGGCGTGTCGAGCACGGGCAGCGCGGGCAAGCTCAGGATGCAGGGCAACGCCCTCTTTCGGCAGGCCGTCGAAAAGCTGGCGGCAACGGCCGAGACGGCGCTTGGCAAGATCGGCCTTTCGGGGGCGGATGTGGATTGGGTCGTGCCGCATCAGGCCAATATCCGTATCATCCAGGGGACGGCAAGGAAACTCGACCTGCCGATGGAGCGGGTGGTGGTGACGGTGCAGGATCACGGCAACACCTCGGCGGCATCGATTCCCCTCGCGCTCTCGGTGGCGGTCAACGAGGGGCGCATCAAGCGCGGCGATCTGGTGCTGTCGGAGGCAATCGGCGGCGGATTGGCCTGGGGCGCGGTGGTTCTGCGCTGGTAACGCGCCCGGACGCGCGAAAATCCGCGTTGAAGAAGGGCCGCGCAAGTCATTGACATTGACTTGTAAAATACTTCACCGCAAACTGCCCGGAAAAAAGCGGGGATGGTATGTCCAACAAGACACTCACGCGCATGGACCTCAGCGAGGCGGTTTTCCGCGAAGTGGGGCTGTCGCGCAACGATGCGGCACAGATGGTCGAAAGCGTTCTGGGCCACATGTCGGACGCGCTTGCGCGCGGCGAACAGGTGAAGATTTCGTCCTTCGGCACCTTCTCGGTGCGCGACAAGACCGCGCGCCTGGGACGCAATCCCAAGACAGGCGAAGAGGTGCCGATCCAGCCGCGCCGCGTGCTCACGTTCCGGCCCTCGCATCTGATGAAAGACCGGGTCGCCATCGGCAACAAAAGCTGAGGACACGGGCGCGCATGGCCAAATCCGCCGACGCCTTCCGCACCATAAGCGAGGTCGCTGACCTGCTTGACGTGCCGGCCCATGTGCTGCGGTTCTGGGAAAGCAAGTTCACGCAGGTGAAGCCGGTCAAGCGCGCGGGCGGGCGGCGCTACTACCGTCCTGCCGACTTGCGCCTGCTCGCCGGGATCAAGCATCTGCTGCATGACGAGGGCATGACCATCAAGGGTGTTCAGAAACTGCTGCGCGAAGAGGGCGTGCAGCACGTAAGCGCGATCGCCCCCGATTGGGGAGACGAGACGACGGCGCATGACGGCACCGCGCAGGTTCTCGAGTTTTCGCGCGCGCCGGGTGGCGTCGTGGGGCCGCAAGTGGAACCAGGGCCGGGACAGGCCAAGGCTGCGGACCCGTCCCCCGAGCCTGCCGCCCCTTCCGAGACGGGGCCGTCTGACGCCGACACGCGCGCCGAAGCCGCCCCGTTCGAGTCCGCAGCGGAGCCGGACGCGCCCGAGGCGGCGGCGGAGGCCCTGCTGCCCCTGCCCGATCTGCCCGATGACCCGTCCGATACGCTGGCCGCCGAACCCGGCCCGCTCTCGCGTCTCACGGCCCTGCCCCGCCCGCTTTCGGCCACGGCTGCGCGTCGTCTTGCGGGCCTGGCGCGGGACCTGCGGGCACGTATCGGCACCGGGCCGTAAGGCCCGCGAAATTTCCACCTTTCCCCTTGCCCCTGCCCGCAAAACCGGTATGAACGGCCCATCGTCGGGCTATAGCGCAGCCTGGTAGCGCGTCCGTCTGGGGGACGGAAGGTCGCAGGTTCAAGTCCTGCTAGCCCGACCAAAATCGCCGACGATCCCGCCAGACGCGGTCCGCGGGGCCTGCATGGGGGGCAATGTGATGACCGGCGTTCTGTCCAGCCAGCAATTGCGCGGCCTCATCGAGAGAGGCGCCATCGCGGGCGAACCGGCGATCCTGCCCGAACAGATCCAGCCTGCGAGCCTCGATCTGCGGCTTGGCGCGGTGGCCTACCGCGTGCGGGCCTCGTTCCTGACCGGCGCGGGGCGCACGGTGGCCGACAGGCTGACGGAATTCGGGATGCACCGGATCGACCTCAGCCCCGGCGCGGTGCTGGAAAAGGGCTGTGTCTATCTTGTGCCACTGATGGAACGGCTGGCCCTGCCCGAGGGTGTGCAGGCGGTGGCCAATGCCAAATCCTCGACCGGGCGTCTCGATCTGCTGACGCGCACGATTACCGATGGCGGCACCGAGTTCGACCGGGTGACCCCCGGCTATCATGGCCCGCTTTATGCCGAGATCTGCCCGCGATCCTTCTCGGTTCTGGTGCGGCCGGGGATGCGCCTCAACCAGATCCGGTTTCGCACTGGCCAGGCCGTGCTCTCGGATGACACGCTGCGCGCGCTGCATGCCGAGACGCCGCTGGTCGATGGCCCGGCGGTGATCGATGGCGGGCTTGGCTTTTCGGTCGATCTGCGCCCCGCCAAGGGCACGCTGGCGGGGTATCGGGCCAAGCCGCATACCGGGGTGATCGACCTTGACCGCATCGGCCATTACGATCCGGCCGATTTCTGGGAGGAGGTCCACACGGCGACCGGCCATATCATCCTCGATCCCGGCGCATTCTATATCCTGGTGAGCCGCGAGGCGGTGCATATTCCGCCCGCCTGCGCCGCCGAAATGGCCCCCTTCGTGGCCATGGCGGGCGAGTTCCGGGTGCACTACGCGGGCTTCTTCGATCCGGGCTTCGGACACGCGGCGGCGGGCGGCAGCGGCTCGCGCGGTGTTCTGGAAGTGCGCTGCCATGAGGCACCCTTCGTGCTCGAACATGGCCAGATCGTCGGGCGGCTGGTCTACGAGCGCATGGATGAGGTCCCCGATCAGCTTTATGGCGCTGGTATCGCGTCGAACTATCAAGGGCAGGGCCTGAAGCTGTCGAAACACTTCAAGGCGTGACGCGCGGAAAGGCCACGCAAATCCCGCCGCCGATCACACCACTGCCAGAGGCCTTGCCCTCAGGCGCGACTCTGCGTTCAGAACCGACCGAGCCTTCGCCCCACCTTCAAGGCCTGCTGCGTGCGCTGCGCGGTCTTGCGCCCGTCGGGGCCAGAGCGCGTCCCGCTGCCCGACATCGCATCAATACCCTTGTTGATCCCCTGCCGCAGCACGCGCTGCATGACAATGCGGATCACCATGTTGATCATCTGGTTGGCGTTCATTGCGCCGCTCCTCTCGCTGCCTCCGTTTCCATATAGACGCGAAACATGCCGATTTGAGGGCAGGCTACGAAGAAATCGCTAAAAAACCGTGAAAATCAGCGGATATCCCCGCTCAATCCTCGAAAAGTTCGTTCTGCCCCGGCGCGCTTTCGTCGTCATCGTCCTCGCCCGCCATTGGCAGCGTCCCCGGCGGCGGGCGATTGTCGAGCAATCCCGCATCGCGCAATTCTTTCAGGCCCGGAAGGTCGCGCGCGCTTTCCAGACCGAAATGGTCAAGGAAACTCTCGGTCACGACGAAGGTGACCGGTCGCCCCGGCGTCATCTTGCGACGGCCGAACCTGATCCATTCCATTTCAAGAAGTTGATCGACGGTTCCCCGGCTGACCGAAACGCCTCTGATCTCCTCGATCTCGGCGCGCGTCACCGGCTGATGATAGGCGATGATGGCCAGTGTCTCGATCGCGGCGCGGCTCAGCTTGCGCGTCTCGACCACCTCCCGGCGCATGAGATAGCCAAGGTCCGGCGCGGTGCGCATGGCCCAGCCATCTCCCACCCTGACAAGGTTGACGCCACGCCCCTCGTAGCGTTTGCGCAGATGCACCAGCGCCTCGGCGGGGTCGCTCCCGTGCGGCATCCGCGCGGCCATCTCCCGCGTGTCGAGCGGCGTCGCCGAGGCAAAAAGCATCGCCTCGATCATGCGTTCCTGCTCCGCCATGGGCGGAGCGTCGAACAGGCTTTCTTCTTTTTCCTCAATATCCTGAGGCACGTTATTGATCCCTCAGCCGAAGTTCGACCGGCGCGAAAGTCTCGGACTGGCGAAGTTCCGCGCGCCCTTCCTTGACCAGTTCCAGCGCCGCCGCAAAGGTCGAGGCCGTGGCCGAGCGGCGCCGTGCCGGATCGGCGGTGAACCCCTCGGGCAGATAGGTCACGATATCGGTCCATGTCCCGGCAAAGCCGATCAGCCCGCGCAACCGCTCAAGCGCCTGTTCCATTGTGAAAATCGCGTCGCGATCCATGACGAAGGGGCGGAATTCGTCGCGGGTGCGGATGCGCGCATAGGCCTGCATGAGATCGAGCAGCGTAGCGGTATAGCGCGTCTCGCGGCGGCGGGTGATGTCCTCGGGCAGGCCACGCGCGAAGAAATCCCGCCCCAGCCGGTCGCGCCCCATGAGCCGCGCGGCACAATCGCGCATCGCCTGAAGGCGCTCGAGCTGAAACGCCAGATGGGCGGCCAGTTCCTCGCCCGAGGGTCCCTCCTCGGTGGGGTCCGGGGGCAGCAGAAGGCGCGATTTGAGAAAGGCAAGCCACGCCGCCATCACGAGATAATCGGCGGCAAGCTCCAGCCGCAGCGCCTTGGCGCGCTCGACGAAGGCAAGATATTGCTGCGCGAGGTGCAGAACGGAAATGCGCCTGAGATCAACCTTTTGCGTGCGCGAAAGGGTCAGCAGAAGATCCAGCGGCCCCTCGAACCCGTCAACATCGACAATAAGCGCTTCGGCGGCCAGCCGGTCCGCCAGCGCCACCGGTCTTGCCCCGTCGTCGAACTCGTCCTCAGCCATGCATCCGCCCGCCCGTCAGCGCATCAAGCTGCGCCGTGAGGGCGGAAATGTCAACCGGATCGGGGGGACGGCGGTGGCTGAGCGCAGCCTCGGCGCGGGTCTGTGCGGTGTCACTCATCACGCCCGCCGCCTCTGCCACGGCCTGCCGCTCGGCCAGAGTGCCGTTACAATGCAGCACCACGTCACAGCCCGCTGTGAGCGCCTGACGCGAGAGCATGGCAAGATCCCCCGAGAGCGCCTTCATCGAGATGTCATCGGTCATGAGCAGCCCGTCAAAGCCGATTTCATCGCGGATATCGGCAATGACCGCAGGCGAAAGCGTCGCTGGAAGGTCGTCAAGCGCGGCATAGACAACATGGGCAGTCATCGCCATGGGCAGGTCATTCAGCGCCTTGAATGTTTCAAAATCAATATCTTGAAGATCACTCTTCGCGCAATCGACGCGTGGCAGATCATGATGGCTATCGGCGGTGGCGCGCCCGTGACCGGGAATATGCTTGACCACCGGCAGGACGCCGCCCGCCAATAGCCCATCGGCAACGACGCGGCCGATCTCGGCCACCTGCGCCGGGGTCTCGCCATAGCAGCGGTTGCGCAGGAAGGGATGCGTGGCAGGCCCGGCCACATCGACCAGCGGCGCACAATTGCTGTCGATGCCGAGGGCGTGCAATTCGGCGGCGATGAGGCGGTAGCGCAGATACATCGCCTCGGGGGCGCGCGCACCCGCCATCGCTACGTGATCGAGCGGCGCGGGCCAGTCGCGCCAGTGCGGGGCGCGCAGGCGCTGCACGCGCCCGCCTTCCTGGTCAATGGTGATCAGGGCCTCGTGACCGGCCGCCGCGCGCAAGTCATCCACCAGCGCGCGGACCTGATCGGGCGTCTCGATATTGCGCGCGAAGAGGATGAACCCGAACGGGCGCACATCCCGAAAAAACGCTTTTTCCTCGGTGGTTAGCCGATAACCTTGGGCATCGAGAATGGTGGCCCCAAAACGGCTCACCGCGTGACCACGGGGATGCATTCGGCCTTTTCGGCCTGTAGCGCAGAGCAGAAGCGGCGCGCATCGGCAAGATCCTCGAAACCGACGGCGCGCAGACGGTAGAAGGTCCGTCCGCCGCTTTCGGCACGCTGCACCACGCGCGATTTACCCTCCAGCAGATCGCCAAGCCGCGCGCTCAGCCGGTCCCATTCGGCGCGCGCCACTTCGGCAGACTCGAAGGCACCAAGCTGGGCCAGCCGGGTGCCGAGCGGCAGGCTCTCGGGCTCGACCTCCTCTGCCGAAGCGCTGGTGGCGGCGGCGAGCGCGAAGGCCACGGGATCGGCGGTCGCGGGGCGGGTGCGGGGGCGCAGCGACTGACCCAGGCCACCGCTGACGGCGGCCGCCCGAACCGGCGCAACCTCCGGGGCGGGCGCGGCCTCGACCGTCTCCTCCCGCACCACGGCGAGATGCACATCGGCGGGCCGCGGGCGCGCGACCGGGGTGCTCCGCGCGGGCGGCGGGGCGGGAGCCAACACATCTTCTGACGTCAGATCAATAGGTTGCGGGGCGATGATCACCTGATCCGGCGGAGACGCTACCGCGCCGTTGCCCGCAACCTCGTTGACGGCCAGACCCTGATGGGCAGCAGGACTGCCGCCCGGCTCTTCGGGGGCCTCGCGCATCGGTCCCTCGAGCGCCCGTACCACGGGGACGCCCGAGACATCGCGCATCACCATGCCATAGCCCCAGGTGCCGATACCGCCGATCAGCGCCAGAGAGATGACCGCGCCTGCCATATTCGTCAGGCCCGCCATCGACGCGCGACGCGGCCCATCCACGGGGGTGCCCCCGGATACGTGATAATCTGCCATGCTCTGCCTCTCGCTCTCCGGCGATACGTTGCCGCCGGGGATTATGTGCCTGCTCTGCTCCGAAAGACGGCGGCGTTCAGCGCATCTCATCCAACGGAGTGACGCCAAGGATACCAAGCCCTGCGCAAATCACAACCGTCGCCGCGCGCACAAGGGCGATTTTCGCGGCAGATGTGGCCGGATCGCCCTCTTGCAGGAAGCGCAGCGCCGGGTCGTCATGGCCCCGGTTCCACAGGCCATGCAACTCGGAGGCCAGATCATAGAGGAAGAACGCAACGCGATGCGGTTCATTGGCGCGCGCGGCGATCTCGACCAGACGCGGCCATTCCGCGATCTTCTTCGCCAGCGCGAGTTCCGCCTCGTGGGCAAGCCCCGTCAGATCCGCCGCCCCGAGCGCCGCGTCATCCACAGCGATCCCCGCCTCGCGCGCCTTGCGCAGCACCGAATTCACCCGCGCATTGGCATATTGCACGTAGAAAACGGGGTTTTCCTTGGACTGTTCCAGCACCTTGGCAAAATCGAAATCCAATGGCGCATCGTTCTTGCGCGTCAGCATGACAAAGCGGGTCACATCCGCGCCCACCTGATCGACCACATCGCGCAGCGTCACGAAGGTGCCCGCGCGCTTGGACATCTTGAACGGCTCGCCGTTCTTGTAGAGCTTGACCAGTTGGCACAGCTTGATATCCACTGGCACGCGGCCATTCGAGAGCGCCGAAACGGCGGCCTTCATGCGCTTGACATAGCCGCCGTGATCGGCCCCGAACACGTCGATCAGAAGATCATAGCCCCTTGAAATCTTGTCATAATGATAGGCGATGTCGGGCGCGAAATAGGTCCAGCCGCCATCGGATTTCATGATCGGGCGGTCCACGTCGTCGCCGTGCTCGGTGGATTTGAAGAGCGTCTGTTCGCGCGGTTCCCAATCCTCGGGCATCTTGCCCTTGGGCGGCTCCAGCACGCCGCGATAGATCAGGCCCTTGCCCCGCAAATCCTCGATCGCCGCCTCGATCAGCCCGGTGCCATAGAGCGATTTTTCCGAATAGAACACGTCCATCTCGACGCCAAGCGCCTTGAGGTCCTCGCGGATCAGCGCCATCATCCGGTCCGTGGCGAAATCCCGGATCGGCTCCAGCCAGACCGCCTCGGGCTCGTCCACGTAGGCATCGCCCACCTGCGTCTTGAGCGCCTCGCCCACCTCAATCAGATAATCACCGGGATAGGTGCCATCGGCGAAGGCCACCTTTTGCCCATGCGCCTCGAGATACCGCAGGTAAACCGACCGGGCGAGCACATCGACCTGCGCGCCGCCGTCGTTGATGTAATATTCGCGCGTGACCTCATAGCCCGCGAAGGCCAGCAGGCTTGCCAATGCGTCGCCGAAGACCGCGCCGCGGGTGTGACCCACATGCAAGGGCCCGGTGGGGTTGGCCGAGACGTATTCGACATTGACGCGGCGGCCCTGCCCCAAGCCCGAGCGCCCGAAATCGGCACCCTGCGCGAGGGCGGCGCGCACCACATCCTGCCAGAGCGCGGGTGCCAGCCGCAGGTTGAGAAAGCCGGGACCGGCCACCTCGGCGCGGTCGATGCGCGGATCGGCGGCAAGGCGCGACGCCAGCGTTTCGGCGATGTCACGGGGTTTCATGCCGGCAGGCTTGGCGAGCACCATCGCGGCATTGGTGGCCATGTCGCCATGGGCGGGATCGCGCGGCGGCTCGACCGCGACATTGGCCATGTCGAGCCCCTCGGGCAGCGCGCCCGCGGCCTGCATCCCGGCAAGGGTGTCAAGCACGAGCGAGCGGATATCGTCAAAGAGGTTCATGGCGCACCTTTCATCCTGCAATCCGGGCCGGTTTATCATCCCGCGCCCGCGCGTCAATCGCCCGCGCCACCCCGCCCCAGATCGAGCACCGATCCCAGCGGGGCCACGGCCCCCGGCCAGCCCGCCACCACGTCCCGAAAGGCCGCGCGCGCATCCGCGCGGCGCGCCCTCAGAAGGTTGACCCGCGCACCCGCGCCCGCCTCCGCCTGCATGAGCGGCACAAGCGCGCGCAGCGCGGCATCATAGGCATGGGCTTCGGGCGCGGCATCGGCCTCGGGGGCACAGGCAAGGATCAGAACCTCGCCCGCCCCCCGCGCCAGCCCCGGCCAAAGCGCGCGGGTCAGCGCCGGGATGGCCGCCACCGCCGCACCGGGGCGGGCAGGCTCGCGCAGAAGATGGAGATGCAGCAGCAGGTCGATCGGCGTGTCGGTCCAGATCGCGCCGAGCCTGCGGCAGGGCATGGGGTTGAACACATCGAGGGTCAGCGTCTCGATCCGGGCCGGATCCAACCGGCCCAGCGCCAGGGCCCGCGCGTCAGACCTCTCGAGCACGATCACCGACGCGCCCTTCGCGGCCAGCATCGCGGCCAGATCAAGCCCGGTGGCACAGCCTGCCCCGGCAATCAGGACCGTCGGCCCCGCACTCCCCTGATGCACACGCACATTCCCCAACTCGATACGCATCCCACCCCCCGCACTAGCACCGGTCCCGCGCCCGATCAATGCGGCGCGGGTGTCACGTCTGCTTGCGCGGCGGGGCGAGCGCGATGAGATGCACCGCCTCACCGCCCTTGGGCGTCTCGTCGCGGGCGATGAAGCTCAGCCCGCCAGAGGGGCGCATCTCGGCCAACGGCACAGCCTCGGGATTGTCGGCTTGCCATGCCTCCAGCGGGTAATCCTCGGTCAGCCGGGTCGCGCGCACGCCCCAGCCCTGTGCCATGCGGCGCGCGATTTCGGCATGGTCGAATTCGCCGCCGATCCGCCGCCCGCCAAGCGTGGCCGGCAGGGCGTGGCGCGCGCCATCCTCGCGGGTGCGGCGCAGCTGAAACACGTTCTCGCGGCCGAATTCTGGCGCGAGGTCGGTGGCCACAAGGGTGTTGTAGGCGTCGTTGTCGGTCATCGCCACGACCTGACCAAAGCTGACCACCTCGACGCCATGCTCGGCGGCCTCCGACAGGATATCGCCGAAAAACGTGTGCAACCCCGCCTCGCGCGCCGTGCGCAGCCGGACGCGGTTGGGGTCGCTGACCAGCACCGGCACGTCGAGCTTGTCGAGCGCCTGCCCCAGCGCGGTCGAGAAGGGCGAGCCGCCCACAAGGATCACCCCCGGCGGCCCCTTCTGCGCCAGCCCGAGCGCGCGCCCGAGCGGTGCCAGCGAAAATCCGTGCAACACCACCGTCGCCGCCACCAGCGCGAAGGCCAGCGGCGTGAGCCGCGCCGCGTCCTCGAAGCCGAGGGCAACCAGCCGTTCGCCGAACAGCCCCGCCACCGCCACCAGAACCACGCCGCGCGGCCCGGTGAGCGCGACCAGCAACCGCTCGTTCATCGGCAGTTTCGTTCCCAAGAGCGACAGCAGCACCGTCAATGGGCGCACCAGCAGGATGGTCACCGCCACGAAGAGGACCGCGCGCCAATCAAGCAGCGCCAGCGCATCCATGTTCATCGACGCGGCCAGCAGGATGAACACGCCCGAGACCAGAAGCACGGTGGCATGTTCCTTGAAACGGCGCAGTTCGGCATAGCTTGGCAGGTCGGTATTGGCCATGTAGAGGCCCATCACCGTCACCGTGAGCAGCCCGCTTTCGTGCAGCGCCGTATCCGACAGCGCGAACACCCCCAGAAGCACGGCAAAGAGCACCGGCACCTTCATGAATTCGGGCACATGGCCCGCGCGGAACGCCCGCACCAGCCCCCAGCCCGCGCCAAGCCCCAGCGCCAGCGCCACCGCGATGCCCTGCGCCATCGAGACAGCCGCGCCGCCTGCCGTCTCGGAGGCGGCCATGACAAGCACCACCTCGAAGGCCAGGACTGCGGCCAGCGCGCCCACCGGGTCGTTGACGATCGCCTCCCATTGCAGCAGTTGCGCGGGCCTGCGCGCCAGCCGCGCCTGCCGCAAGAGCGGCGCGATCACCGTGGGGCCAGTCACGATCATGATGCCGCCGAACACCGCCGCCTCGGCCCAGCCAAGCCCCGCCGCGTAATGCAGCGCCAGCGTCGAACCGAGCCAGCCGAGCGGCGCGCCTATGATGACCAGCCGCCAGACCCCTTCGGCGGCACCACGCAGGCTCTGGAAATTGAGGGTGAGGCCGCCCTCGAAGAGGATCACCGCCACCGCGATGGAAACCATCGGTGCCATGAGCGGGCCGATATCGCGGGCCGGATCGAAAAGGCCAAGCCCCGGCCCCACGATCAGCCCCGCCGCCAGCATCAGCACGATGGCGGGCATCCGGAGCCGCCAGGCCAGCCATTGCGCGCCCACCCCGAGAGCGCCCACCAGCGCGAAGACCATCACCGGCGCCAGCGCGCCTGCCCCGGTTTCAATCGCCATACCTACACACCTTTCCGTGAAAACCTTGTCTTGCCCGTCAGCCGCGCATGGCTCTGGAGCGCGAACCGGTCGGTCATCCCGGCGATGTAATCGCTCACCAGCCGCGCCAGCGCCGTGCGGTCCGCCGCGCGCGCCACATCGGCGCGCCATTCGTCGGGCAAATGCTCGGGCGCGTCGAGATAGATCGGGAAAAGCGCGCGCACCACCTCATCCACCATGGCGCGCATGGCGTTGACGGCGGGCGCGCGATACATGCGCGCGAAAAGAAACGCCCGGATCGCCTGCAAATCCTGCCAGAGCGCGGGCGAAAAGCGGATCACCGGCGCGCCCAGCGCGCGCAGCGCCGCCACATCGGCGGGGGCGGCCTCGGTCAGCCGTGCGCGGCTTGTGGCAATCACGTCGCCCACCATCGCGCCAAAGACGCGGCGCAGCGCCTCGTGCCGGCGGCGCTTGGGATCGAGACCGGGATAGCGCCGGTCCACTTCCGCAAAACAATCGCCAACGATGGGTAGCGCCGCGATTTCCTCATCCGTGAAAAGGCCCGCTCGCAGCCCGTCATGCAGATCGTGGTTGTTATAGGCGATATCGTCGGCGATGGCCGCCACCTGCGCCTCGGCCCCGGCATGGGTGGAAAGCTCCAGGTCGTGGCGGGCGTTGTAATCGGCCAGCGCATAGGGCAATGGCCCCGCGACCGGACCGTTATGCTTGGCGAGGCCCTCCAGCGTCTCCCATGTCAGGTTCAGCCCGTCGAACTCGGCGTAATGCCGCTCCAGCGATGTGACGATCCGCAGCGCCTGCGCGTTGTGATCGAACCCGCCATAGGGGGCCATCAGCGCGGCCAGCGTGTCCTCACCGGCATGACCAAAAGGCGTGTGGCCCAGATCATGCGCCAGCGCCACCGCCTCGGTCAGCTCTGCGTTGAGGCCGAGCGCGCCCGAGATCGTGCGCGCGACCTGCGCCACCTCGATGGAATGCGTCAGCCGCGTGCGGTAGTAATCGCCCTCATGCGCCACGAATACTTGCGTCTTGTGCTTGAGCCGCCGGAAGGCGCTGGAATGGATGATCCGGTCGCGGTCCCGTTGAAAGGGCGAGCGAAAGGCGCTTTCTTCCTCGGGGATGAGGCGGCCGCGCGTGGCGTCGGGGTCGGTCGCAAAGGGGGCACTCATGGGCAAGGGTCCTTGTCGCGGCGCGCGTGATTCATATATGTCAGACTGAGCAATGAGATGAAACCGCCCAACTCAGCCCGAGGATCGTCATGAACCTGCCCCCCAAGGTCACACCCCGCGCCTTTGCCCGCCTCGCCGAGATCGGCGCAGGCGAACAGGGTCAGGCGCTGCGCGTCGCGGTCGAGGGGGGGGGCTGCTCGGGGTTTCAGTATGACATCCGCCTCGATGCCCCCGCCGAGGATGATCTCATCCTCGAGGGCGAAGGGCAAAGGGTCGTGGTCGATGCGGTCTCGCTGCCGTTTCTGGCCGGGGCGGTGATCGACTTCAGCGAAGAACTGATCGGCGCGCGTTTCGTCATCGACAACCCCAACGCGTCCTCCTCCTGCGGCTGCGGCACCTCCTTCTCGATGTGAGCCTTGCGCCCTGCCCGCGCCCGCGCGATAGAGGGGGCGACGGCACGGAGGGGTCCCATGCGCATCGCGTGTTTCAACATCAACGGCATCAAGGCGCGCCATGCCGCCCTTTGTGACTGGCTCGACGAGGTCGCGCCCGATGTGGTGCTCTTGCAGGAGATCAAGACCGTCGATGAGGGCTTTCCGCGCGAGTTGTTCGAGGAGCGCGGCTATAACGTGGAAACCCACGGGCAAAAGGGCTTCAACGGGGTGGCGATCCTGTCGAAACACCCGCTGGAGGATGTGACGCGCGGCCTGCCCGGCGACGAGAGCGACGAGCAGGCCCGCTGGATCGAGGCGACCGTGATGGGCGAGGCCCGCGCGCTGCGGCTCTGCGGGCTCTACCTGCCCAATGGCAACCCCGCGCCGGGGCCGAAATACGACTACAAGCTGCGATGGATGGAGCGCCTGCGCGCCCGCGCCGCCGAGTTGCTGGCCAGCGAAGAACCGGTGCTGATGGGGGGCGACTACAACATCATCCCGCAGGACGAGGACGCCGCCCGCCCCGAGGCGTGGGCCGAGGACGCCCTTGCCCTGCCCGAGAGCCGCGCCGCCTTTCGCCGGATCGTGCACATGGGCTTCACCGAGGCGTTCCGCGCGCGGGTTCAGGGGCCGGGGCATTACAGCTTCTGGGATTATCAGGCCGGCGCGTGGGAGCGCAACAACGGCATCCGCATCGACCATTTCCTGCTCAGCCCGCAGGCGGCCGACCTGATGACCGATTGCGGTATCGACAAGGCCCTGCGCGGGCGCGACAAGCCCTCCGATCACGTTCCCGTCTGGGTCGAGATCGACGCCTGACGCGCCCTGCCCCGGCTCACATCGCGCGCATCCGGGGCGCGCGCCACCTGGCACTGGCCTCGACGATGAGATCGGTCAGCGCCCAGACCAGCGCATCGGCGCGGTCCGGACTGCCGCGCCCCTCATAGCCGCGCGCGGTCATGGCGCACATCTGGTCCTCCAGCCGTTCCAGCCCCTTGAGGTGATGCACCCGCCCCTGTTCATAGAGCGCTGCGACCGGCTCGGCGCGCAGCACCTTGCCGCGGCTGGCATGGACCTTGCGCAGGGGCACCAGCGGGTCAAGCTGGCGGATCACCTGTTCCACCAGGTCGCCGCCCTGGTTGACCTCGGCCACCAGCCGCTCGGCCCCCCAGCGGTCCATGGCGCGGATCGCGGCCTCGGCCCATTGCGCGGGGCTTGCCCCCTCGACGCTGGCATCCTCCAGCACATAGGCGCGCCAGTCCTGCACCGGGCCGCGCGTGATGGCCCCAGCCACCACGATCCCGCAGGCATCCGACTTGCCGTGCCCGGTCACCGGCGGGTCGATGGCCACCACGATGCGGTCAAGCGCCGGGGCCTCGGCCACGCGCCCCGCCTCGATCATGCGGGGCGTCCAGAGCGCATCCTCGGCCTCGTCCACCAGCACGCCGTCAAGCTCCTGTCGGCCAAGCCGCGTGCCCGCATAGCGCGCGCGCACCTCCTCGAGGAAGCCCTGCGCCAGATTGGCGGCATTGGCCTCGGTCGGCGCGCTGGTGACCACGGTGCTGTCGCGCGCCATGAGGTCCTTGAGCACACCCACGTTGCGTGGCGTGGTGGTCACGCAGACGCGCGGATCCTCGCCAAGGCGCAGACCGAATTGCAGCATGTCCCAGGTCTCTTGCGCGCGTTTCCACTTGGCCAGTTCGTCCACCCAGGCCCCGTCGAATTGCGGCCCGCGCAACGACTCGGGCTCATGCGCGGAAAACACCTGCGCGATGGCCCCGTTCGGCCACAGAAGCCGCTTGCGCGTGGCCTGCCATTCGGGGCGGCGATCGGGGGGAGAACAGGCCATGATCCCGCTCTCGCCAAAGATCGTCACCTCGCGCACCTGATCGACCGTTTCGCCCACCAGCGCCATGCGCGCACAGTGCCCCGGATCGAGCGGGCGCGCACCCTCGACCTGCGCGCGCACCCATTCGGCCCCCGCCCGCGTCTTGCCCGCGCCGCGCCCGCCCAGGATCACCCAGGCGCGCCAATCGCCCTCGGGCGGCAATTGGTGCGGCATGGCCCAGAACTCGAAAATCCAGGGCAACGCGAAAAGCTCACCCTCGGTGAGGGCAGCGAGGAAGTCCTCCTGTGCATCGGGCCCTTCTGAGACGATCCAGGCGGCAGCCGATCTCATGTCGGGCCGCGTCGAAATCGATGGCAAATCCGTGGGCAATGCCACGCTCCTGTTGTCTGCGTTTGTCAAGTTGCGCCTCCGCTTCAATGGCGATCTTGAGCCATTGCCGGATCTCGGCGGTGGCCCGTGTTGCGTTCTTCAGTTCTCCGAGGTCCCCGGCCCGGATTTTCAGGTAAAGCTCTTCCAGCTCCTCGCGCATGTCCGCGAGTTGCTGCTCGAGCGCGTTGATCGAGGTGGTCAGGCCCGAAGGCCGCTCCTCCGGGGTGATCAGAACCATGCGTGTCGCTGCCTCATGCCGTTGCCTCTCTTGCCCAAGGGTCTCCGCCCGTGCCGACACGAAAAAACGGCCTCCGGGGATACCCCCGGGGCCGCTTGCCCACCTCGTCCAGCATGTCAAAAGACATACGTCAAATAGTTCGCAATGTCAATAGCTTACGCGCCAAAGCTCAGGCTGCAAACGTGCGCCGCCGCAAGGGTTTGTCAAGGATTTCGTGCCCGCCAGGCCGCCCATTCCTCGGGCGTGTCGAGATCGGTCAGGGCCCGCTCTCCGGGCAAGGGGCACAGGGTCACCGCGTGACACGAGAGAAGCGCGCGCGCGCCTTCATCGCCCGAGAGCGCCGCCATCCCGGGCAGAAGTGCCGCGGGGAAAATCACCGGGTGACCGGGCCTGCCGTCCTCGGATGTGGCACGAAGAATTGTATTTTCATCATAGGCTTGAAGAACGCTCTTCAAGTCCTCTTGCCGCAAATCCGGCATGTCGGGTAAAAGCACCATCAGCCCCTTCACGCCTTGCCCCCGCGCCCAGTCCGCGCCTGCCCGCAAGGAGGCCGCCATGCCCTCGGCGGCCTGCGCCACCTCGCGCCGCGCAACCGGCAGACCACCGAGCACCGCCGCGCGCGGCCCTCCGCCCGGCGGCAGCGTCACCAGCACATCGGCGCTGATCGTCAAGGCCACCTCGGCCCGCTCGCGCAACAGCGCGCGGCCGCGCACCACCTCCAGAAGCTTGTCGCGCCCGCGCATCCGCCGCGATGCCCCCGCTGCCGGAAGAAGCACCGCGACCGCCATTCAGCGGATCAGGTTGAGCCGCAGCTTCAGCCCGCGCCGCGCCTCTTGCGGCAGATGCCGGTTCAGGCGGCGATTGACGAGCCCGAAGCCGCTGATCACCACCAGCGTCAGCAGGATGAAATAGAAGGCAAGGATCGGATAAGGCACGAAGGGGTTGAAGGTCTTGTCGGCGAAGAACTGCGCGTAATAGAGCGCGTCGCCGCGCTGTGCCCAGGCCGGAAAGCCCGAGAAGAACACCAGCGTGGTGGAGTGAAAGAGAAAGATCGCCTCGTTGGTGTAGGCAGGCCAGGCCAGCCGAAGCATGGTGGGCCAGACGATCTTGCGAAACCGCCGCCAGCCCGAGAAGCCATAGGCATCGGCCGCCTCGACATCGCCCTTGGGGATCGAGCGCAGCGCGCCATAGAAAATCTCGCCCGAATAGGCGGCAGTGTTGAGGAAAAGCACGATCAGCGCCCCCAGCCAGGCCGAGGTGAAGGCGTCGAACACCGGCGAGACGGATTTAAGCGAGAGAAACAGGAAATAGGCGAAAAAGAACTGGATGAAGAGCGGCGAGCCGCGAAAGATGAAGATGAACCATTCCGACGGCTTGCGGATCAGCGGATTGCGCGCGCCCTTGCCAAGCGCCACCGCCGTGGCCAGAAAGAACCCGGCAAAAAGCGCCACCGCGCCGAAATAGATGTTCCAGATCATGCCCGAGCCGATCAGCGTGAAATGCTCGCAGAGCGTATAGCCGTCGCGCGGCAACAGCCGCTCGCCATAGCCGAGAGAGCGCAACCCGTAATCCTGAATGGTCTGAAGGCAGCTCATGCCGCCGCCCTCCGCTGCGCTTCACCGCCCGTTGTGGCCTGCCCGTGGCTGAGGCGCTGCATCACCCGCTCCAGCACCACCTCGGAGATGCGCGTGAGGCCGAGATAGAAAACCAGCAGCGCCAGGAAATACCACATCCGCCAGTCGCCATGCGGATAATCGGTGAAGCGCGGATTGGCGGTGCCGCCGAGTTCCCGCGCCCAGTAAACGATATCCTCCACCCCCAGCAGGAACAAAAGCGGCGTGGCCTTGGTGAGCACCATCCAGAGGTTGCTCAGCCCCGGCAGCGCATAGACCCACATCTGCGGCACGAGGATGCGCCAGAAACTCTGGCGGCGCGACATGCCGTAAGCCTCGGCGGTCTCAAGCTGTGCGCGCGGCACGGCGCGCATCGCGCCATAAAGGACATTTGCGGCAAACGCGCCGAAAACGATGGCAAAGGTCAGCACCGCAAGGAAAAAGCCATACGTCTCATGCACCCATTGCGGTGAATTGCCCAAGGGCAGCTTGGCCGCCTGACAGACCACGAAATCACTGCCCTGCCAGATCTCGGCCTCCCAGTCGGGGCATTTGATCTTGTGGCGGACCACCTCGAACAACTGATCGAGCGCAATGACGAAAAAGAGGAAGAACGCGATATCCGGCACGCCGCGCACGATGGCGATATAGCCCTTGCCGATCCATGCCACCGGCCAGATGCGCGAGCGCGCGGCCATCGCCCCGCCAAAGCCGAAGGCCAGCGCGGCGGGCGCGGTGATCGCCAGCAGCAAAAGGACCGTGAACACGGCGGTGTAGAGGTTGGCGTGTTTGGCCGTGGTCAGGTAACACGACAGCCATTTCAGCCCCTCAAGACTCGATGGATCGGCGCAAAAGGAAAAAATGGCGGCCTCCCTCGGGCTGCGGGGCCCCCGCGCATACCGCGCGGAGGCCTCAATGGCTCACTCGAAGGTCGAGGCCACTTCCCATTTGGCGATCAGCGCGTTGAGCGTGCCGTCATCCTTCATCGACTGGATCGCGGCGTCGAACTTGGCGCGCAGATCGTTGTCGGACTGCCGCAGCCCCATGCCGACACCACCGCCAAGCGGCACGTCCTCACCCACGAATCGCAGGTCGGCATCGGCCTCGGCGATCGGCGCGAGATAGGACTTGTCGGCCAGAACCGCATCCGCCTCGCCATTGCGCACGGCGGCGACGGTTTCCTCGGGCGTGGCGAACTCGACCAGCGTGGCACCCGATTCGGCGACATAGCCCGCCTGAATGGTGCCGGTCTGCGCCGCGATCACGCCGCCCGAAAGGTCGACACCGTCGGACATGCCGAGATAGGCCGAGGGATCGGGCGGGGTGTAGTTCTGGGTGAAGGCGATCACCTGCGCGCGCTCCTCGGTGATCGACATGCCCGCGATGATCGCGTCATAGTTGCCCGAAACGAGGTTCGGGATGATGCTGTCCCAGTCGTTCGTCACCCATTCGCAGTTGAGTTCCGCGCGCTTGCACAGCTCGTCGCCAAGCTCGCGCTCGAAGCCGTCGATCTCGCCCTTGTCATTGATGAAATTCCACGGCGCATAGGCGCCCTCGGTGCCCAGACGCACCACATCCTGCGCCAGCGCCGCCCCGGCCATCATGGCCATCGCAGCGGTGGTGATCAGTAGTTTCCTCATGGTTTACTCCCTCTTGGTTGATGATTTCAGACGGCCATGGTGGAGCTGAGAAAGCCCCGCAGCCGTTCGGATTTGGGCGCACCGAAGAGGTCGGCGGGCGCGCCCTCCTCCTCGATCAGGCCCTGATGCAGGAAGACGACGTGATCGCTCACATCGGCGGCCATCTTCATGTCATGGGTGACGATCATCATGGTGCGGCCCTCGCCTGCCAGGTCCTTGATGACGCGGATCACCTCCTGTTCAAGCTCCGGATCGAGCGCCGATGTCGGCTCATCGAACAAGAGCGCCTCGGGCTCCATGCAGAGCGCGCGGGCGATGGCGGCGCGCTGCTGCTGCCCGCCCGAGAGTTGCGCCGGGTAGACATCGCATTTGTCGCCGATGCCCACCTTGTCGAGATAGCCGCGCGCGGCCTTTTCCGCCTCGGCGCGGTCACGCCCCAGCACCGTCACGGGGGCCTCCATCACGTTTTGCAGGATGGTCATATGCGCCCAGAGATTGAATTGCTGGAACACCATGCTGAGATTGGTGCGGATGCGCAAAACCTGTTTGGCATCCGCGGGTTGTCTATTCAGGCCGGTGCCGCGCCAGCGCACCGGCTCGCCGTTGAAGAGGATATCGCCCTGCTGGCTGTCCTCGAGCAGGTTGGCACAGCGCAGGATGGTGGATTTTCCCGAACCGGACGAGCCGATGAGCGAGACGACATGGCCCCTCGGCGCGGTGATGTCCACGCCCTTGATCACCTCCAGCGCCCCATAGGCCTTGTGCAGGTTGCGGATCTCGATGACCGGCGTTTCAGACACGCGCGTCCTCCCTGATGGACGAAATCTTTATGCTTTCGTGACACTAGGACGGAAAATTCTGCGCATTGCAACTTGCAAAGCGGCGAAATGGCGGCGTGGGCGTCCGAACTGACGCCCCGTCAGGCCAAATCGGCGGCAGGGAGCGCGGGGATGGGCAGCGCGCGATAGGTCTCGGGCGGCAGATAGGTCACGCCGCGCAGCCCGAGCGTGGCGCGATCCGCCTCCGAGAGCGCGGCCAGCGCCTCCGAAAGAGCAGCGCGGATCGGGGCAGGGTCGCGGGTCATGGCGGTGATGAAGGGCAGCGCGGGGGTGGGATCGGTGCGCCCGATCACGCGCAGGGCGCGGGCAAAGCCGTCATGGCGCGCGATGAGCGCCCATGTCAACGCATCAATCGCGGCGATATCGGCGCGCCCTTCGGCCACCGCCTGCGCGGAGAGGCGATGCGCGCCGGTGCGCACTGTCGGGCCGAAGGCAAAGCCCTGAGCGGCCGCATGGGCCTGCGGCGCGGCCCAGCCCGATTGCGACAGCGGCTCGTTATAGGCCAGCACAGCGCCCGCGAAATCCTGCGGGCGCGGGCGCGGATCATCCGAACGCCCCACGAAGACGCTGTAATACCGGCCCTCCGGGCAATCGGGGAGGTCATGGACCGGCGTTGCCACAAGCCGCACACGGTCATGCAGCCGCGCGCGATAGGGCAACCCGCAGGTTTGCGACAGGATCAGCTCCGGGTTTTGCCACTCTGCCCAGAGATCACCCCCGCGCGTCAGTTGCGAAGGCCCCTGCCCCAGCCGGTCGCGCACGCCCTGCCAAAGCCGATCATTGGCGGCGGCCGTCTCGGGGCGGTCATACATGGGCAGGCTGGCGATCACCCGCGCATCGCCTTCTGACGCGCGCGCGCACTCTCCTGATCGGTGAGGCCCAGAAGACTGGCCACCAGCCGCATGAGCGAATCCTCATGCGCCTCGCGAGTCCCATCGGCAAGCGCCACCTGCCACAGCGCCTCGATCACCGCCGCACGCGCCTCGTAGGGCACGGCGTCCTTGATCGCGCGGGTGAAGCGCACGGTGTCGGGCGCCTCAGCCTCAAGCGCCTCGGCATCGGCGCGCAAAGCCTCGGCCTGCGCGGCGTCAAGCCCGTAGCGTTCGGCGATGATTGCGGTGATGCGCGCGCGCTCGTCGGCATCGTAATGCCCGTCGCTGCGCGCAAGGCGCACCATGAGCGCCGACAGCGCCAGCCGGGCGTCGGCATCGGGAAGGGGGTCAGGGGCGGGGGCCAGAAGCCGGGTCAGAAAATCAGCAAACATGCCCCTTCATAGCCCAGCCAACCGCCCCCGCCAATGGCCTCAGAGCGCGGTCCAGCCGCCATCGACGCTGATCGTCGTGCCGGTGATCTGCGCCGCCGCGTCGGAGCAAAGGAAAAGTGCTGTGCCGCCCATCTGTTCGGTGGTGGCGAATTCCTTGGAGGGTTGCCGCTCCAGCATGACCTTCTCGATCACCTCCTCGCGGTCCATGCCGTATTTCTCCATCGTGTCGGGGATCTGCGCCTCGACCAGCGGGGTGAGCACATAGCCGGGGCAGATCGCGTTCGCCGTGATCGGTTCGCGCGCCGTTTCAAGCGCGGTGACCTTGGTAAAGCCGACAATGCCATGCTTGGCCGCCACATAGGCGGATTTGAAGGGGCTCGCGGTCAGGCCATGGGCCGAGGAGATGTTGATGATCCGCCCCCAGCCGCGCTCGCGCATGACGGGAAGTGCCGCGGCGGTGGTGTGAAACGCCGAATTGAGGTTGATGGCGATGATCGCATCCCACTTTTCGGTCGGAAACTCGTCGATCGGCGCGACATGCTGAATGCCCGCATTGTTGATCAGGATATCGCAGCCGCCCGCCTTTTCGATCAGCGCGCGGCACTCATCGGGTTTGGACATGTCCGCCTTGATATAGCGTGCCGTCGTGCCGGTCTCCTCCGAGATGCGCTTGGCGAGCGCGTGATCGTCCTCCGAATCGGTGAACGAGTTCAGCACCACGTTCACGCCCGCGCGGGCCAGTTCCTCGGCGATGCCGAGGCCGATGCCCGAATTCGATCCGGTGATGACGGCCGTCTTGCCTTTGACACTCATGCCCAGTCTCCCAATGATTATTGCGCTTGCAGCATATATGCCGCATCAGCGAAATGCACGGGGCATCAGCGATCACGTCACCGAGAGGGCCAAAAAAAACCCCGGCACAAGGCCGGGGTATAGTCATTGAGGCAGGTTTCATACAGGCAAGAAACCTATCGAGCAGTGCCCTTGTTATAAGCAATCCCGCGCCGCTATCCAAGCTAAAAGTTTGAAAACGCGAGACTCGCGTTTTAGGGTCGGGGCCAATGAAACAAGGCAGAGCAGGAATTGTTGCGCAAATGACACCGGATTTTTTCCGCGCGGGCCGCGTCCTGATGGCCGCTCTTGCCCTCGCGCTTGGCGCTCCTCTGGTGCAGGCTGACCCGGCCCATGGCATAGCTATGTATGGGGCCCCCGCCCTGCCACCTGATTTTGTGTCGCTCCCCTATGCCAACGCGCACGCCCCCAAGGGCGGTCGCATCGTCACCGGCAATGTCGGCAGCTTCGATTCGCTCAACCCGTTCATCCTGCGCGGCACCCCGCCCTGGCAATTGGTCAGCCTCACGCATGAGACACTGATGGGGCGATCTTTCGATGAACCGTTCAGCCTATACGGTCTTTTGGCCGAATCGGTCGAGACCGACGCGGCACGAACATGGGTCGAATTCACGCTCCGGCCCGAGGCCCGATTCTCTGACGGCAGCCCGGTCACGGTCGAGGATGTGATCTGGTCCTATCAAACCTTGGGCACGCGCGGGCATCCGCGCTATCGCGCCTTCTGGGACAAGGTGGCGCGGATCGAGGCGACGGGGCCGCGCTCGGTCCGGCTGAGTTTCACCGAGTCGGACCGCGAACTGGCCCTGCTCGCCGGTCTGCGCCCGATCCTGCAAAAGGCGCAGTGGGAGGGGCGCGACATCGCCGAGGGCGGGCTTGACGATGTGCCGCTTGGCACCGGCCCCTATGTCGTGGTGGGATACGAGGCGGGCCGCTTTGTCCGGCTCACCCGCAACCCCGACTACTGGGGCCGCGATCTGCCGCTGCGGCGCGGCACGGCCAATTTTGACGAGATCCGGATCGAGTTTTACGGTGACGACACCGTGCTCAAGGAGGCGTTCAAGGCGGGCCTGCTCAGCTATGTGCGCGAATTCAACGCCGAGGCCTGGGCCACGCAATACGATTTTCCGGCCGTCGCGCGGGGCGACATCGTTTTGAGCGAAATTCCGCACGCCAAGCCCTCGGGGATGACCGGGTTCGTGATGAACACACGCCGCCCGCCGCTGGATGACTGGCGGGTGCGCGAGGCGCTGATCACCGCGTTCAATTTCGAATATATCAACGACACGCTGACCGGCGGGCGGCAGCCGCGCATCACGTCCTATTTCTCGGGCTCGGATCTGGCCATGCGTCCCGGCCCCGCGACGGGGCGCGTGCGCGAGTTGCTTCTGCCCTTCAAGGACACGCTTCTGTCCGGCACGCTGGAGGGCTACGCCCTGCCCGTGGGCGACGGCACCGCGCGCAACCGCGCGGCCCTGCGCCGCGCGCGGGCCCTTCTGGAAGAGGCGGGATGGCGGATCGAGGATGGCCGCCTTGTCAACAATGACGGACAACCACTTGAACTTATGGTGCTTCTGCAACAGGACGGACTCGTGTCGCAGACCGGGGCGATGATGGATATCTATGCCGCCGCCCTTGACCGGCTGGGCATCCGGTTAACGCTCGAGGCGGTGGACCGCGCGCAATATGCCGAGCGCGAGGCGCAGTTCGATTTCGACCTCACGATGATGCGCCGCGCGCTCTCGCTCAGCCCCGGCAACGAGCAATTCTTCTATTGGGGAGCCGAGCATGCCGACACACCCGGCAGCCGCAACCTGATGGGGATGCGCTCGCCCGCCGCCGAGGCGATGATCCGCGCCATGCTCACCGCCGAAACGCTGGACGACTTCACCGCCGCCACCCGCGCACTCGACCGGGTGCTGACGGCGGGGCGCTATGTCATTCCCGTCCATCAATACGCGGTCGGTCGTATTGCCCACCGGGCCGATCTGACCTATCCTCAGGACCGTCTGCCGATCTATGGGGACGGCATCCATTTCCTCCCCGAGGTGTGGTGGCAAAAGACACCCGACTGAGGCGGTCGCAACGCGCGCAGAAAACGAGGCACAGGCAGCACCCATGCGAAAACTGATCATTCTAGCCCTTATCGCCGGAACCGCCGGACTTGCCGCCTGCAACACGGTCGAGGGCGTCGGGCGTGACATTTCCGGTGCCGCACGCGGCGTCAAGAACGCGCTCTGAGACCCGCCCTTCGACCGCATCGGATCCTCGACGCCCTCCCGCTCGGGGGACGGCGTTGCGTCGGGCCGCTTTCCCCTTGACGCCCCGCCCCATCCTGTCAAAACCGGGCCCATGAGCACCGCGACCCTCACAATCGACCTCGACGCGCTCGTGGCCAATTGGCGCGCGCTCGATGCCGTGAATACCGGCGAGACTGCGGGCGTGGTCAAGGCCGATGCCTATGGTCTTGGCATGGCAAGGGCCGCGCGTGCGCTTGCCCGCGCCGGTGCGCGCCACTTCTTCGTCGCCGTGGCCGAGGAAGGCGCGGCCCTGCGCGAAGTCCTCGGAGAGAGCGCCACGATATACGTGTTTTCCGGCCATATGCCGGGCGATGCGGACATGATCGGCGATTGCCACCTCGTGCCGATGCTCAACTCGGTCGAGCAGTTGATCCGCCATGCCGAGGCCCTGCCTGGCCACGCCTTCGGCATCCAGCTTGACACCGGCATGAACCGGCTGGGGATGGAGCCCGCCGAATGGCAGGCCGTGCGCGAGATCGCGCTGGCACAATCCCCGGCGCTGATCATGTCGCATCTGGCCTGCGCGGATGAGCCGGACCATGCCATGAACCCGCGCCAGCTGGCACTCTTCCGCGAGATGACCGACGGGCTCGACATCCCGCGCAGCCTTGCCAATACCGGCGCGATCCTGCTGCATGCCGACTATCATTTCGACCTCGCCCGCCCCGGCATCGGGGTCTATGGCGGCGCGCCTTTCGGGGATGCGCGGCCCGTGGTCACGCTCGACATTCCGGTGATCCAGTGCCGCGATCTGGAGGAGGGCGAAACCGTGGGCTATGGCTGCGATTTCGTCGCCGCGCGCGCCACCCGCATCGCCACGGTCGCGGCGGGCTATGCCGACGGCATCCTGCGCGCCATGGGACCGAAAACCAGCCTCTGGGCCGAGGATACGCCCTGCGCGATCGCAGGGCGTATTTCGATGGACCTGATCGGCGTCGATATCACCGATCTGGGCCACGATCCCAAAACCCTGCAATTGCTTGGCCCCCATCAGGGCATCGACCGGCTCGCCGACAACGCGGGCACAATCGGCTATGAAATCCTGACCTCACTGGGGGCGCGCTACACGCGACGCCATATCGGCGCATGAGCTACATCCTTGGTTTCCTCGCGGCCATCGGGCGCGCGACGCTGGCCGCGCTGGCGGGTGTCGGCCGGTTCACGCTCTTCGCCGCCGAGACGGTCAGCCATCTGTCGCGCCCGCCCTTCTACTGGCGCGAATTCGGTCATGCGCTGGTGCAGATCGGCTGGCTCTCTCTGCCTGTCGTGGGTCTCACGGCGCTCTTTACGGGGGGCGCGCTGGCGCTTCAGATCTACGCGGGCGGCGCGCGCTTCAACGCCGAAACCGTGGTGCCCTCGATCGTGGCCATCGGGCTGACGCGCGAGCTTGGCCCCGTGCTGGGCGGCCTCATGGTGGCCGCGCGCGTGGCCTCGTCGATTGCCGCCGAGATCGGCACCATGAAAGTGACCGAGCAGATCGACGCGCTGACCACGCTCTCCACCAATCCGATGAAATACCTCACCCTGCCGCGCGTTCTGGCCGCGACCCTTGCCGTGCCGCTGCTGGTGGGTGTGGGCGATGTGATCGGCATCATGGGCGGGTTTCTGGTGGGCGTGGGGCGGCTCGATTTCGGGGCGGGGGCCTATCTCAAGACCACGCTCGATTTTCTCGAAACCTGGGACGTGGTTTCGGGCCTGATCAAGGGCTCGGTCTTCGGCTTCATCGTGGCGCTGATGGGGTGCTATCATGGAATGAATTCCGGCCGCGGCGCGCAGGGCGTGGGGCGCGCCACGAAAACGGCGGTGGTCGCGGCCTCGGTGCTGATCCTTGCTGCCAACTATATCCTGACCGAGGTGTTCTTTTCCGCATGATCGAGCTTAGCGATGTTCACAAGGCTTTCGGCGCGAACCGCGTGCTGCGCGGCGTCGACCTGACGATCGCGTCGGGAACCTCGATGGTGATCATCGGCGGTTCGGGGACGGGCAAATCCGTGGCGCTGAAATGCGTGCTGGGCCTGATCCGGCCTGACAGCGGCACGATCACGCTGGACGGGCAGGACGTGACCAAGGGCGACCGCGACGCCTTTCTCGCCCGCTTCGGGATGCTCTTTCAGGGCGGCGCGCTCTTTGATTCGCTGCCGGTCTGGCAGAACGTGGCCTTTCGCCTGCTGCGCGGCTCGCTCAAGCGTCCGGTGAAGGAGGCGCGCGAGATCGCCATCGAGAAGCTGCGCCGCGTCGGCCTCAAACCCGATGTGGCCGATAAATTCCCCGCCGAACTGTCGGGGGGCATGCAAAAGCGCGTGGGCCTCGCCCGCGCCATCGCGGCGGAACCCGAGATCATCTTTTTCGACGAGCCGACAACCGGCCTCGATCCGATCATGGCGGGCGTGATCAACGAGTTGATCCGCGAAATCGTGGTCGAGATGGGGGCCACGGCGATGACCATCACCCATGACATGACCTCGGTGCGCGCCATCGCCGACAATGTGGCGATGCTGCATGACGGGGTGATCCAATGGACCGGGCCGGTGGCGGATATGGACCAGTCGGGCGATCCCTATCTCGACCAGTTCATCCACGGCCGCGCGGAAGGGCCGATCGAGGCGGTGCGGTGACATCCCGCACCAGGAATTTTCAAAAATTCTTGGCAAAAATTCGCAAATTTTTGCGTGCACCCGCGGAGCGAAGGCGAGAATCGTGACCAGATACGCCAACCTCGCGCTCCTGATCCTCTTCCCCGTGGCATGGTTCGCCCCCCTCCTGCGTGCGGGCATCGCCCTGCCCCTCTTCGGCCTGTCGGAAATCAGCATCATCTCCGGCTTGCAGGAATTATGGCAAAGCGACGTCTACCTTGCCCTGCTGGTCACGGTCTTTGCCCTCTTCGCGCCCTATCTCAAGACCATCGGCCTGGCATTGGTGCAGTTCGATCTGCTGGCCGCCCGCGCCCTGCCCGCGCTGCACCTCCTGGGCAAGCTGGCGATGGCCGATATCTTTCTGATCGCGCTCTACATCATCGTGGTCAAGGGCGTGGGTCTGGCGCGGGTCGAGGTGGCCTGGGGGCTCTATCTCTTCAGCGCCTGCGTGCTGGCCTCCATCTCCATTGGTCACTTGACGAACAAAGCGCCTCCATCCCGCTGAACTGTCCACACTTCGGCAACAGTTGACTGTGGCTCACAGGCCGGTCTCCAAGACTTGACAGCCGTTTGAAGGAATTAACGCTTTGCGAGCGGCGCAATCGGCGTAAACTCGCCTATATTGAAACTGGGATTTTCTTGGGGGGAATTCATGGTCTCGCAGATGAAATCCATCGGGATGCTGCTTGCGGTGCTTTTTCAGCGCCTCGCCACGCTTACATTCCTCATCGCCGCGCTTGCCCTTTCGGGGGCCACGATCGCCGCCGCTTTCGGGCTGGTCCCATGGCTGGCGCTGGAGGCCCGGTTTGGCGACATGACCTATGACAATGCCGGTCAGATCGCCCAGACCGGCCTCACTGTTCTGGCGGTGCTCTTGTGCTTCTACCTGCCCGCCAATGCGCGCATCATGGCGCTCGAGACCTCGCACCGGCGCTTCAATCTCGGGATGCAGGACGTGGCGCGCGCCTATGCCATGGCCCATGCCGCGGACCGCGCGGGGCTGTTCCGCATGTCCTCGGAGTTTGATGCGGTGCGCGAGCGGCTGGCCTATCTGCGCGACCACCCCGAGCTTGGCAGTCTCGAGCCGGACCTGCTCGAAGTGGCGGCGCAGATGTCGCATATCAGTCAGGAACTGGCCGATGTCTATTCGGACGACAAGGTGGCGCGCGCCCGCGCCTTTCTGCGCCAGCGGCAGGAAGAGGTGGAGACGTTCAATGCCCGGCTCGATCAGGCCAAGGCGATCAGCCGGGAATTGCGCCATTGGGCGCATGAGGTGGACCTTGAGGAAAGCGTCGCCGCCAGCCAGCTTACCCGCCTGCGTGACGAGTTGCGCGCGGTGCTGCCCGAGTTGGGCATGGAAGAGACGCTGCGCAGTGACGGCACGGTGATAGACCTCGGCAAGAAGGCTGCCGAATAGGGCGTGGCGCTGTGCGAGGGCTTGTGGCCTGAAGGGGACGGTCGCCTCCTGTCCCCCGCGCGGAATCAAGGCGTGCCCCGCACGCCGCCGCGCGAGCGCCCCCCACCCGCGTTTCGCGTTTGACGCCCCCCGCGCGCTCGGGCATGTCAGGCCATGGCCAAGCCGTCCTCTTTCACCTGCACCGCCTGCGGTGCCACGCATAACCGCTGGTCGGGGCGCTGCGAGGCCTGCGGCGAATGGAATTCCATCATCGAGGAGGCCCCCCTGTCCGAGGGCCCCAAGGGGCGCGGCCTTGGCGCGCGGCGCGGCAGCACCATCGCGCTCAGCGATCTGGCCTCCGACGAACCGCCACCGCCGCGCACCCTGTCGGGCATGGCCGAGCTTGACCGGGTTCTGGGCGGCGGGCTTGTGCCCGCGAGTGCCATCCTTGTCGGCGGCGATCCCGGCATCGGCAAATCCACGCTGCTGTTGCAGGCCGCCGCGCTCTTTGCCCGGGCGGGCCTCAAGACCATCTATGTGACCGGCGAGGAGGCGCGCGCGCAGGTGCGGATGCGCGCTGAACGGCTGGACCTGCGCGCCGCCCCGGTCAAACTTGCCGCCGCCACCGCGCTGCGCGACATCCTGACCACGCTGGAGGCGGAAAAGCCCGATCTGGTGATCATCGATTCGATCCAGACGATGTGGTCGGACGCGATCGAGGCCGCACCCGGCAGCGTGTCCCAGGTGCGCGCCGCCGCGCATGAGCTGACCAGCTTCGCCAAGCGCAGCGGCGCCAGCGTCGTGCTGGTGGGCCATGTCACCAAGGACGGCCAGATCGCGGGCCCGCGCGTGGTCGAGCACATGGTCGATTGCGTGCTCTATTTCGAGGGCGAGCGCGGGCATCAGTTCCGCATCCTGCGCTCGGTCAAGAACCGCTTTGGCCCCGCCGACGAGATCGGCGTGTTCGAGATGACCGGCAGCGGTCTGGCCGAGGTCGCCAACCCCTCGGCCCTCTTTCTCGCGGGGCGCGGCGCGCCCGCCCCCGGTTCCGTGGTTTTCGCGGGCGTCGAGGGCACGCGGCCCCTGCTGGTGGAGCTACAGGCGCTGGTCGCCCCCACGCCGCACGCGCAACCGCGCCGTGCCGTGGTCGGCTGGGACGGGGCGCGGCTGGCGATGATTCTCGCCGTGCTCGAGGCGCGCTGCGGCATCCCCTTTGCAGGGCTCGATGTCTATCTCAACGTGGCGGGGGGGCTGCGCATCACCGAACCTGCCGCCGATCTGGCGGTGGCCGCCGCCCTCCTGAGCGCGCGCGAGGATGTGGCCTTGCCGCCCGAAACGGTGGTTTTCGGCGAAATCAGCCTCTCGGGCGCGCTGCGCCCCGTGGGCCAGACCGAAAACAGGTTGAAAGAGGCGCAAAAACTTGGTTTCACCAGCGCAATCGTGCCGTCGGGGGGAAAGACCGGCGGTGACAGCGGCCTCAGCCTGACCCGGATGGGCGATCTGGTGTCGTTCGTGGGTGAGGTATTCGGCGCAGGTTGAGCGCGCCCAAGGGACAGGACAAGGCATGGACGGGTTTACCATCATCGACGGGGTCGTGGCGCTCTTCATCGTGCTGTCCGCGCTTCTGGCCTATTCGCGCGGACTGGTGCGAGAGGCGCTGGCCATCGCGGGCTGGGTCGTGGCGGGCTTTGCCGCCTTCATCTTCGCGCCGCAGGTGGAACCGCTGGTCAAGGAAGTGCCCGTGGTGGGCGAGTTCATCGCCGACAGCTGCGAGCTGAGCATGATCGGTGCCTTTGCCGCCGTCTTTGCCGTGACGCTCATCATTGCCTCGCTGATCACGCCACTGTTTTCGTCGCTGGTGCAACGCTCGGTGCTGGGCGGGCTGGATCAGGGGCTTGGCTTCATCTTCGGGGTGGCGCGCGGCGTGCTGCTCATCGCCATCGCCTATTTTGTCTACGACACGGTGGTGAGCGCGCAATCCATCGCCATCATCGACGACAGCCGCTCGGCGCGGGTCTTTTCGCAACTGACCGGGGCGATCGAGGGACGCGATCCCGAACAGGCGCTCGGCTGGATCACCCGCCAATACGAGCAGCTTGTCGGGGCCTGCGACGCAACCAGTCTCTGACGGCTGACCCAACGTAAGGCGGGGCCGCGCCTTCGTGATAGTTTCGTGACACCGGCGGCGCGAGGGCTTATGAGGGGGTCCAAGCGACCTGCCCGGATTCGGAGACTGCCCTTGTCCCCCCAGATGCCCCCCGCCCACCCGTTCGACGATGACAAGCTGCGCGAGGAGTGCGGCATATTCGGCGTCATCGGCCTGTCGGATGCCGCCAATTTCGTGGCCCTCGGCCTGCACGCCCTGCAACATCGCGGGCAAGAGGCCGGCGGCATTGTCAGCCACGATCCCGAACAGGGGTTCAACTCGGTGCGCCGATTCGGCTATGTGCGCGACAATTTCACCCGCGCTTCGCTGATGGAAAGCCTGCCGGGGCCGCTGGCCATCGGCCATGTGCGCTATTCCACCGCCGGATCGAAGGGGGCAGCGATCCGCGATGTGCAGCCCTTCTTCGGCGAGTTCTCCATGGGCGGCGCGGCCATTGCCCATAACGGCAACATCACCAATGCCGATGCGCTGCGAAAGGAGTTGATCGAGCGCGGTTCGATCTTCCAGTCCGGCTCTGACAGCGAATGCATCATTCACCTCATGGCCCGCTCGCTGCAACGCAACATCGTTGAGCGGATGGAGGATGCGCTGCGCCGGGTCGAGGGGGCGTTTTCCGTGGTGGCCATGACCCGCTCCAAGCTCATCGGCGTGCGCGATCCTCTGGGCGTGCGCCCGTTGGTGCTGGGGCAATTGGGCGACGGCTGGGTGCTCAGCTCCGAGACCTGCGCGCTTGACATCATCGGCGCGCAGCTCGTGCGAGAGATCGAGCCGGGCGAAATGGTGGTGATTTCCGCCAAGTCCGGCGTCGAGAGCCATTTCCCGTTTCGCCGCCAACCGTCCAAGTTCTGCATCTTCGAGCATGTCTATTTCTCACGCCCCGATTCGCTCATCGGCGGGCGCTCGGTCTATGAGACGCGCCACCAGATCGGCGTGGAACTGGCGCGCGAAGCCCCCGTCGAGGCCGATCTCGTCTGCCCCGTGCCCGACAGCGGCACCCCGGCCGCCATCGGCTACAGCCAGGAATCGGGCATTCCCTTTGCCATGGGGATCATCCGCAATCAGTATATGGGTCGCACCTTCATCGAGCCGACCGAGCAGATCCGCAACATGGGTGTGCGCCTCAAGCTCAACGTCAACCGCGCGCTGATCAAGGGCAAACGCGTGGTCCTTGTGGATGACAGCGTGGTGCGCGGCACCACCAGCCGCAAGATCAAGGAAATGGTGCTCGACGCGGGCGCGGCCGAGGTGCATTTCCGCATCGCCTCGCCGCCGACGGCGTGGCCCTGTTTTTACGGTGTGGACACGCCGCAGCGCGAGAAACTTCTGGCCGCCACCATGTCCGAAGACGAAATGCGCGCGCATTTGCAGGTGGACAGCCTGCGGTTCATCACGCTCGACGGGCTTTACCGCGCCGTGGGTCAGGCCACCGGGCGCAACGCCGCCTGCCCGCAATACTGCGATGCCTGTTTCTCGGGCGACTATCCCGTTGCCCCCTCGGACATGATCGAAAAGGGGTTTGTCCTCAAGGCCGCCGCCGAATAGGCAGGATCGCGCGCACGCGCGCCACGCCAACGGCGGGGTTTCGCCGCAACGCAGCATACCCCCTTCCCCCTGCCTGCCACTCTGACTAGATCGCCCGTCACCGCAACGTCAGTCAGGCATATCATGAGCGATCAGACAGAGACCCCGGCCGCGACCCTCGCCGCCGCAACCGCGAGCGCGGACTTCCCCCGGCGCGGTCCGGCCCTTATCGGCACGCTGCATGGGCCAGAGACCGCGCGCGCGCTCCTGCGGAGCGAGAGCGGTGAAATCCGCACCGTCGAGACCGGCGCGCGCATCGGCACCGCCACCGTCGCGGCCATCGGCGAGGGCGTGGTGATCCTCAATGACCGGGGCCGCGCGCAACGGCTTGAAATGCCGCGCGGCTGAGCCCGCCCGCCCTTGCCCCGCCCCCCCGCACCGCATAGACAGAAACGCGGATGCAACGGACGGGATCGAGGTCAGCCATGGCAGGCAAGGGCATTTCCAGGGGCGCAATGTGGGTTCTGATGGGGCTTCTCATCATCGGGCTTGGCGGCTTCGGCGTAACCAATCTCGGCGGGGCCGTGCGCAGCGTGGGCCAGGTCGGCACCGCAGAGATCGACGTGAACACCTATGCCCGCGCGCTGCGCGATGAAATGAACGCGCTCGCCGCACAACGCGGTGCGCCGATCAGCTTCGCGCAGGCCCGCGAGGCGGGGCTTGATCAGCGGGTGCTGGCCCAGCTTGTCGCGCGCGCGGCGCTGGAACACGAGGCGGGCGCGCTCGGGCTCTCCGTGGGTGACGAGACGCTGCGCCGCGAAATCCTCGCCATTCCCGGCTTTCGCGCCGCCGACGGCAGCTTCGACCGTCAGGCCTATCGCTTTGCGCTGCAACAGTCGGGGCTGAACGAGACCCAGTTCGAACAAAGCATCCGCGCCGAGACTGCGGCCACGCTGGTGCAGGCGGCGGCGCTTGCGGGTCTGCGCCCTCCGGCCACCTATACCGGCGCGATGATCGACTGGCTGGGCGAGGGCCGCAGCCTTGCCTTCGCCACGCTCGACCGCAGCGATCTGGAAGCCGGCCTGCCCGAGCCGTCCGAGGAGGATCTGCGCGCCTACCACCAGAGCCACCTGCCCGACTTCACCACGCCCGAGGCGCGCCGCCTGACCTATGTCCAGGTGACGCCGGAGATGCTGCTCGATACGGTCGAGGTGGACGAGGCCACGCTGCTGGCCGCCTACGCTGAGCGCGCGAGCGAATACAACCTGCCCGAACGCCGCCTTGTGGAGCGGCTCGTCTTCGCCGACGAGGCTGCCGCCACCCGCGCGATGGAGCGTCTGGCGCAAGGCATCCGCTTGGAAATGCTGGTCTCCGAACGTGGCCTCGACATGGCCGATATCGACATGGGCGATGTCACCGCCGCCGATCTCGGCGCGGGCGCCGACACGGTCTTTGCCGCCCCCGTGGGCGAGGTGGTGGGACCGGTCGAAACCAGTCTCGGCCCGGCGCTTTTTCGCGTCAACGCCGTGCTCTCTGCGCAGGAGACACCCTTCGAGGAGGCCCGCGCCGAATTGCGCGACGCGCTCGCACTCGACCGCGCGCGGCGCGTGATCGACACGCTCGGGCAATCCGCCGACGACCTTCTGGCCGGCGGGGCCACGCTCGAGGATGTGGCGCGCGAAACCGAGCTGGAACTGGGGCAGATCGACTGGCACGCCGGAAATTCAGAGGGGATCGCAGGCTATCCCTCGTTCCGCCGCGCCGCCGGGGAGGTGCGCGAAAGCAGCTATCCCAAGGTCGAGCAACTCGAGGATGGCGGCATCTTCGCGCTGCGTCTCGACGGGATCATCGAGCCCCGCATCCTGCCGCTTGACGAGGTGCGCGACGCGGTGCGCGCGGGCTGGCGCGCCGAGGCCACCGTGGCCGCGCTGCGCGCGCAGGCCGAACCGCTGGCCGAGGCGCTCGGACGCGGCGAGAGCTTTGCCGATCTCGGCCTCGCCGCCACCGAGGTCACGGACATCACCCGCCGCGACTATCGCGCCGACGCGCCGCCCGAATTCATCGACACGGTGTTCGACATGACGGCCGGCGAGGTGCGCGTGATCGAGGGCACGGCGCGGCTGTTCGTGCTGCGGCTCGACAGTATTCGCCCGGCCGACGCGGACGATCCCGACATCGCCCGCATCGCCGAAGCACTGGGCGAACAGGTCACCGCCGATCTTGGCCAGGACCTGTTTCAGCTACTGGCCGACGATATCCGCGCCCGCGCGGGCGTTACACTCGATCAGGCGGCGCTCAACGCCGTGCACGCCAACTTCAACTGAGGACTGCCCGCCTTGGATCTGACCCCCGATTACGACAGCTTCGCCCGCGCCTTCGAGGCGGGGGAAAACCAGGTGGTCTATACGCGCCTTGCCGCCGATCTCGACACGCCCGTGTCGCTCATGCTCAAGCTGACGGGGGCTGCGCGCGATGCGTTCCTGCTCGAATCGGTGACGGGCGGCGAGGTGCGCGGGCGCTACTCGATCATCGGCATGAAGCCTGACGTGATCTGGCAGTGCCAGGGCCAGAGCAGCCGCATCAACCGCGCCGCGCGCTTTGACCCGGACGCCTATCAGCCGCAGGACGGCGACCCGCTCGCCAATCTGCGCGCGCTCATCAGTGAGAGCCGGATCGCCCTGCCCGAGGACCTGCCCGCCGCCAGTGCCGGGCTCTTCGGCTATCTGGGCTATGACATGATCCGGCTGGTGGAACACCTGCCCGACGTGCCGCCCGACACGCTCGGCCTGCCCGATGCGGTGCTGATGCGCCCCTCGGTCGTCGCGGTGCTTGATGGCGTCAAGGGCGAGGTGATCGTCGTCGCCCCCGCCTGGGCCGGAGCGGGGCAATCGGCGCGCGCGGCCTATGCGCAGGCTGCCGAGCGGGTGATGGACGCGGTGCGCGACCTCGAGCGCGCCCTGCCGCAGGCCAGCCGCAGCCTTGGCGCGGCCCATGAGGACGCGGCCCCGGTGTCGAACTTCACCCGCGAGGGCTACAAGGCGGCGGTGGAGAAGGCGCGCGACTATATCCGGGCGGGCGACATCTTTCAGGTTGTGCCGTCGCAACGCTGGACGCAGGATTTTCAACGCCCGCCATTTTCACTCTATCGCTCCTTACGGCGCACGAACCCGTCACCTTTCATGTTCTATTTCAACTTCGGCGGCTTCCAGGTGATCGGGGCCAGCCCCGAGATTCTCGTGCGCGTCTTCGGGCAGGAGGTGACCATCCGCCCCATCGCGGGCACCCGTCCGCGCGGGGCCACCCCCGAGGAGGATCGCGCGCTCGAGGCCGATCTGCTGGCCGATGGCAAGGAACTGGCCGAACATCTCATGCTGCTCGATCTGGGGCGCAACGACGTGGGCCGCGTGGCGCGCACCGGCACCGTGCGCCCGACCGAGCAATTCGTCATCGAACGCTACAGCCATGTCATGCATATCGTCTCGAACGTGGTGGGAGAGTTGTCAGACGAGCATGACGCGCTCTCGGCCCTTCTGGCCGGCCTGCCTGCGGGCACCGTCTCGGGCGCGCCCAAGGTGCGCGCCATGCAGATCATCGACGAGCTGGAGCCGGAAAAACGCGGCGTCTATGGCGGCGGCGTCGGCTATTTCAGCGCGGGCGGCGACATGGATGTGTGCATCGCGCTGCGCACGGCGGTGGTGAAGGACGAAAAGCTTTACATTCAGGCGGGCGGCGGGGTGGTCTATGACAGCGACCCCGAGGCCGAATACATGGAGACGGTCCACAAATCCAACGCCATCCGCCGCGCGGCGGCGGATGCGGCACGTTTCGACGGTGGCGGCAATGGCTGAACGTGCGCAAGAATTTCATCCGAAATTCTTGCCGGAAATTCTTCGAACGAAGAATTTCGCTGCGACCGCGCCGTTGCGCAATTGATCCATGTCAAGGCACCTGTTCCACGAAGATATATTCTTAAGTAAGAATATATCAGGAGACCTGCCATGCCCCCCCTGCCCCGCCGCGCCGCAACCGCGATACTCGCCCTCGCCCTCGCGCTTGGCCCCGTGGCCCTTGCCGCAGCACCGCTCTCATTCAGCGAACCGGTGGCCGCCGATGCCCTGCCCGCATCCAAGCAAACCGCCACCGGGCTTTACATCACCGCCGCCGACGCCGCGCGCGTGCTTGCCGACCATCCCAATGTTGCCCTTGTGGATGTGCGCACCCCGGCGGAAATCACGCTGATCGGCTACGCCACCCCCACCGCCGCGCATATCCCGGCGCAGTTGCTCGACGCCGAGCCTGCATTCAGCAAGGGCAGTTACAAGATGGTGGACAATCCCGCTTTCACCGACGAGTTCAACGCCTGGCTCGCCAGCGACGCGGCCAAGGGAATTGACACCGTGCTCATCACCTGCCGCTCGGGCGGGCGCAGCGCCGCCGCCATCGCCAAGCTGGCCGAGACAGGGGTGAGCGTGGCGCTTTACAACGTCGTCGACGGGTTCGAAGGCGACAAGGGCGAGAGCGGCGCGCGCGATGTGAACGGCTGGCGCAACGCGGGCCTGCCCTGGACCTACACGATCCGCGAGGGCTTGCGTCCCGGCCATAACTGAGCCTTGCCGCTGCGCGCGCGCTCGGGCATGAGGCGGGCATGACCCGCCTCATCCTCTTCAACAAGCCTTACGGCGTGCTCTCGCAGTTTACCGACCGTGGCACCGAGGACAGCCCGCGCGCCACGCTCTCGGATTTCATCGACCTGGCGCGCGTCTATCCCGCCGGACGGCTTGATCGTGACAGTGAGGGGCTATTGCTGCTGACCGATGACGGGCGCTTGCAGGCGCGCATCGCCTCACCCCGGTTCAAGACTGCGAAAACCTATCTTGTGCAGGTCGAGGGGGTGCCGGATGACGCGGCCCTTGCCGCCCTGCGCGCGGGTGTCACGCTCAACGACGGCCCCACGCGCCCGGCCCGCGTCCGCCGCATCGACCCACCCGCCCTCTGGGAGCGCACGCCCCCGGTGCGCTATCGCAAATCCGTGCCGGATTGCTGGCTGGAACTGGTGATCACCGAAGGGCGCAACCGTCAGGTGCGGCGCATGACGGCGCATGTGGGCCACCCCACCTTGCGCCTTGTGCGCTGGCGGATTGGCGAGTGGGCCCTTGACGGTCTTGCCCCTGGCGCGTGGCGCGACGCCTGAGCGCTCAGGCCGCCCCGCGCGTTACGTCATGGGCGTAAATCCAGTCGAATTGCCGGACCATGCGTTCGGGTGCCAGCGCACCGCCTGCGCGCAGCGCGGTATGCGCGGCCCAGCGGAGCGGCGGAAAACTGAGGTGATATTTCCACGCATTGCGGCTTGCCGCCTCGACCACGCGGCGGGCGCGGCCCTCGCGCCGTGCCTGATAGCGCGCCAGCCCGTCCCCGACTGTCTCCGCCCGGGTCAGCGCATCGGCCAGAACCCAGGCATCCTCCAGCGCCATGCAGGCCCCCTGCGCCATGAAGGGCAAGGTGGGATGGGCCGCATCACCCAGGATCGCCACCCCGCCCCGGTGCCAGACCCGCGCCACCGGATGCCGGAAGAGACCCCACAGATGCACCGTCCCGACCGCCGCCAGCATCTCGCGCACCTCGCCGCCGAAATCGGCGAAGGCCGCGCGCAACGCCTGCGGGTCGTCGGTCTGGCTCCAGCTTTCCGAGGTCCAGGCCGCGCGCTCCTGCACCGCGACAAGGTTGAGAAGACTGCCCTCGCGCAACGGATAACTGACCACATGCCGCAGCGGCCCCATATGCACGCGCACCTCCGGCCCGCGCCCCGTGTGGTTGGGGATGAGCGCGCGCCACGCCACCTGCCGGGTGAAGAACGGCGCGGTGATGCCATTGAGCGCGGTGCGCGCCACCGAATGCAGCCCGTCGGCCCCGATCACCAGATCCGCCTCGAAAGCGGCGCCGCTTGCCGTCTCGACACGCGGGCGCGCCCCCGGTGCCACGCCCGTCACCTTCTGCAACAACCGGAACCGCACGCCCGCCGACCGCGCGCCCTCGGCCAGGAGGTCGATCAGGTCGGCGCGGTGCACAAAATGATAGTCGGCCCGCGCCAGCCGCCCGAGATCGAGCCGCAGCACCTCGCCGCCGCGATAGTCGCAGAGCTGCACCGCCGCGCCGCGCATCGAGCGCAGGGCATCCCCCAACCCAAGCGCGGCCAGCACGGCAAACCCGTTCGGGCTGATCTGAAGCCCGGCACCGACCTCGGCGATTTCGGCGGCCTGCTCCATCACCGTCACATCCGCACCGCGCAACGCCAGCGCGCGCGCCACCGCAAGCCCGCCGATCCCTGCGCCGATCACGGCGATTTTCGTGTCGTCGAGCCGCATCGACCCCTTTCCCGAAACGACACGCGCCGGAGACATGGCCCCGGCGCGCGTGATCCCTGCCACAAACCGAGGCGGCGCGCCTCACTCGTCGCGGTGCACCTTTTCGCGCCGCTCGTGACGCTCCTGCGCTTCCAGCGTCATCGTGGCGATGGGGCGCGCATCGAGCCGCTTGAGGCTGATCGGCTCGCCCGTTTTCTCGCAATAGCCGAATTCCCCCTCTTCGATCCGTCGCAGCGCCGCATCGATCTTGATCACCAGCTTGCGCTGGCGGTCCCGGGTGCGCAATTCCAGAGCGCGGTCCGTCTCTTCGCTGGCGCGGTCGGCCACATCCGGTATCGCGCGCGTGCCGTCCTGCAGCGCTTCGATCGTCTCGCGGCTGCCCTCCAGCAATTCGAGCCGCCAGTTCACCAGCTTGCGGCGGAAATATTCAAGCTGCCGTTGGTTCATGAACGGCTCGTCCTCCGCCGGCTGATAATCCTCAGGCAAGAACACTTCGGCTTTCATCTCGATCCCCTCATCAAGGCCCGTGTCCGGCATTCGTCACTCCCCAGACAATTTCTGTCTTCGAGCGCTCAATTACACGCAGGGTCGGGGATTGTCACTAGCCAATCACGCGCCATTGATGTGACGCCGCGAACCCATTAGTTTCCCCGCAAGACGCTCCGCCCTGATGCGCGAAAGGATTGATACAGCGATGAAATTCGAGGGAACCGAAGCCTATGTGGCGACCCGTGACCTGACCGTTGCGGTCAATGCCGCCGTGACGCTGGAGCGGCCCCTTCTGGTCAAGGGCGAGCCGGGCACCGGCAAGACCGAACTGGCGCGACAGGTGGCGCAGGCGCTCGGCATGCGGCTGATCGAGTGGCATGTGAAATCAACCACGCGCGCGGCGCAGGGCCTTTATGAATACGATGCCGTCTCGCGCCTGCGCGACAGTCAGTTGGGCGACGAGCGGGTGCATGACGTGGCCAATTACATCCGCCGCGGAAAGCTCTGGGAGGCGTTCGCGTCCGAGGCGCGCGTCGTGCTGCTCATCGACGAGATCGACAAGGCCGATATCGAGTTTCCCAACGACCTGTTGCAGGAACTCGACCGGATGGAATTCCACGTCTACGAGACCGGCGAGACGATCCGCGCGCGCCACCGCCCGGTCATCATCATCACCTCGAACAACGAAAAGGAACTGCCCGACGCGTTTCTGCGGCGGTGCTTTTTCCATTACATCCGCTTCCCCGATCCCGAGACGATGAAGCGCATCGTCGCCGTCCACCATCCCGGCATCAAGGAGGCGCTTCTGACCACCGCGCTCACGCAATTCTACGAAATCCGCGAGCAGCCGGGGTTGAAGAAGAAACCCTCGACCTCGGAGGTGCTCGACTGGCTCAAGCTGCTGCTGGCCGAAGATCTGGCGCCCGAGGACCTGCGCCGCGACGGGGCGGATGCCCTGCCAAGGCTCCACGGCGCGCTTTTGAAGAACGAACAGGATGTGCATCTCTTCGAGCGGCTGGCCTTCATGGCGCGACGGCAACGGTAAATATGGATTTTCTGCTATTATGGGCTGACAGCGTGGAATATTTCGGTCATTACTTTCACTGAATAAACCTTTCACTCATGGGGTCGCCGCATGACACATGCCCGCGTGATGACCCTGGTGCAATGGGCGCAGGGAAGCGACTGGCGGCTTGCGCTGCAACATGCCTGCCCCGATCCGGCGCTGGTCTGGATCACGCGCGGGCAGGGTCTGGCGATCGTGGAAGGGGTGCGGCGCGGGCTTGGCGTGCATAACGCGCTGGTGCTGCCTGCGGGCACGATGTTCTCGCTCGAGACGGGCAAGACCGGCTTCGGTCTCGTCTGCGAGATTCCCCGGCACAGCGCCGCGCCCATGCCCGACAGCCCGCACCATCTGCGCATCCGCGATGTGACGGGCCAGAACGAATTGACCCTGCTCTTCGAGGCGATGAGCCGCGAACAGAACGACGCGCGCCCGTTCGCGAGCGAGGTGCTCGACGCGCTTGCCGCACAGATGAGCGTCTGGCTGCGCCGTGCCCTCATCGCCCATCCCCAAGAGCCGCGCCCCCCTGCCGCCGAACGGCTGGTGCGCGCCTATGCGGCCCTGATCGAGCGCCATCTTGGCGAGGGGCTGAGCGTGGCCGATCACGCCCGCAACCTTGGCGTCACACCCACCCATCTGACGCGCACCTGTCGCAGGCTCTCGGGGCTGAGCGCGGCCGACCTGCTGACCCAACGCAGCCTCCATGCCGCGCGCGACCTCATCGAGACCACCGCGCGCCCGATGGCCGACATCGCCGCCAGTCTCGGCTTCGGCAGCGCCGCCTATTTCTCGCGCTTCATCCTGCATCATACCGGGCACACGCCGTCGCAACTGCGCAGCGCCGCGCGCGCCCGTCTGCGCACGAAACCGGCTCTCTGACCCCGCTCACGGGTTGCGCCCGCAGTGCGGCCCATGTCTAATGGCCCCACCGCCAAGCGAAAGCCACCGCCATGCCGCGCCGTGCCCCGTCCCGCCATCCTGCCACCGACGGCCTCTTGCGCGACCTGCGCAGCGGACGTCTCGGGCGGCGCGAATTTCTCAGCCGGGCCACGGCGCTCGGGCTTGGGGCGGCGGCGGCCTATACGCTTGGCGGTTTGCCACGCGCCGCATATGCCGCAACGCCCGTGCGGGGCGGCACCCTGCGCATCCAGCAAAGCGTCAAGGCGCTCCGCGATCCACGCGCCTATGACTGGAGCGAAATGGCCAACCAGACGCGCGGATTTCTCGAATATCTCGTGGAATACCGCCGCGACGGTAGCTTTCACGGCATGTTGCTGGAGGGGTGGGAGGTGAGCGACAACGCCACCCGCTACCGGCTTCGCCTGCGCCCGGGCGTGCGCTGGAACAACGGCGATGCCTTCACCGCCGCCGATGTCGCCCATAATGTTACCCGCTGGTGCGACAGCACCGCGCCGGGCAATTCCATGGCCACGCGCTGCGCCGGGCTGATCGACCCGGCGACGGGCCGCGCGCGCGACGGTGCCATCACGGTGCGCGATCCGCTCACCGTCGATCTGGTCCTTGCCAAACCGGATATCGCGCTCATCGCCAATTTCTCGGACTATCCCGCAGCCGTCACCCACCCGAGCTATGAGGAGGGCGACCCGTTTGAGCATGGCATCGGCACCGGGCCGTTCCGGCCCGTGAGCCTCGAGGTCGGGCATCGCTGCATCCTCGAGCGCGATACCACCCATGACTGGTGGGGCAGCGCGGTGCTTGGCGGGCCATGGCTCGACCGGGTGGAATTCATCGACCTGGGCACCAACCCCGCGACATGGCTTGCCGCCGCCGAGGCGGGTGAGATCGACCTCCTCTACGAGAGCGTCGGTGCCTTTGTCCCGGCGATGGACGCGATCGGCTGGCAGGCGACCGAGACGCCGAGTGCGGCCACCATCGTGTTTCGCGGCATGCAGGGGGACCGGATGGTGGGCACCAACCCCTATGCCCGCCGTGGCGTGCGCCGCGCGCTGGCGCTGGCCGTCGACAATGCCATCTGTCTGGAACTGGGCCATGACGGGCGCGGCACGGTGGCCGAAAACGACCATGTCAGCCCCCTGCACCCTGCCCATGCCGATCTTGGCCCCGCGCCCCATGACCCCGCCGAGGCGCGCCGCCTTGTCACGGAGGCCGGGCTTCTGGGCTTTCGCCACGAGCTTGTCACCGTCGATGACGAATGGCAGCGCAACACCGGCGACGCGGTGGCAGCGCAGTTGCGCGACGCGGGGCTGCGGGTGCAGCGGCGCATCGTGCCGGGGGCCAGTTTCTGGGCCAACTGGCGCGCCTACCCGTTCTCGGGCACGCAATGGAACCACCGACCGCTGGACGTTCAGGCGCTTGGCCTTGCCTATCGCACGGGGGCTGCGTGGAACGAGACCGGCTTCAGCGATGCGGAATTCGACGCGCTTCTGGATCAGGCCACGGGGCTTGTGGACACGGTCGCGCGGCGCGCGGTCATGGCGCGGCTTCAGACCATCCTGCGCGAGGAAGGCGTGATCATCCAGCCCTATTGGCGGGCGCTCTTCAACCATCACAATGGGCGGGTTCTCAACGCCGAGAAGCATCCGGCGCATGAAATCCACCTGCACCGGATCGGATTTGCACCCTAGTGTCCGGTACCCGACACGAGGTGCCCGGTACCGTGGCGAGTGGCCGTTCTTGGCCTATTTTGTTGAAAAACTCGTGCTTGATCGAAGCGTAAGTTGCTGATTCACTTCTTCTGACCAGCGGGAGAATTGAGCAATGTTGGGACCGAGACA